>NZ_JBDPZC010000039.1:0-2648 GCF_039872765.1 Roseateles flavus | reverse complement strand
GCCAGGTCGAAGTTCATCGAGGTCGCCAGCAGGCTGCGGCTGAAGTCCTCCGCCTGGAAGGCCTGCAGCGCCCAGCTCACGAAGTTCACCGCATTGCGGTGCTCGATCGCCACGCCCTTGGGCCTGCCCGTCGAACCCGAGGTGTAGATCACATAGGCCAGATGGCTGGACTGCAACCCGTCCCGCGCCAGGTCCTCGGCGGACTCCTCCGCCAGCTCCTGCTCCAGCGCCTGCAGCTGCAGCCCCTGCAGCGCTTCGCCCGCGCTGGCTCGCAGCACCTCCAGCCCCTGCTCGTCCACCAGCACCGCCTGCGGTCCAGCGTCCTGCAGCATGTAGGCCAGCCGATCGCTCGGGTACGCCGGGTCCAGCGGCACATACGCCCCGCCTGCCTTGTGCACCGCCAGCAGCGCCACCACCAGGCGCTCATTGCGCCCGCTGCACACCGCCACCCGCGCATCCGGCCCCACACCGAGGGACCTCAGCCTTCGCGCCAGCCGGTTCGCCCTGGCGTTGAGCTCTGCGTAGCTCAGCTCAACTTCCCCCGCCCTGAGCGCCACCGCCTGCGGCGTGCGCCGCACCTGCGCCTCGATCAGCTCGTGCAGCACCGCCTCACGCTCATAGGACAGGGCGCTCTGCGCATTCCAGCCATGCAGCACCTGCTCGCGCTCGGCAAGAGGCAACACGCCGATCCGATTCAGCGGCGTCGCCGGGGCCTGTTCGAGCAGGCCCACCACCTGCTCCAGCGCCCGGTGCAGGAACCCGCACACTCGCTCGGCCTCGATGGGCCTGGCCACCTGGGCCGTGATCTGGAAGCCGTCGCCCAGGTCGTCCACCGACAGCGTCAGCGGGTAGTTCGTCCGCTCGTGTCCGCCCAGGCCTTCGATCGTGTCTTCCGCCTCGTCCTCGTCCTGGCCGTCTTCCCCAGACGCGCCTCCCGCACTGTGCCGGTAGTTCAGCAGGGCGCTGAACAGCGGTGCCTGGGCCGGCACCGCGCTGCAGCGCTGCGCCAGCGCCAGCGGTGCGTGCTCGTGGCGCAGCAGCCTGGCCAGCAGTCCATGCAGCGCTCGCAGGCTGTCGGCCACGCCCTGCTCGTCGACGTTCACGCGCACCGGCAGGGTGTTGATGAACATGCCCAGCACGCGGTCCGCGTGCTCACCGCCCTGCATGCGACCGAACAGCACCGTGCCAAAGACCACCTTGGAGCGGCCCGAGGTGCAAGCCAGCATCAGGGCCCAGGCCAGGTGGAACACGCTGGCCGCGCTCACGCCCAGCTGGCGGGCGCAGCGGCGCAGCGCCGAGGACAGGTCCATGGGCAGCATCAAGCGGGCCTCGCCGATGTCCGAACCGTCCCCCTGCACATCCAGCAGTCCGAAGGGCGCCGTCGGCTCCTCGATGTCCCCCAGCATCTGGCGGAAGAAGGCTTCGTGCTCCTCTCGGCTCACGCCCAGCCTGGCCTGCGCAACGAAGTTGCGGAAAGGCGCCGGGCGGGGCAGCTGCGCTGCAAGACCCTGCTCGATCGCCACCGCCTCTTCGACCAGCAGCTCCAGCGTTGTGTGATCGATCGCCAGGTGATGGACAAGCACCAGCAGCACCCAACGGCCGGCTGCCTCGTCCTGCGCAGCATGGCAATGCAGCAAGGGGGGGCGGCCCAGATCCATCCGGTGTCGGCGCGGGTCAAATCTTGCCTGGAGCTGCTCGGAGACGGGGCCTTGTGCAGGGTCGAACTGCTCCCATTGCAGATTCAGACGAGCCCGCCGCCACACCACCTGCACCGGCTCCGGCACTTCATCCCAGACCACGCCTGTGCGCAGGATGTCGTGACGGTCTATCACCTGCTGCAGCGCTCCCACGAAGCGCTCCAGGCGTTCGCGGCTGGCGAAACCCAGCAGCTGTGGCAGCAGGTAGGGGTCGCCCTCCTTCTCCATCAGGTGATGGAACAGGATGCCTTCCTGCAGCGGGGCCAGCGGGTAGATGTCCTGCACATTGGCCGCACCACCTTCCACACCGGCCAGCACGTGATCGATCGCGTCCTGTTCCAAAGACACCAGGGTGAGCATGTCCGGGGTGATTGCCTGCGCATGCTCAGGGATGCGATTGGGGGGCACCGCAGGCCCATTCACGGAGCCAGCGGTGTAGTTGCCGCTCTTGAGCAGATCGATGAGCGATTGCTTGTTTTCGCGCAGCAAGGCCAGGAACGCCTGGTCGGCCAAGGCCTGGTCGTTGCCCTTGACTACGAGCTTGTCTCCGTTGAGCGAGAGCGCAAGGTTCTTCTTTTCCAGCAGGCTCAGCAGGTCGATGACCGTCACAGCGTGATCTCCTTGATTTGTGTCGTGACCGCAGCCAGCTCGGCGAGCGTGGTGGCGGTAAATAGTTCGCTGACGTCCGCATGGAGGTCCGCACGGCGCATGCGCTCGATCAGGCTCACCGCCATCAGCGAGTGGCCACCCAGTTCGAAGAAGTTGTCGTGGCGGCCCACGCGCTCCAGCTGCAGCAGCTCGGCCCAGATGGCCGCCAGCGTGGCTTCCACCTCGCCCTGCGGTGCCTCGTAGGCGCGCCGGCTCCAGGCCTGCTCGTCCGGCGCCGGCAGCGCCTTGCGGTCCAGCTTGCCGTTGGGCGTCAGCGGCAGCGATCCCAGCTGCACATAGGCC
>NZ_JBDPZC010000038.1:0-2724 GCF_039872765.1 Roseateles flavus | reverse complement strand
CCTGCTGACGGGGGGAGACCGACTGCGGCGCTGGCCGCAGGGGCTGCCGACGGGGCAGCAGCTGGTGAACAACTACGGCCCCACGGAAAGCACGGTGGTGGCGACCTCTGGGCTGCTGCAGCCAGGGGAGGGCACGCCGCACATCGGGCGGCCCATCGCGAACACGCAGGTCTACATCCTGGACGCGGCAGGGCAGCCGGTGCCCATCGGGGTGGCCGGGGAGCTGCACATCGGCGGTGCCGGGGTGGCGCGCGGCTATCTGAACCAAGATCAGCTGACGCAGGAACGCTTCGTGGCAGACCCCTTCAGCGAGGAGGCCGGCGCACGCATGTACAAGACCGGGGACCTGGGCCGCTGGCAGGCGGACGGGACCATCGAGTACCTGGGGCGCAATGACTTCCAGGTGAAGATCCGGGGCTTCCGGATCGAGCTGGGGGAGATCGAGGCCAAGCTGGCCGGACTGGGTGCGGAGGAAGCTGGCGACGTGGTGGTGCTGGCGCGCGCGGACCAGCCCGGCGAGCAGCGCCTGGTGGCGTACTACACGGGCACGGCCAGCGCCGAGCAGCTGCGAGCGCAGGCCGCCGAGCTGCTGCCGGGCTATATGCTGCCGGCGGCCTATGTACAGCTGGCGGCACTGCCGCTGACGGCCAATGGCAAGGTGGACCGCAAGGCGCTGCCGGCGCCGGCGGAGTCCGACTATGCGACGCGGGGCTACGAGGCACCGCAGGGCGAGGTGGAGACCGCGCTGGCGGCCATCTGGGCCGAGCTGCTGCAGCTGGAGCGCGTGGGCCGTCACGACAACTTCTTCGAGCTGGGCGGGCATTCGCTGATGGCGGTGCAACTCGCCTCCCGCATCAAGGACGAGTTCGACCTGGTGCTGGATCTGCAAGACCTCTTCTCACATCCCACGATTGCCCAGCTCGAGGAGCGGGTGCTTGACGCCCAGCTGCTGCAGTTTGATCCGCAGGAGCTGGCAGCGCTGATGCAAAACGATTCGCCCAGCAGGTGACGACCATGACTATTGAGCTGCCGACTTCCGGTCCTTCCCTTTCCAAGCTGAGCCTGCAGCAGCGACGCGAGCTGCTTGAGCGCGCCAAGGCCAATCTGGCCAGGCGAGTCGTGCCCGAAGAGGTCGCGCCCATCGACCACATCCCCAGGAGCGGCAAGCTGCCACTCTCGCTGGCGCAATGGCGCCTGTGGTTCCTGGAGCAGCTGGGGGAGGGCGGTCCTGCCTACCATGTGCAGGTCGCCGTTCGTCTTCGCGGCGAGCTGGATTCGGCCTCGCTGGAGCGTGCACTGGGCCGCATCGTGGAGCGCCACGAGGCGCTGCGCACGAGGTTCGTGCAGGTGGACGGAGAGCCTGTGCAGGTGATCGATGCCCCCGTGGGGCTGGCGCTGCCGGTGCAGGACCTGAGCGGCCAGGCGGATGTGGAGGCGGCGCTGCACGAGGCCGCCTTGCTGGAGACGGGCCGTCCCTTCGATCTGGAGCATGGGCCGCTGGTGCGGGCCTGCCTGCTGCGCCTGGGCGCCCGCGAGCATGTGCTGCTGGTGACGATGCACCACATCGTCTCGGATGGCTGGTCCATCGGGGTGCTGGTGGACGAGGTGCGCCAGCTGTATACGGCCTACCTCCGCGGTGAAGGAGATCCGCTGCCGGCACTGCAGATCCAGTACGCCGACTACGCGGCATGGCAGCACCGCTGGCTGTCCGGGGAGCGGCTGCAGCAGCAGGTGTCGTACTGGAAGCAGGCCCTGGCCGGCGCGCCGGTGCTGCTGGAGCTGCCAGGCGACCGGCCGCGGCCGGCGCAGCAGGACCATGCCGGTGCGAGCGTGGACATCGCACTGGATGCCTCGCTGAGCCAGGGCATCAAGGCCCTGAGCCAGCGCCATGGCGTGACGCCGTACATGACGCTGCTGGCCAGCTGGGCGGCGGTGCTGGGGCGCCTGGCCAATCAGGACGAGGTGGTGATCGGCAGCCCGGTGGCGGGGCGGCAGCGTCCGGAGGTGGAGCCGCTGATCGGCTTCTTCGTGAACACCCTGGCGCTGCGCCTGCGGCTGGAGCCGGGGCAGACGGTGGCACAGCTGCTGGCGCAGGCCAAGGCGCAGGTGCTGGCGGCGCAGCAGCACCAGGACCTGCCGTTCGAGCAGGTGGTGGAGGCGGTGCAGCCGCCGCGCAGCATGGCGCATGCGCCGCTGTTCCAGACGCTCTTTGCTTGGCAGAACACCCCCGAAGGCCGACTGGAGCTGCCCGGGCTGCAACTGGAAAGCCTGGAGCTGAAGCAGGCCAGCGCCCAGTTCGACCTGACCCTGACGCTGCACGATGCCGGGCAGCAGGTGCGCGGCAGCCTTGATTTTGCAAGTGCGCTCTTCGACCGTTCCACCATGGAGCGCTACCTGGGCCATTGGGTCGCACTGCTCCAGGACATGGTGCGCAGTGACAGCACGCCGGTGGCACAACTGGCCCTGCTGAGCGAGCCGCAGCGCCAGGCATTGCTGGCGCTGGGCCGAGGGCCGGAGCAAGAGGCGCCTGAGCAGAGCGTGGGTCAGCGCATCACGGCGCAGGCCGTGCGCACGCCGCAGGCGACCGCGGTGCAGGGGGCAGGTCGGCGGCTGAGCTATGCGGAGCTGGAGTCGCAGACGAACCGGCTGGCGCGGCATCTGCAGGGACTGGGGCTCAAGCCGGACGATCGGGTGGCGATCTGCGCCCGGCGCAGCGTGGAGCTG
>NZ_JBDPZC010000037.1:0-2900 GCF_039872765.1 Roseateles flavus | reverse complement strand
ACTCGCCGCCGACGGCCTGGCGTTGCTTGGTCCATAGTGCGTACGTACCCATCAAGTCGTTGATGGATACGAGCATCCTAGGCATGCCCAAGAGGATCAACCTGACTTCCCAGGACGCTTACGATTCGGTGAAAGTATGGCGATCTGTGCAGCCTAAGCACAGTGACGCCCACGCGGAGGCGTCCATGCTCTAGCGAGGGGGAACGCCAGTGGCAGGTCGCAAGCAGCACTTCATTCCGCAAGTCCTCCTACGAGGGTTCGATGCGGCAAAGGGAAAGAATGCCCAGGTCTACGTTTTCAAGAACGGGCGTTTCTGCAATTGCACAAATTTGGCCAAGCGTAGTGCCCGTCTGAAGAAGGCGGCTCCTGCTACCCCTTGACCGCCTTCGCCACGTCCACAACGAACTCCTTGAGGTCTTTGAGCTTTCCCAGATCGAGCGGATGCTGAACGGTGTGCTGATCAACGACGCGCCCGAAGTACAGTGGTGTCAGCTGTTCCCGGATCGTAATCTTCTTCTCTTCGGGCATGAGCTCAATGAACGGTCCGATGGAGGCCAGCTCAAGCTCCGTCTGGCGAGCCCTATCTGCGTTGGTCCGATGACGAGCAGACTCGCGGGCGGTATACCAAGCCGGTGCCGTGATTGCGAGGGCGTAAAGCAGTCGAACTAGCACGGCAAGGCCAGTCTCCGTGGTCAGTGCTTGACCCCAGAACTTGTAGAACGTTGCCGCCGCGACAGCTATGCCTAGACTGAAAAACCCAATGGTAGCGATGCGCCAACCGTTGGCCTGCTTTGCCTCTGCGTCTGCAATTCGCTTGTAGTTGCCGGTCGCGCCGATATTCCCGACGACCTGAACGATTCGTGCTGCGTTGTTGCGATGGTCCTCTAGCGCGACGAGCACCTTGGCCGCCTGTTCTTTCGCACTGTCATTTGTCGCCGTCAGCAGCGCGACCATCTCTCCGAGTGCGGTCTCAAACTTCGCTTGACGCTCGTTTTCACGCTCAGTGAACGTCTGGTTCAGTTTCGCGACGGTGGCCGCTGATTCAGCCCTCTCTCGGGCAGCCTCGGCGACCATCTCATCGAGCCGAGTTCCAAGTTCGACAGAGCGCTTTTGCAAGGCTTGGTACTGCGCATCGACTACTTCGTGCCGCCCTTGGAGTTGTTGAATTGCCGCCTGGGCCGAGCTGGTGAACTTGTCGAGGATGGTGGCCAGCGCATCGCGCCCAGGCGCGTCGCCACGGTAGGGAAGGGCCCAGAAGTAGGTCAATACCTGTTGATCGAAGAGGCTGGCCGCGGTGACGATGTGCGTAGGATTCCTGTCGCCCAGGAATGCCGTCAGTTCGTTGGAAGGAGCTTGCAAGTGCGCCTGGAGCGTCCCCAGCCCTGTGAGGCTCGCCAGCTCCGGTGGGCTGGATCGCAATAGTTCAGCTAATAGTGAGACGACCGCAATGCACTTGTCGCGCGCAAAGGCGTAGCTCTCGTTGGTCGAGACCTCCGGTGTCGAGAACTCCTCTCGCTTGAGGGTCTCCGACATGGATTCGACGAAAGCGTGGATTGGGTGGGTATGGTATGCGTTCGATGACATCTCTGAGCCTGTTCTGTCGGTTTTGGCGCAGGGAGAGGCGACGACAAGCGCCCAGGAGCTTGCTCCTGCCAGCCCATCGAATTGCCTCAAGGATCCCTAGTTACGCTCCCACCTGTAGAGCGTGACGCAGAGTGTATGGACGATTCATCCTAGACGACGAACAGCTGTTGTGGCCGCAACATGGCGTGCAGGCGTGCCTTGCCTCGCCCTTCGGTTGCAGATGGCCTGCCCGAAAGCCGCCCTTCGCGGTTCACCGCTTCTGGCCGTCAGACATCTTTCACGGCTGACGGGAAGAGATGCCGCAACCGCTGCTGAACGGCCTCGGCCAATTCAAGACCACGGCCGCGCCATCCCGCTGCTGATGCCACAGCAGGCGGCGACGCCGCCGAGGCCCGCGTAAACACAGCATCCGGATCGCTTGGCCCATCCCGGGCCGGTCCTGCTGGTCTCGGTCTAGGCCAGCTGATCCTCGCAGGCCTTCAGGTCGTTGCAGGCCGCCTCGCCATAGCGGCATGCCAGATTGCCGCGATACCTGGTGCCGGCGTCGTAGGCCTTGAGTGTTTGCCACAAGATCCGGTTGGTCGACACCGCCAACTGAGTCCGATTGGCCATCTCAACATCCCACATGTTGTGGCCTGGCCGCGACAGCCACCACAGCGCCAGGCGGGCAGTTCTGGGTGAATCAGTGGCCCACCAGTTCCAAACAGTGCGCTCAGACACGCCCAGCGCCCGAGCAATCGCGCGTGTGTCGGAGGTCTTCAAACCCAGGTCCTCAGCAAGCTCCCTGAACCCTGGAACATCGCTCGGAAGGCGATTTAGCATGGCTGGGATATCGGCTTGGCCAGGTCGAAAAAAAGACCGCTGGTGCGGTCCTTGAGCCAGGCGCGCAGGGCCTGCCAGCGCTTCCTGAATTGTCGACAATGTGCATTATGTAAACCAACTCATAAAGCAGGAGGACATGCCAGCTACCTCAGCTGTCAGTCCGGCGACAAGAAAGTGCGTAACGTTTCCAGGAAAACTACGACACAAACTGCTTACCGGCTCGTGGTTCGGCAGGTCACTCGTTTATGTCGTACGACAGAAAAGGATTGACCAGCCAGCGTGGGATCCGCTTGACAACACGTGACCCGTTGCTCAGCGGGATCAGAGTACCGTGCCTTCCTCCCTCCACCTAGTCACTGGCGGAAAGCCTGTGTTGGCGCCGACTGAAATTTGACCCACCCGTGAGGGCCCTGCCGATCCAAATTTGACCCAGGTGTTCAACCTACCCTGCCCGAGATATCCACAGCTGGGCGGGGGTGTGAGGAGTGATCACC
>NZ_JBDPZC010000036.1:0-3193 GCF_039872765.1 Roseateles flavus | reverse complement strand
GTAAGCGGCCAGCCAAGTCATGTTGACTTTGTGTGCCGACGTCGCAGGCCAGCTACGTGAGTTCGACGATCTGGCCCACTCCAAGCTTTGGCAAATCGTTGGCCGACGACAGAACGAAAGAGAACTGCGAGAGGTCAGGCTTGCCGTCCGGCATGATGGATCGAGGCTAGGACACGTAGCGCTTGATCGGAACGCCACCAAGCATTGGCGATTCCGATAGGCTGAACTCGCCAGCTCCAAGCTGCCGCGCGAACAGCGTCACCGGGCGTTGCTTCTCGAAGATGTGCGTGATTTCGAATTTCATCGGTGCGAGAGTACGGGCAGAAGTCTTGGGATGCCGCGTCAAGCAAGTAGTCGAGTCCAGCCTGGAGTCAGCCTCAGACGATTCGCGGAACGCCAGGCTTGCGATCCTCGTGCGCCTCGCCTAGCAAGATCAGCCCCAATGTCATTCGGATTGCGTTCGCCATCGCTGTGACGCGCGCCGGCTCCTTCGCGTATGAAGCCTCGTTCTCCAGTGTATTGGCCGCCATGTCGAGCATGAGAAGTGTTCTGCGCGGCAGAAGCTCTCGCCCCTTCAGCATCGCAGTCAGCTTCTTGCTCAACAGCTCGACTTGCTCGTATGCGGCCGTCCGCACTTCCTTTGCTTCTTGCACGCCATTCACGATGTCGGCCAAGTGGCGCTTGAGCTCATCCGTCAGTTGCAAGAGAGCATGGTCTTGTTCTTGGGTCATGTCGCAAGGCATCCGGTCGTCATGGGACGGCATCTTGTCATGGCGACTCGTACCGCTTCCAGCGATGCGGCAGGAGTTCACCCAAATCGCTGTTCCTGTGCGTCGGCAGCCGGGTCAGCACGTCGCGCAAGTAGGCATACGGGTCGTGCCCGTTGAGCTTGGCCGTCTGAATGAGGCTCATGATGACCGCGGCTCGCTGCCCCGCGAGCAACGTCCCGGCGAAGAGCCAGTTCTTGCGCCCGGTAGCCCAGGGCCTGATCTGCTGTTCGTCGAAATTGTTGTCGATGGGCAAGGCGGGATCGACGAGGTAGCGGGTGAGCGCCGCCCAGCGATGCAAGCTGTAGTCCATGGCCCTCGCAGTCGCCGAGCCATCCGGCACCTTCGGCCGGAACTCCAACAACCACTTGTGCAGGGCCTCCGCGACCGGTGCCGCGCGCGTTCGTCGCTCTCTCAACCTCTCCTCGGCTGGCCCGTCCTTCACTTCCCGCTCGATGCCGTAGAGCTGCCCGATGAGCTCGATGGCGGTGGCCGCCAGCGTGCTCTTGTTGGCCAGGTGCAGTTCCACGAACTTGCGGCGCGCGTGGGCCATGCAGCCCACCTCGGTGATGCCGCCGTCGAGGAACAGCGCCTTGTAGCCCGAGTAGTCGTCACACACCAGGCTGCCCTTCCAGGCGCTCCCAGTGCCGTGACCGAGGAAGGTCCGCGGATGCTGACCCGAGCGGCTCTCGGTGAAGTCGTAGACCACGGCGCGCATCGTCTCGAAAGCGCCGCTGGCGTAGGCCCAGAGATAGGCGCGATGGGTCTTGCCGGTGCCGGGCGCCAGCATGGCGACCGGCGTCTCGTCGGCGTGCAGCACTGGCAGGCGCAGCAGGTCGGTCTTCATGGCGTCTACCAACGGCTGCAGGCGCACTCCGCACACACCCAGCCAGGCAGCCAGCGTCGAACGCGGGATGGCCAGGCCGGCGCGCTCGAAAATGACCTCCTGGCGGTAGAGCGGTAGGTGGTCCGAATGCTTGGCGACCAGCACATGGGCGAGCAAGCCCGACGTGGGCAAGCCCTTGTCGATGATCTCCGCCGGCACCGGCGCCTGGGTCAACGTACGGCACTTCGCGCAGGCCCACTTGCCGCGCACATGGCGCTCCACCGTGAAGCTGCCGGGCGTGTAGTCCAGCTTCTCGCTGACGTCCTCGCCAATGCGTGTCATCTGGCAGCCGCAGGGGCACGTCGTATCGCTGGGTTCGTGGTGCCGCTCCACGCGCGGCAGATGTGGCGGCAGCGCAGCGCGCTTGGGACGTTCGGGCGCGGGCTCGGTGTCCTTGCGCTTGGCCGCCATCAGCTCTGCGAGCTGTGCTTCCAGGGCGGCGAGGTCAGCATCGACCGCCTCGTCGAAGAGCGCCTTCTGCTCGGCGTCGAGCTGCTCGCTCTTCTTGCCGAACTTCACCCGGCGCAGCTGCGCCATCTCGAAAGTGAGCTTCTCGATCCTGGCGTCGCGCCACTCAATCTCGTGACGGTCGTGCGCCTGGCGGTCCAAGAGCGCTCGCACCTTGGCGCCGATGTGCCCGAGCCCCGCGGCTTCCAGCGAGGCGATGTCTTCGGCACTGAGGGGCGCTGCGACTGCCATGACGGCAGTGTGGAGCGCCAGCGGGCCACGCGCATCGGCGCGAGCACCGATTGCGTCACAGCAACCGGATCACGCCGTCGTCTTCCACGCGCTGCCACGGCAGGCCAAGCACCAGGGCCTGCAGCTGAGGCTGGGTCAGCGGCATCTGCTCCAACGTGACATCGCGAGGCCACACGAAGCGGCCTTGGTGCAGGCGCCGCGCTGCCAGCCACACGCCGATGCCGTCATGCACGAGCACCTTCATGCGCGTGGCGCGCCGGTTGGCGAACAGGTAGGCGTGGTGAGGCTTGGCGCCGCCGAAGACCTGAACGACGCGGGCCAGGGCGGTCTCAGTGCCGGCGCGCATGTCCAGCGGCGTCGTCGCGAGCCACACGGCGTCGATGCGGATCAACGCAGCAGCTCGCGCATCCAGCCCGCGCACGCATCAGCAGCGCTTGCTGGCCACGTCACTGCGATGACGGTCGAGCCGCGGCGGACTTCAATGCGGATGGGCTCTGCACTCGGCACGGACGGCGCGGGTGGTGCCGGCATCGGTAGCTCGATGAAGCCAACAGGCTTCTCGCTGACGGTCACTGCGTCGATAGGAGGCTGAGCCCTCTCATGGACCCAGCGCCGCAGCAGGTTGGCGTTGATGCCATTAGCCATCGCCACCGCGGCCATCGAGACGCCTGGCTGCTGCGAGGCTTGCACTGCCTGCGCCTTGAACTCGGCGCTGTGAACTCGCCGCCGACGGCCTGGCGTTGCTTGGTCCATAGTGCGTACGTACCCATCAAGTCGTTGATGGATACGAGCATCCTAGGCATGCCCAAGAGGATCAACCTGACTTCCCAGGACGCTTACG
>NZ_JBDPZC010000035.1:0-3381 GCF_039872765.1 Roseateles flavus | reverse complement strand
TCTCTTTCGTTCTGTCGTCGGCCAACGATTTGCCAAAGCTTGGAGTGGGCCAGATCGTCGAACTCACGTAGCTGGCCTGCGACGTCGGCACACAAAGTCAACATGACTTGGCTGGCCGCTTACTGATCACCATCGGCAAGACGCTTGAACGACTGGGCGAAGTGATGCGCTAGCTGGGCCGGTCAAGACAAGAAAGCACCAGGCGCTAAGCAATCCACCGCTTTGCCGGATTTCACCTACGCAAGGTGCCGCCGTTAATTTGCATGAGTTTCCTGGCGTTCACGCTCTCTGCTTGAAAAAACGCAGCACCAACCAAGAAACAACGGGAACAGCGGGAGCACGGGAACACCATCACCTAAGCCGTTGTCGTGAAAAACATTTCCTGTTCCCGTTCGTCGGAAATTCTGTTCCCGCCCGAAAGGAATCGGGGACAACCCCAGGCAGCAAATGCCGCTCCCACTGCGGGGAAGGAACAGCTCCCGGCTCGAGTGCGGATTCCGGGCACATTGACCGTCCGTACCGGTCGGCTATGACCATCTCCATGCAGGGGCCCGGACGGTTCTAGCCAATGCAATGGTAAATGCCTGCTTGAAGCTGTTTGTGACTGGTCGCGTCGGGTGATTGGGTGACTGCGGCCTCAGAAGCCGGCTGTTCGCACTGCCGACCCGGCGGCGTATCTAGCTCACTCGATTGGCGTGGTGTACTGCCGACGTTCAGATCCTCAGCCCCCCAATTCACCAAGCGTGATGCCTTAGTAGTTCGCCCTGAAAGACGCTGTCACCCGCACATTCGCAGATCGCGCCGCTCAGAGCGATGGCGCGCAACGTCGAAAGACGTCGTGCCTACCCTGACCCAGTTGACATGGTGAACCTTGACCGTGTCGCGCATGATGCGGAGCGCCGCATCACGATAGTCAGCATCATGGTCAGGTGGGGGCGTGGAGTGCGGAAACCCTCCAAGCACACCATCTTCTATCGGGTCGGCCTGCCGGTTCTCACGCAGCGGGAAGATCTCACGAACGTAGTATTCGGTTTCCCATCCGTCCTCGCCGTTGTGGCCAGTACTGGCGTGGATCGCAGTCCCCTTGGGAAAGGCAAGTTCCTCAACCCGCGCCGCGTGATTAAAGAGAACGATATTGCGCCCCTCCTCGACCTGGGCAGAGGGGAAGACAATCCCGTCAAGGCGGGGCTCGTTGGCGGTCGCTAGATAGTCCGCGACCGCCTGCGTCGGCAGGTAGTCGATGGTCTCGTCATCCGGCATCACTGGGCGCACCATCCGTGCCCCGAGGGACCGGAGGAACGCCGCGCGCGCCAAGCGCTCCTTGAAAGACGGATCGAAGATACTGCCGTCTTCATGCGCCTCGCTAGCCGCCGTAAGGTCAAGCAGGCGCAGGGACCTTGCGATCTCGAATCTTGCGACAGCGACCCGGCTTCCAACGGGCGGGCGGACCTCGGCGATGGCAACGTCCTCGCGTGTCGCCCCATAGAAAACGGAAATCCCTTGGGCGTTCATCCGTCCGGCGCGAGCTATCCTCGGTGGCGGGGAAGCGAGGTGATAGTCCGGTCGGCAGAGTGCTGCTTCGAGCATGCGATCTGACTGGAACACGCGCGCGCGGTAGAGGTGATCGAGCGGCGTTGTCGGACCCGCCTCCAGGACAAGCGGTCGGCCTGCCAACGTCTTGATCTTATCGATCCCGCTGAAGACGCGGGCGAGAAGCTCTTCGCCTGCGCTGCTAAAGAAGCGTGCCCTGGTCTTGAGCGACTGCTCAAACTCATGCCACCCCAAATACAGGCCCAGGCCATTGGGCTGCCTGCGCTTGTAATGCGCGTCCGATGAGAACTCGCTCTCCTCGCCGAGGTTGTCCTTGTCGTGGTGGAGCGCATGCTTCGCCTCAAGGATCTCGAGGACATCTGCTGCGGCTTCTTCATCAAGACCGGCGGCGTCCTGGATCGCCTCACGCACCGGGAATCCATCGCGCTCCCAACAATAACTCGACTCCCTGTCAGCCATGAGCCGCTCCTCCCACGAATCAGGATTGGTGGCTGTGCGGGCGTAGTGATCGGTGAACGCCTGCTCGACCCGTTCTACTAGGTCGTCAATGCTGATCGACGGCGCGGTATCGCCGCAGTAGTCGCACTCGCCCTCTTCGCCGGCCACGCCAACTTCGGTGGAAAGGTAGGCTTCGCCGATGCAGTTGATGCAAAGGCGCTTGCCTGCGGGTTTGTCTTCCTCAGCGTTAGTCATTGGCGGCGCCCTACATACCTGTGAGGAACCGCTTGAACAAGTCTCCATACTGGGCAGCAGGGACTTCGGCGAGCTGGTTGCCGTGACGGACGAAGAACGCGCCACCGAAGTTTGACGGCTCGGCCTGGGCGTGCGTCTCGAGTACGAAGATGGTCTTGTCGTAGTACCTGACTGACTTCACGTTGCGTGCAACGTAGTCGCGCAGAGGCTCGGACAGCGCCGACGCCTTGATCCTGGCGGTCAGGTCCTTGAACAGATCGTCGAGAGATTTGCCCAGCGCCATCGCCTCATGTTCGATGCCGGTGATCAAGAATCGCTCGAAGGGAGTCGGGCTGACACCGTAGAGCTTGGTCACCCGCTGTGCGTCAGCTAATGTATCGGCAACGCCAACCAGCACGTACCCACGGACGCCCTTGCGGATGTTCGCGATGCCGACGAGGGTCTTCAGCATCTTGTCGAAGCTGTCATCGTCGATGGCATTCTTGCCATCGAGCCGGAGGAAGCCCTGTTTGAAGTCGTAGGCCCCTTGCTCGGTGTATGACTGCGTCAGGATATTCTCCATCTGCGTGATCCAGCGTACCCGGGCAGGGTCGTAACCCTTCGAAGGGCCGAATGCGTCACCATAGACGCCCGCCGCGGCATTCACGGCGTTGGCGCGGTCGTTAGCGCCCCATCTCCCCCCTTCAGACACAGAGATCTGCTTACCGCTACCGTCCATCAGCTTGACCAGCTTATCTTGATCAACAACCTCTTGGTTCTGGACGGCGATGAGCTTGTGCAGCGCCAGGAAGACGACCTGGAAGTAGCGTGGCGCTCGGGGCGTTTGCTCACCAAAGAGCAGCTGGCCAAGAGTCTTGCCGCACCGGTTCAGAGTAATTTTGAGCTGATCTAGAACGCGCTGGAAGTCCGACGTGACAACTTCCACGGTGTGCTTCTGCACGGCGAGCTCGATCTGCTCGTACCGCTGCTGAGTGCCCTCGCCTTCGCTGTAGCCGAAGAAGTCGTCCAGCACCTTGAATCGCCCCGGCTTTCGCGGAGGCTCCAACTCTAGAGAATGGAGCCATGAAGAAATCCCCGAAGTTTTCCCCTGAAGTCCGCGAGCGTGCCGTGCGCATGGTGCTGGAGCACCGTGGAGAG
>NZ_JBDPZC010000034.1:0-4187 GCF_039872765.1 Roseateles flavus | reverse complement strand
TGATCACTCCTCACACCCCCGCCCAGCTGTGGATATCTCGGGCAGGGTAGGTTGAACACCTGGGTCAAATTTGGATCGGCAGGGCCCTCACGGGTGGGTCAAATTTCAGTCGGCGCCAACACATAACACGCATGCTTAAACAGCTCAAAACCCATGCAGCAGGGAACTTGGCACGCATCCAAGCGCTTTCCCATGCCCGTCTAAGCAACTACCGCAGCTTCTTCGGTGTCACCGATGACGTGCAGGCGCTAGCACTCTACCAATGGAACGACGAGTTGAGTGCCTGCCTTTTCCGCACCATCTCCCTGGTGGAGGTGGTTCTGCGCAACCAGTTTCACCAGGCCTTTAGCCAGCGCTACGGTGTGGTGGGCGGGCGCGGGTCCAAGGACTGGTATGAGCATGTCGCGTTGTCTGCCATCGCTAAGAACAAGATCAAGGACATCACCCACTACAAGCAAGGTCAGCAGTTGGTGCCCCGCAATCCAGCGCCATCCCCCGACGATGTGGTCTCTGGTCTGACTTTCGGCTTCTGGCCGCGGCTGCTGGATTTGGAGAAGGACAACCTCCACAAGAACATCGACTGGGGTCCACTACTCCTGGATGTGCTGCCAGGCCATCGGCAACAACAAGCCACGCACTGGGCTAAGCAGAAGCACCGAGATGCGTTCTTCGCCCGACTGGACCTTTGCAACGCACTGCGAAACCGAGTCGCTCACCATGAGCCCATCTGGAAGCTCGGGCCCTTGATGAACGAAGGCCGTGCACGTCCGAACAAGCCGCTAACTGTGGCGGCGCCCGCACCCAGCACGTCCGACCAAGCTCTAGCTCGCCTTCGCCTGCTCTACGACCGTGTGATCGAACTGCTGGCCTGGCTCTCCCCCGACCTGGCGGACCAACACACGCGCTGCGAACTGCACCTGCGTTGCCTGGGCCTGCTTCAGCCCGACACCTTGCGTGCCTACCGCCGCGCCCTGCATCCAGCCGAGCTCGACCTTGCAGCCTTGACCAACCTTCGGGCGCTGCGCAAGGCGCTGCGCTATGCCGCCCGACGCCAACAGCCCGTGCTTCTCAAAGACGGCCACCGAACCCTAGGTCATCTCACCATCGTGTTGCCCTGATCCTCATTTATCGCCGACCAATGCCTCTCAATCTCGACACCCTCGAATCCTGGCTCTGGGAGTCCGCCAACATCCTGCGCGGCTCCATCGACTCGTCGGACTTCAAGAACTACATCTTCGGCCTGTTGTTCCTCAAGCGCTTCAATGACGTGTTCGAGGAGCGCGTCCGGCAGCTGGAGCAGGACGAAAAGCTCAGCGAGAAGGAAGCCGCCGTGGAGGTGCAGGCCAAGTGGGGCATCTTCCCGCCCGATGCCCGCTGGCCCAGCCTGATCGCGCGCACCGAGAACATCGGCGAGGCGCTGGACAAGGCCTTCGCCGACATCGAGGCCAACAACACCGAGCTGCAGCATGTGCTGACGGCCACGCAGTACGGCGACAAGCGCGTGCTCTCCGACGCCACGCTGCAGCGCCTGCTGCGCCACTTCAACCAGTACCGCCTGGGCAATGCCGACCTCTACAAGGCCGACATGCTGGGCGATGCCTACGAGTACCTCATCAAGCAGTTTGCCGACGACGCCGGCAAGAAGGGCGGCGAGTTCTACACGCCCAAGGCCGTGGTGCAGTTGGTGGTGGAACTCATCGACCCGCAGCCCGGCCACAGCGTGTACGACCCCACCTGCGGCAGCGGCGGCATGCTGGTGGAAAGCGCCCACCACATCGCCAAGCTGCCCGGCGGCACGTTGATGGGCGACCGCCCCAACGCCTTGCTCTACGGCCAGGAGAAGAACCTGGGCACCTGGGCCATTGCCAAGCTCAACCTCTACCTGCACAACATGCGGGCTGAGATTGAGCGCGGCGACACCTTGGTGGAGCCCAAGCACCTGGACGGGGGCTACCTCAAGACCTTCGACCGCGTCATCGCCAATCCGCCTTTCTCCGCCAATGCCTGGTGGACGCCGCTGGAGCTGGAAGCCGAAGCCGCGCAGGACAGCGAAGGCGGCGCGGGCACCAACAAGAAGCCCAAGACGCCCAGCTACAAGACCGTCAGCGACCCCTTGGGCCGCTTCAGCTACGGCGTGCCGCCGCGCAGCTATGCCGATCTGGCCTTTGCCCAGCACATGCTGGCCAGCCTGAAGGCCGACGGCCGCATGGGCGTCATCCTTCCGCACGGGGTGCTGTTTCGCAGCGGCGAGGAGGGCAAGATTCGCGAGGGCCTGCTCTTCGGCACTGATGCAGCAAGCGGCGGCCAGCCTGGGGACCTGATCGAGGCCATCGTGGGGCTCCCGGACAAGCTCTTTTACAACACGGGCATCGCGGCCAGCGTGTTGGTGCTGAACAAGCGCAAGCCCGCCGCGCTGCGAGGCAAGGTCATCATCATCGACGCCAGCCGGGAGTATCTGGAAGGCAAGGCCCAGAATGGCCTGCGTCCCGAAGACATCGAACGGATCGCCCGCACGCACAAGGCCGCCTTCGAGCAGCAGACCGAAGTGGAGAATTACTGCCGTGTGGTCTCGCTGGAGGAAATTCGCAGCAATGACGGCAACCTCAACATTGCACGGTACATAGCTAACGGGGAGACGGAAGACGCCGTCGATCTGGCGGCCTCGTTGGTGCAGTTGCAAGCACTAGCCGTGGAAGAGGCGCAGATTGATGCGCGGCTGAACGGGTATCTAGCGGAACTGGGGCTGACGGAAGGCGTTGAATGACTAACGCAGGTATTCCCGGCTACAGGGAAACAGACGCCGGCTGGATACCGGAGGACTGGGCCCCGCTGTCGCTTGGCACTATTGCGTCCGCCAGAAAAACCAAGGCTGTAGCGCAGCAAGGTGTGCGATGCGTAGAGCTTGAGCACATCGAACCCGAGACAGGTCGTTTGCTGGGATGGGACAGCAGCGGCGCGCAGGCCAGCATCAAGACTGCATTCAAGCAGGGTGATGTGCTCTTCGGGAAGCTACGGCCGTACCTTCGCAAGTACGCCGTTGCTCCGTTCGACGGAATCTGCACCACGGAGATACTGGCGATTCATCCGAAGGACGACCTTGCCGACAGGAGCTTCCTGTTCCAGTTGATGCAAGGCGATGGCGTCTTTTCAACCGTTGAGGCGCTGTCGTACGGCACCAAGATGCCGCGTGTGAGTTGGTCCGACTTGGCAGAAATCGTGGTCGGCGTCCCCTCGCCGGCTGAGCAGCGGCGCGTTGCCGCCATCCTGGCAGCCGTGGACGACAAGCTGGACGTGATTGCACGCCAGATTGAAGCCACACAGACCCTCAAGCAGGGCCTGATGCAGACGTTGTTCAGCCGGGGCGTTGGCACGCAAGATGCCAACGGCCACTGGCTGCCGCATGCCGAGTTCAAGGAGACGGAACTGGGTGGCGTACCGTCGTGTTGGGACGTTCAACGGCTTGAAGCGCTTTCCGAGTCCATCACTGTCGGCATCGCCACCTCGACTACGGAGCATTACGCGGACTCCGGCATTCCGCTGATCCGCAACCAGAACATCAAAGACGATTTCCTTGACCTCTCTGACCTTCTCCGCATCACCCCTGAGTTCGACGCCAAGAACAAGAACAAGCGAGTGAAGGCCGGCGACATCCTCACAGTGCGGACAGGGTATCCAGGAACAACGTGCGTGGTGCCGGAAGGTTTGGGGTTACTTCAAACCTTCACGACGCTCATCACGCGCCCTCGCCACGATGTGCTCCATGCCCACTTCGCATCTCGGTACTTCAACTCTCCGCAAGGCAAGAAGTTGATGCTGCACCAGGCGGCCGGTGGAGCTCAGCAGAACATCAATGCCGGCAATCTGAAGAAGCTGCTCGTGCCTGTGCCACCGATGTGTGAGCAAGTCCGCATCGCCGAAGTGCTTGCGGCAGTCGATGCGAAGTCCAAGGTGCTAAGGGAGCGGTCCGTCCACTATCGAGCGATGAAGCGCGGCCTGATGCAAAAGCTCCTAACCGGCGAATGGCGCGTCAAGGTCGACGCCGACATGGCCGCCTGATCCACGATTGTTGGCGCCGATCTAAATTTGACCCACCCTGCCGATTGAACTTTGACCCAGGGCTTGGGGCCGACATCGGCTGATGCCGGCTGTGGACAACTGTAGCGCGGCGCTTGTTCAGCTCGCTTCGT
>NZ_JBDPZC010000033.1:0-4295 GCF_039872765.1 Roseateles flavus | reverse complement strand
GTGCAGCGGGAGCACAGGAACGCGCATGTGGTGATCGTGGGGGGTGACGATGTCAGCTATGGGGCGAGGCCCAAGGACGCGAAGAACTGGCGGGAAAAGATGCTGGCCGAGGTGGGGAGCCAGCTCGACCCCACGCGCACGCATTTCATGGGCAAGCTCCCCTATGCGGACTACAAGCGGGTGCTGCAGGTGTCGTCAGCGCATGTGTATTTGACCTACCCGTTTGTGTTGAGTTGGTCGTGTCTGGAAGCGATGGCGACGGGGTGCTATGTGGTGGGGTCAGATACGGCGCCGGTGAGGGAGGTGTTGGATCCGGGAGCGGAAGGGCCCCGTGGGATGTTGGTGGATGGGCTCAAGCCGGAGGCAGTAAGGGGCGGTCTAGCGCAAATGCCGATCTTTAGTCAAGGCTCTGGAGACCAGCAACTGCGATCGGTTGCTGCTGCAAGAAAATATGGGAAAACTTTCTCCAAAATTTCGATGTGCTGATTAAATTTTCCGTGAATTTAATTAATTGGTGGTGATGTGAGATACATATTTTGTCTGTTGCTTGCTTTTTGTGCGCCCAGCTGCTTGTCGGCTGGCGATGCGGACCGTTCGGCACCGAATGCCGTGCTCAGAGAGCTTATAAAGATTGGCAATCTAAAAGGCGTGCCCAGTCGATTGTTCTTTGAGGATTTGTTCGGATTGCCTGTTGACTGCGGCTTCGATCCTGGAAAGTTCGAGGGTTCTATTCCACGTTCTCAGGAATGTGATGTGGAGGTGGGGCGGCACAAGTATCGAGTGAGCTGGCAGGCTGTCTTTTCCGAGAGGCGAAGGTATTATCAGTATTCCGGCGTACGAATTAATTTTCTCTATAAATCCAATGTGCCTGTATATCTGCAAGAGATGTACCGTGAGATGGTGGGATGGAATTCAATTTTTGGAAATCATCAAAGTAAATTCTATCGAACGCCCTGTGGGACTTTTGAATCAAAGGTTGATGGGACTGGTGGGTGGGGCTTTTCTCTGGAAATTGAATCAGAAAGAAAGGGCTATCAATGTACCGAAACGTTGCGGGGATTTCAGTTTAACTATGGTGTTGACATGGAGGGTGATGTAAATGGCGCTTGAGACACCACTTGAATTTCTTCAGAGGCTGCTCGATGGAGCGGAAACTGAGTATGAACGGCAATACATTCGGGCGTTGATCGCGGAGCTCAAAGAATGGCCAATTAAAGTAATTTGGGGTCCGCCGGGTCAGGGTTCTGAAACGTACCCGGATAGGGCTGGAAACTTTCTAATTAAAATACGACCAGATCAGAGCGATAGCCGAATGCTGGCCGATTTTTCTCATGAAATCGGTCATGCGCTGTTCAGATCTTATAAAAGGCTGGAACTAGATCGCGCTGAATCGAATAAGGATCTTGCGGGGCTGGTGGATGCGATTGCTAGTCGAGAGGCTATTGCTGTTGCATTTCAATATACTTCTGGCTTGTCGGGTCCGGGTGAAATGGGGTATATAAGCTATCGGGAAGCGGAGAGGATATATATTGAGACGGCTTCGAAAATGATGGCGGGAGAAAATTACCGTTCATTCATGGAAAGGCTGGCGGCTGCATATAGGCGGCAAATGGGGAAGCAGCCGAATACTATGCGAGATATTCAAGTGCGGGCGCTTGAGTACTTGAATGGTCATAAGCCTGCTGAAAAGAACGTTCAGGCGATGCCAGAAACGGCTGTTGAAACTGATCTGTATGACACAGACGGCGATATTTCGCTTCCTGATGACAACGGAGCGGGCGGATCAGACGGCGATGGCGGATCAGACGGCGATGGCGGCACGGACGGCGATGGCGGCACGGGCGGCGATGGCGGCACGGGCGGCGATGGCGGCACGGGCGGCGATGGCGGCACGGGCGGCGATGGCGGCACGGACGGCGATGGCGGCACGGGCGGCGATGGCGGCACGGGCGGCGATGGCGGCACGGGCGGCGATGGCGGCACGGGCGGCGATGGCGGCACGGGCGGCGATGGCGGCACGGGCGGCGATGGCGGCACGGGCGGCGATGGAGGTTCGGGCGGCGACGGCGGCTCGGATGGCGATGGCGGCTCGGACGGCGATGGCGGTTCGGGCGGCGACGGCGGTTCGGGCGGCGACGGCGGCTCGGGCGGTGATGGCGGCTCGGGCGGTGATGGCGGCGCAGGCGCTGGCAGCGGTGCCGGTGGCGCTGGGGGCGGGCATGGCTCCGCTGGCGGTACAGGCGCGGGCGGCGCAGGAGCGGGCTCTGCCGGAGGTACGCCCCCTCGCAGGGATCCTTTGGTGCTGGATCTGGATGGTGACGGCATTGAAACCACCGGCACCAGGACGGGCGCCATGGTCCTCTTTGATCATGATGGTGACGGAGTCAAGACCGGCACGGGCTGGGTGCTGCCTGACGACGGCTGGCTGACACTGGATCGCAATGGCGACGGTGTCATCAACTCCGGGCGCGAACTCTTTGGCGTTGATACGCTCAAGAAAGATGGAAAGCTCGCCACGGATGGCTTTGATGCTCTCGGTGATCTGGATGACAACGGCGATGGGAAGATCGATGCGCTTGACGCAGCTTTCGGCCAGCTGAATGTCTGGCGCGACTTAAATCAGGATGGCGTGAGCCAGGCTGAAGAACTGGTCGGTCTGGCCTCCCTGGGTATTTCTTCAATCGGGGTCAATCCCAAGGCAGTTCGAGTCGATCTCGGCAACGGAAATATTCAAACTGCGGCCGGCATCTTCACTCGCACTGATGGTGCCGCCGGGGTGGCGGGCGAAACCAACGGTGCGGCGGCCAACCTGGATTTGTTGGTCAATACTTTCTATCGAAAGTTCACTGACCGCATTCCTCTTACAGATCTGGCCAAGCGCCTCCCGTCGCTTCGCGGTTCCGGACGGGTGCGGGATCTCAATGAGGCTGTGAGCCTGTCTCCTGAACTTGGTCGATTGCTTGGCGAATACTCCCGGCTGGCTGCCAAGGGGATGCAGGCGGATCGCCTGGACGCTTTGCTGGAATCCTGGGCCAAGACGTCTGACCTCCAGCCGCTAAAGAGCCAGGCGGAAGCGCTGGCTTCGCGCGGTGTCAAGCTCGCCTACAACTTGGCAGGACTCGCCGCAGGCACCCCGGCATATGAGGAATTCCTGCGCAAACTTGGCGTGGTCGAGCGATTCATGGGGTTTACCTATGGTGGTGCCGGCGGACAGCCGCGATTCACCGCGTTGACCGGTAGCGAAGGACGGATGAGCGTCACGCTGTCGGCGGAGCAGGTGGCTAACATCAGCCTAGCCTACGAGCGCTTCAAGACGGACGTGTACGAATCACTGCTGCTGCCGACCCGGTACGCCAGCTTCCTTGTCGATCCTGCCAAGAAGGATGGACGCTATGACTACGCGCGTTTGCAGGCCTTCTTTGATGCCTACATTGAGGTGTACCCCTTAGACGGCATCGTCGCGCTGACGGAGTTCATCAGCGCCTTCGGCGAGAAGAACGCGTTGTTGCAAGGGTGGGACAGCATTGCATACCTGCATGCCAAGTTGGATGCCATTCCCGACGCTTCCTGGGGCAGTGCATTCACGGAAGAGCTGAGCAGTTGGACTGTGCGTTTCGCCTCAGCGGCCGACGGCAACCTCGTCGGTGGTTCGCGGCCCGACCTGATGGTGGGCAATGATCAAGACCAATCCATTGACGGGCGCGACGGCAATGACGTGCTGTCGGGTGGCAACGGCAACGACACCGTCCTGGGCGGCAACGGCTCTGATCTGCTGACCGGCGATCAGGGGAATGACGTCCTGTTCGGCGGCAATGACGACGACACGCTGGACGGAGAGGCAGGCAATGACACTCTGGGCGGTGGCTTTGGCGCTGACACCTTGAACGGTGGCGAAGGAGCCGATGCGCTGTATGGCGACGACGGCGACGACGTGCTGCAGGGCGGCACCGGTAATGACACGCTGGACGGTGGTCTTGGCAAGGACACCTTCGTCTTCGCCTCCGGCTTCGGCCAGGACGTGCTGAACGAGAACGACGGCAGCGGTGGCCGCTGGGACGTGGTCAAGTTCACCGACCTGACCAGCACGGACCTGAAGAGCTTCGAGCGCGTGGGCAGCCATCTGCTGATCACCTTCAAGACGGGCGACAGCCTGAGCCTGACCAATTTCTACGGCAGTGATGCGTGGTGGCAGGGCAAGATCAACCAGATCCAGTTTGCCGACGGTGTGAGCTGGGACCAGGCAGCGATCAAGGCCAAGACGGTGACGCAAGGCACCTCGGGCAACGACAGCATCC
>NZ_JBDPZC010000032.1:2273-4804 GCF_039872765.1 Roseateles flavus | reverse complement strand
GGAGGGGGAGTCACGCCGCCGCATGCGTGCCTCCAGGCCTTGGCCATCATTGCCCGCTTGCACCAGGTGGCCGCGGAGCCCCAGGCCTTGCGCCATCAGCTGGGCCTGGGTGAGCACCAGGCGGTGTCCACGCAGGATCTGCTGCTGGCCGCCAAGCACCTGGGCCTGAGCGCCAAACTGAGCCGCAGCAGCGCCGAACGCCTGGGCCTGGTGCCCCTGCCGGCCCTGGCCCTGATGAAGGACGGCCGCGTGGTGGTGCTGGCCCAGACGGACGGGCCGCGGGTGCTGTTCATGGACCCGGCCCAAGGCGCTGCAGCCGCTGGCGCCGAGCAGGCGGCCCGCCCCACCATCGAGCCGCTGGCGGACTTCGCCTCCGCCTGGTCCGGTGAACTCATCCTCATCAGCAGCCGCGCAAGCCTTGCGGGGGCCCTGGCCAAGTTCGACTTCTCCTGGTTCATCCCCAGCATCGTCAAGCACCGCCGGCTCTTGGGCGAGGTGCTGCTGGTGTCGCTCTTCCTGCAGCTCTTCGCGCTGGTGAGCCCGCTGTTCTTCCAGGTGGTGATGGACAAGGTGCTGGTGCACAAGGGCCTCTCGACGCTGGACGTGCTGGTGATCGGCCTGGTGGTGATCATGCTGTTCGAGAGCACGCTCACCGTGCTGCGCAGCTACGTCTTCAGCCACACCACCAGCCGCATCGACGTGGAGCTGGGCGCACGGCTCTTCCGCCACCTCATGCACCTGCCGCTGGCCTACTTCCAGGCCCGCCGGGTGGGGGACTCCGTGGCGCGGGTGCGCGAGCTGGAGAACATCCGCCAGTTCCTCACCGGCAATGCGCTGACCCTGCTGCTGGACGTGCTGTTCTCGGTCGTGTTCATCGCGATGATGCTGGCCTACAGCGGCACGCTCACCTTGATCGTGCTGCTGTCGCTGCCCTTGTATGCTGCGGTGAGCCTGGTGGTGGTGCCGGTGCTGCGCGCGCGGCTCAACGAGAAGTTCGCCCGCAGCGCCGAGAACCAGAGCCTGCTGGTGGAGACCATCACCGGCATCCAGACGGTGAAGGCCAGCGCGCTGGAGCCGCAGATGGCGCGGCGCTGGGACGAGCAGCTGGCGGCCTATGTGGCGGCGAGCTTCCGCACGCAGACGCTGGCGCAGTACGCCAACGAGGCGGTGAACCTCATCGGCAAGCTGGTCAACGCCGCCACGCTGTGGTGGGGCGCCCATCTGGTGATGGAAGGCCAGCTGACGCTAGGCATGTTCATCGCCTTCAATATGTTCGCCGGCCGCGTGGCCCAGCCCATCATGCGGCTGGCCAATATGTGGACGGAGTTCCAGCAGACGGGCCTCTCGATGGCTCGCCTGGGCGACATCCTCAACACCCGCACGGAGCTGCCGGCGCACAACGCCAGCCCGCTGCCGCGGCTGCAAGGCCGCGTGGCGCTGGAGCGCGTCACGTTCCGCTACCGGCCGGACGCGCCGCCGGTGCTGCAGGAGCTGAGCCTCGATGTGCAGCCGGGCGAGGTGATCGGCATCGTGGGCCGCAGCGGCTCGGGCAAGAGCACGCTGACCAAGCTGATCCAGCGCCTCTATGTGCCCGAGGCCGGCCGCGTGCTGGTGGACGGGCAGGACATCGCCCTGATAGACGCCGCCCAGCTGCGCCGCCAGGTGGGCGTGGTGCTGCAGGACAACATGCTCTTCAACCGCAGCGTGCGCGAGAACATCGCCATCGCGGACCCGGCCGCGCCGCTGGCGCTGGTGATGCAGGCGGCCCAGCTGGCCGGGGCGCACGAGTTCATCAGCGAGCTGCCCGAGGGCTATGACACGGTGGTGGGCGAGCAGGGCGCGGGGCTCTCGGGCGGGCAGCGCCAGCGCATCGCCATCGCGCGGGCCCTGTTCGCGCAGCCGCGCATCCTGATCTTCGACGAGGCCACCAGCGCGCTGGACTACGAGAGCGAGGCCATCATCCAGCACAACATGCGCCAGATCTGCCAGGGGCGCACGGTCTTCATCATCGCCCACCGCCTGAGCGCAGTGCGCCACGCCGACCGCATCATCGCGATGGAGCGCGGGCGCATCGTGGAGATGGGCCCGCACGAGCAGCTGCTGCAGCGCCCGCAAGGGCTTTACGCGCATCTGTGGCGCATGCAGGCGCAGGGCGGGGTGGATGACGCGGAGGCGCCCGTCGTGGAGCAGCCGCTGCCGTCGCACATGGAAGGGAGGACGGCATGAGCACGACGCCTCAGAACGCCGTGGACATCGTGGATGCCGCGGCCCAGCCCGCGCAGGCCAAGCAAGCCGCACCCGCCGCTGCACCCCGCCACCCCGTGCGAGAGTTGCTGGCCCGCTACGCCGCCATCTTCCGCGCCGCCTGGGCCATGCGCGAGGAGCTGGCCGGCCCCAAGCGCCTGGCCGACGAACGCGCCTTCCTGCCCGCCGCCATGGCCCTGCAGGAGACGCCGCCGCACCCCGCCCCGCGCCGTGCGGCCTGGGTGCTGTGCGGGCTCTTCCTCGTCGCCCTGCTGTGGGCCTGCCTC
>NZ_JBDPZC010000032.1:0-2173 GCF_039872765.1 Roseateles flavus | reverse complement strand
GCCAGCTGGACATCGTGGCCGTGGCGCAAGGCCGCATCATCGTGAGCCAGCGCAGCAAGACCCTGCAGCCCCTGGAGACCAGCGTCGTCAAGGCCATCCATGTGCAGGACGGCGCCAAGGTGCAGGCCGGCCAGCTGCTGATCGAGCTGGACGCCACGCTCACCGCGGCCGACGCCGCCCGCGTGGCCCAGGAGCGCGCCGCGGCCTGGTCCGAGAAGCTGCGCGCGCAGGCCGTGCTGCAGGCGCTCTCAGGCGCCGCGCTGCCGGCGATCCAGCCCGTGACCGAGCTGAGCGCCGACGAGCTCGCCGCTGCGCGCACCCAGCTGCGCAGCGACTGGTCCGACATCGCCGCCAAGCAGGCCCGGCTGCAGGCCGAGCTCTCGCGCCGCCAGGCCGAGATCCGCACCGCCGAGCAGACCGTGGCCAAGCTGCAGACCACGCTGCCCCTGGCCCAGGCCCGCGAGAAGGACTACCAGCAGCTCTCCACGCAGGGCTTCATGTCCAGCCACGCCGGGCAGGACCGCACGCGCGAGCGCATCGAGCTGGAGCGGGACCTGGCCACCGCGCAGGCGCGCCTGCAGGAGGCGCAGGCCGCGCTGAAGGAGAGCGAGCACGGCCGGCTGAGCTTCATCGCCGAGACCGAGCGCAGCTGGCGCGACCGCCTGGCGCAGTCAGACCTCAAGACCCGCGAGCTGGGCGAGGAAAGCATCAAGGCCCAGAAGCGCCAGGCCCTGACCCGCCTCATCGCGCCCGTGGCCGGCACCGTGCAGCAGCTGGCCGTGCACACGCCCGGCGGCGTGGTGACGCCGGCGCAGGTCCTGCTGGTGCTGGTGCCCGACGACGCCGAGGTGACCGCCGAAGTCGTGCTGGAGAACAAGGACGTGGGCTTTGTGCGTGAGGGCCAGCAGGTCGAGATCAAGCTCGAAACCTTCCCCTACACCCGCTACGGCACCGTGGAGGCGCAGGTGCGGCATATCAGCGCCGATGCGGTCAATGACGAGAAGCGCGGCGCCATCTTCCCCGCCACCCTGGTGCTGCAGCGCCATCAGCTGGACGTGGACGGCAAGACCATCAAGCTGGCGCCCGGCATGAACCTCACGGCCGAGATCAAGACGGGGAAGCGCCGGGTGATCGACTACCTCCTCAGCCCCCTGCAGCAGCACGTGCAGGAGAGCCTGGGCGAGCGCTGAGCGCGACCCCCGTTCGACTGCGACTTCCCTCCCTTGCCTGGCTTCATCAGGCCTGTTCGCCACTGCTCATGCGCATCCTGCTCATCCACCAGAACTTCCCCGGCCAGTTCCGCCACGTGGCGGCGGAGTGGGCCCGCCGCCCGGGCTGGCAGGTCATCGGCATCGGCCGGGACACCGCGCCGGGCCTGCCCGGCCTGACCGACATCGGCACCGGCCCCGGCGCCCTGCGCCTGATCCGCTACAAACCCCACCGCGGCGTGCACCGCGAGCAGCATCACTACCTGCGCCGCATGGAAGACGCCGTGCTGCACGGCCAGGCCGTGGCGCGCGTGCTGCTGCAGCTCAAGAAGGAGGGCTTCACGCCCGACGTGATCCTGGCCCACCCCGGCTGGGGTGAGACGCTCTACGCCAAGGACGTCTTCCCCCACACCCGCCTCGTGCACTACTGCGAGTGGTTCTACAACACCCCGCCGCTGGACGGCCTGGACCAGCTCGACCGCGCCACCTGGCCCTATGCCGACGTGGGCTTCGACCCCGAGTTCCCCGTCACCTTCGACGACCTCGCGCGCATCCGCAGCTGGAACGCCCTGCACCTGCTGAACCTGCAGAACTGCGATGCCGGCATCAGCCCCACCCACTGGCAGAAGGCCCAGCACCCCGCGGCCTACCTGGACAAGATCACGGTGGCGCACGAGGGCATCGACACCGAGAACCTGGGGCCGGACCCGGACGCCGTCATCAAGACCCCCAGCGGCGAGATCCTCAAGGCCAACGACCCTGACAAACCCGTCATCACCTACGTGGCCCGCAACCTGGAGCCCTACCGCGGCTTCCATACCTTCATGCGCGCGCTGCCGGCGGTGCAGCGGGAGCACAGGAACGCGCATGTGGTGATCGTGGGGGGTGACGATGTCAGCTATGGGGCGAGGCCCAAGGACGCGAAGAACTGGCGGGAAAAGATGCTGGCCGAGGTGGGGAGCCAG
>NZ_JBDPZC010000031.1:0-5245 GCF_039872765.1 Roseateles flavus | reverse complement strand
AGCGCGGATGTACAGGACCGGAGATCTGGCGCGGTGGCTGGAGAACGGGGAGGTGGAGTACATCGGGCGCAATGACTTCCAGGTGAAGGTGCGGGGCTTCCGCATCGAGCTGGGGGAGGTGGAGGGGCATCTGGCGCGGCATGCGCAGGTGCAGGAAGTGGTGGTGGTGGCACGCGAGGAGGCCGGCGGGGAGAAGCGCCTGGTGGCGTACTACACGGGCGAGGCCAGCGTGGAGTCGCTGCGAGGGCATGCGGGGCAGGGGCTGCCGGCGTACATGCAGCCGGCGGCGTATGTGGGGCTGCAGGCGCTGCCCAAGACGCCCAATGGCAAGCTGGACCGGCAGGCGCTGCCGGCACCGCAGGGCGGGCAGGAAGGGGTGGCGCGGGGCTACGAGGCGCCGCAGGGCGAGCTGGAGGCGCAGCTGGCGGCGATCTGGGCGGAGCTGCTCAAGGTCGAGCGCGTGGGCCGTCACGACAGCTTCTTCGAGCTGGGCGGGCACTCCCTGCTGGCTCTGGGCCTGGTGGAGCGCATGCGCCGGCAGGGCCTGCAGGTCGATGCCAGAACACTGCTGATCTCGCCCACGGTGGCCGAACTGGCCGCCGGCCTGACAAGACCCGCTGACCTGGCCGATGAGCAGCCCATGGCCGTGGTGGACCGCAGCGGTCCGCTTCCCTTGTCGCTGGCCCAGCAACGTCTGTGGTTCCTGACCCAGTTCGAGGACGCGAGCCGTGCCTACCACATCAGTGGTGCCATGCGTCTGCGTGGACTGCTGGATGTCGACGCGCTGCAGTGGGCGCTTCAAGGCGTCGTGGAACGCCATGAATCCCTGCATACCTGTTTCACCCTGCGCCAGGGCGAGCCCGAGCAGGTCCTTAGGCCAGACCTGGCCTGCACGCTGGACTTCCGGGACCTGTCAACCCAAGCCCGGCGCGAAGCCCAGTGGGAGGCGCTCAGCCGCGTCCATGCGGAGCAGCCCTTCGATCTGTCACAGGAGCTGCCCCTGCGCGTGCTGCTGGTGAAGATGGGCGACGACGAGCACCTGCTGCAGGTCGTCATGCACCACATCGCCTCTGACGGCTGGTCCGTCGGCATCCTCCTGGAAGAGGTCAGCCGCCTCTACGCTGCGCGACTGCAAGGCCTGCCTTCCCCGCTGCCGGCCTTGCCCGTCCAGTACCTCGACTTCGCCGCATGGCAGCGTCAATGGCTGCAAGGCGATCGCCGCCAGCAGCAGACCGCCTACTGGAAGCAGGCCCTGGCAGGGGTGCCGGCCCTTCTTGAACTCCCCGTCGATCATCCGCGGCCCCTGCTGCAGGATCATTCGGGTGCCGTTCGCCGGGTGCAGCTGGATGCCACGCTGACGGCCTCGCTGCAGGCACTCAGCCGTCGGCATGGCGTCAGCCTCTACATGACGCTGCTGGCCAGCTGGGCCATGCTGCTGAGCCGCTTGAGCGGGCAGGACGATGTCGTGATCGGCAGCCCCATGGCGGGGCGTGACCGCCCCGAGGTGGAGTCCCTGATCGGCTTCTTCGTCAATACGCTGGCCCTGCGCCTGGACCTCTCTGGCGATCCCAGCGTGGCCCAGTTGCTGGCGCGCACCCGGGCGCAGGTGCAGGCGGCACAGCAGCACCAGGACCTGCCCTTCGAGCAGGTGGTCGAAGCGGTGCAGCCCCCGCGCAGCCTGGCGCACACGCCCCTGTTCCAGACCGTCTTCGCGTGGCAGAACACCCCGCAGGCCGAACTGGCGCTGCCTGGCCTGCAGCTGGAGCGGCTCGAGCTGGAGCGTCGTACCGCCCAGTTCGACCTGACGCTGAGCCTCAGCGAGTCCGCTGACGGTATTGCAGGCGACATCGAGTTCGCCACAGCGCTTTTCGAAGCCTCGACGGTTGACCGCTATCTGGGCTACTGGACCTCCCTGCTGCAGGCCATGGCGGCCGATGACAGCCAGCCGGTGGCGCGCCTGCCCCTGATGGGACCGGCCGAGCGCCGCCAGGTGCTGAACGACTGGAACGTGGTGCCGGCGCAGGCGCCGCTGACGCAGACGCTGCACGAGCTGTTCGAGGCGCAGGTCAGGCAGCGTTCGCAGGCGGTGGCCCTGGTGGATGGCGAACAGACGCTGAGCTACGGAGAGCTCAATGCTGAGGCCAACCGTCTGGCGCGCCATCTGGTGGGTCTGGGCGTGAAGCCCGAAGACGGGGTGGCGCTGTGCCTGGCGCGGGGCGCGCAGATGGTTGTGGCGTTGCTGGCGGTGCTCAAGGCGGGAGCGGCTTATGTGCCGCTGGACCCGGCGTATGCCTCGGAGCGCCTGGGCGCGACGCTGGCGGACAGCGCGCCGGTGGTGGTGCTGGTGGATGCGGCCGGGCGCGAGGCGCTGGGCGAGCATCTGCAGGCGGGCGCGAGGCAGGTGCTGGCGCTGGACGCGCCGCAGCAGGCCTGGGCCGGGCTGTCGGCAGAGGACCTGCCGGTGGCGCAGACCGGTGTGGGCCCGCAAAGCCTGGCCTATGTGATCTACACCTCGGGCTCGACGGGCCGCCCCAAGGGGGTGATGGTGGAGCACCGCCAGGTGCTGAGGCTGTTCCGCGCGACGCAGGACTGGTTCGAGTTCGGGGCGGACGATGCCTGGAGCCTGTTCCACTCGGTGGGCTTCGACTTCTCGGTGTGGGAGATCTGGGGGGCGCTGCTGCACGGCGGTCGCCTGGTGATCGTGCCGCAGGAGACGGCGCGCTCGCCCGAGGACTTCTACGAGCTGCTGTGCGATCAGGGCGTGACGGTGCTGAACCAGACGCCCAGCGCCTTCCAGCAGCTGGTGGCGGCGCAGGCGCGCAGTGCGCGGGAGCACCAATTGCGCTGCATCGTGTTCGGGGGGGAGGCGCTGGAGCTGCGCACGCTCACGCCCTGGTACGAGCGCAACGGGGACAGGACTCGGCTGGTGAACATGTACGGCATCACCGAGACGACGGTGCACGTGACCTACTGCCCGCTGCGAGCTGAGGATGCGCAGCGCAGGGGTCCCAGCCCGATCGGGCGGCGCATCCCGGACCTGAGGCTCTATGTGCTGGACGCGCAGCGCCAGCCGGTGCCGGTGGGGGTGAGCGGGGAGCTGTACGTGGGCGGCGCCGGGGTGGCGCGTGGCTATCTGAACCAGCCGCAGCTGACCGAGGAACGCTTCGTGGCGGACCCCTTCAGCGAGGAGGCTGGCGCACGCATGTACAAGACCGGGGACCTGGGCCGCTGGCTGGCGGACGGGACCATCGAGTACCTGGGGCGCAATGACTTCCAGGTGAAGATCCGGGGCTTCCGGATCGAGCTGGGGGAGATCGAGGCCAAGCTGGCCGCGCTGGGTGCGGAGGAAGCCGGCGACGTGGTGGTACTGGCCCGCGAGGACCAGCCCGGTGACAAGCGCCTGGTGACCTACTACACCGGCCATGCGACGGCGGAGCAGCTGCGGGCGCAGGCTCAAGCCACGCTGCCCAGCTACATGGTGCCGGCGGCCTATGTGCAGCTGGAATCGCTGCCGCTGACGCCCAACGGCAAGCTGGACCGCAAGGCGCTGCCGGCGCCGGACGAGCAGGCCTGGAGCCGGCGCGCCTACGAGGCACCGCAAGGCGAGGTGGAGACCACGCTGGCGGCCATCTGGGCCGAGCTGCTGCAGCTGGAGCGCGTGGGCCGCCACGACAACTTCTTCGAGCTGGGCGGGCACTCGCTGTTGGCCGTGCAGCTTGCATCGCGGCTGCGGGAGGCCTGTGGCGCCGAGCTGCCCCTGAATGCCATGTTCGAGCAACCGGTGCTGTGCGATATGGCGCAGCAGGTCCTGCTCGGACCGGACACGCAGGATCCGCCCCTGCAGCCGGTGAGCCGCCAGGGCGAGCTGCCGCTGTCGCTGGCACAGCAGCGGCTCTGGTTCCTTGCCCAGATGGAGGGCGCCGCCGGCGCGTATCACATCAGCGGCGCTGTGCGCCTGACAGGACGGCTGGACATCGACGCGCTGCGGCGCGCCGTGCGGCGCATCGTGGCCCGCCACGAGACCTTGCGCACGCACTACCGCGTCGTGGAGGGCCAAGCCTGCCAGATCATCGCCCCCACGGCAGAGCCGCAATGGAGCGAGGTGGACTTTCAGGGCTCCGTCGATTCAGGCGTGCTCGAAGCCCATGCCGCACAGCCCTTCGATCTGGCGCAGGGCGCGCCTTTGCGCCTGCTGCTGGCGCGCGTGGGCGAGCAGGACCATTTGCTGCAGCTGGTGATGCACCATGTGGCTGCTGACGGTTGGTCGATTGCCGTCCTGCTCGGGGAGCTCAGGGCCTTCTACAAGGCGGAGCTGGAAGGCGGACTGGATCCGCTGCCTCCCCTGGTCATCCAGTACGCCGACTTTGCCAGCTGGCAGCGCCGGATGCTGTCGGGCGCCAAGCTTGAAGCCCAGGGGCAGTACTGGCAGCGGACGCTGGCCGGTGCACCCACGCTGCTGGAACTGCCCTCGGATCGTTCCCGTCCCGAGCGGCAGGACTACCGGGGCGATTCGATTGAGGTGCGGCTTGACGCGCGCCTGGTGGCCGGTCTCAGGGCGCTCGGCCAGCGCCATGGTGTCACGCTGTACATGACAGCGCTGGCCAGCTGGGCCATGCTGTTGGGTCGCCTCGCCGGGCAGGATGATGTGGTGGTGGGGAGCCCTGTGGCCGGACGCCAGCGCCTGGAGGTCGAGCCGCTCATCGGCTGCTTCGTCAACACCCTGGCCTTGCGCGTCGATCTGGGCGGTGAGCCTTCGGTCGCCGAGCTGCTGGCCAGGACCCGGGCCCAGGTTCTGGCAGCGCAGGAGCATCAGGATCTTCCCTTCGAGCAAGTCGTGGAACGGGTCCAGCCGGCCCGCAGCCTTTCCCATCCTCCCCTGTTCCAGCACATGCTGGCCTGGCAGAACACGCCGCCTGGGGAGTTGAACCTTCCGGGCCTGTCGGTCTCCAGCGTCGATGTGGCGCAGAAGACGGCCATGTTCGACCTGACGCTGAGCGTGCAGGAGCAGGAGGACGAACTCGTCGGTGCACTGGAGTACGCCACCGCCCTGTTCGAGCGCCGCACTGTCGAGCGCTTCCTGGGCTACTGGCAGCGCCTGCTGGAGGCCATGGTGGCTGATGAACAGATGGCGGTGGGGCGGCTGCCGATGCTGCCGGCGGCGGAGCGCGAGCAGGTGCTGCGAGGCTGGAACCAGACGCAGGAGGCGCTGCCGCTGGATCGCTGCGTGCACGAGCTGATCGAGGCG
>NZ_JBDPZC010000030.1:0-5437 GCF_039872765.1 Roseateles flavus | reverse complement strand
CGGGATATTAGCCTGACGATGACCTACTTTCACACGGGAATCCGCACTATCATCGGCGCTGACTCGTTTCACTGTCCTGTTCGGGATGGGAAGGAGTGGGACCAAGTCGCTATGGTCATCAGGCTTAAACTTTGTGGTTTGCTGCTGCTGTGAGCAACAAACCCAATTTGTAGAGTTGCAGGGCTGCTTGTTGAAGCAGTCTCTGCGTGAATCAGCGATTGTATTTGATTGCGTCTTCAGACTTCTGAAGAACGGTTTCACTTGAATACTATCTTTGACTGTGAAGTCAAAGTTATAGGGTCAAGCCTCACGAGCAATTAGTACTGGTTAGCTTAATGCATTACTGCACTTCCACACCCAGCCTATCAACGTCCTGGTCTCGAACGACTCTTCAGGGGGCTCAAGGCCCCGGCAAGACTCATCTTGAGACGAGTTTCCCGCTTAGATGCTTTCAGCGGTTATCTCTTCCGCACATAGCTACCCGGCGATGCCACTGGCGTGACAACCGGTACACCAGAGGTGCGTCCACTCCGGTCCTCTCGTACTAGGAGCAGGCTCTCTCAATCTTGCAGCGCCCACGGAAGATAGGGACCAAACTGTCTCACGACGTTTTAAACCCAGCTCACGTACCTCTTTAAATGGCGAACAGCCATACCCTTGGGACCGGCTACAGCCCCAGGATGAGATGAGCCGACATCGAGGTGCCAAACACCGCCGTCGATATGAACTCTTGGGCGGTATCAGCCTGTTATCCCCAGAGTACCTTTTATCCGTTGAGCGATGGCCCTTCCATACAGAACCACCGGATCACTTAGTCCTACTTTCGTACCTGCTCGACTTGTCAGTCTCGCAGTCAAGCACGCTTATGCCTATGCACTATCAGCACGATTTCCGACCGTGCCTAGCGTACCTTCGAACTCCTCCGTTACGATTTGGGAGGAGACCGCCCCAGTCAAACTGCCCACCATACACTGTCCCCAACCCGGATAACGGGCCAAGGTTAGAACCTCAAACACACCAGGGTGGTATTTCAACGTCGGCTCCACCTGATCTAGCGACCAGGTTTCAAAGCCTCCCACCTATCCTACACAGATCTGTTCAAAGTCCAATGTAAAGCTACAGTAAAGGTTCATGGGGTCTTTCCGTCTTTCCGCGGGGAGATTGCATCATCACAAACATTTCAACTTCGCTGAGTCTCTGGAGGAGACAGTGTGGCCATCATTACTCCATTCGTGCAGGTCGGAACTTACCCGACAAGGAATTTCGCTACCTTAGGACCGTTATAGTTACGGCCGCCGTTTACTGGGACTTCAGTCAAGAGCTTGCACCCCATCATTTAATCTTCCAGCACCGGGCAGGAGTCACACCCTATACGTCGACTTTCGTCTTTGCAGAGTGCTGTGTTTTTAATAAACAGTTGCAGCCACCGATTCTCTGCGGCCTCATTGGGCTTCGTTTGTACAACTTCACCTACTAAAGGCACACCTTCTTCCGAAGTTACGGTGTCAATTTGCCGAGTTCCTTCTCCAGAGTTCTCTCAAGCGCCTTAGAATACTCATCTCGCGCACCAGTGTCGGTTTGCGGTACGGTCGTCAATAGCTGAAGCTTAGTGGCTTTTCCTGGAAGCAGGGTATCACTCACTTCGTCTGCAAGCAGACTCGTTATCACCCCTCATCTAAGCCCGGCGGATTTGCCTACCAGGCACGACTACAGGCTTGAACCGGGACATCCAACACCCGGCTGAGCTAACCTTCTCCGTCCCCACATCGCACTATTGATCGGTACAGGAATATTGACCTGTTTCCCATCAGCTACGCATCTCTGCCTCGCCTTAGGGGCCGACTCACCCTACGCCGATGAACGTTGCGTAGGAAACCTTGCGCTTACGGCGAGGGGGCTTTTCACCCCCTTTAACGCTACTCATGTCAGCATTCGCACTTCTGATACCTCCAGCAGGCTTCACAACCCACCTTCACAGGCTTACAGAACGCTCTCCTACCACTTGCACTTGCGTGCAAATCCGCAGCTTCGGTAACTGGCTTAGCCCCGTTACATCTTCCGCGCAGGACGACTCGATCAGTGAGCTATTACGCTTTCTTTAAATGATGGCTGCTTCTAAGCCAACATCCTGACTGTTTTAGCCTTCCCACTTCGTTTCCCACTTAGCCAATTTTAGGGACCTTAGCTGGCGGTCTGGGTTGTTTCCCTCTTGAGTCCGGACGTTAGCACCCGGTGCTCTGTCTCCCAAGCTGTACTCATCGGTATTCGGAGTTTGCCAAGGTTTGGTAAGTCGCCATGACCCCCTAGCCTAAACAGTGCTCTACCCCCGATGGTAATACTTGAGGCACTACCTAAATAGTTTTCGGAGAGAACCAGCTATTTCCAAGTTTGTTTAGCCTTTCACCCCTATCCACAGCTCATCCGCTAGTTTTGCAACACTAGTCGGTTCGGACCTCCAGCACCTGTTACGGTACCTTCATCCTGGCCATGGATAGATCACTTGGTTTCGGGTCTACACCCAGCGACTGAACGCCCTATTCGGACTCGATTTCTCTACGGCTTCCCTATTCGGTTAACCTTGCCACTGAATGTAAGTCGCTGACCCATTATACAAAAGGTACGCAGTCACCCTTTCGGGCTCCTACTTTTTGTATGCATGCGGTTTCAGGATCTATTTCACTCCCCTCCCGGGGTTCTTTTCGCCTTTCCCTCACGGTACTTGTTCACTATCGGTCGATTACGAGTATTTAGCCTTGGAGGATGGTCCCCCCATGTTCAGACAGGATTTCACGTGTCCCGCCCTACTCTATTCGTGCCTAGTTCCACAATCGACATTTTTCATACGGGGCTATCACCCGCTATGGCCGGACTTTCCATTCCGTTCTGATATGCCAACTGCTAAAACACGAGGGCTACTCCGATTTCGCTCGCCACTACTTTCGGAATCTCGGTTGATGTCTTTTCCTCGAGCTACTGAGATGTTTCAGTTCACCCGGTTCGCCACAATGACCTATGTATTCAGTCAGAGTTACCTCTTGCGAGGTGGGTTTCCCCATTCGGAAATCTCCGGATCAAAGCTTATTTGCCAGCTCCCCGAAGCTTATCGCAGGCTATCACGTCCTTCGTCGCCTGTAATCGCCAAGGCATCCACCACATGCACTTAGTCACTTGACCCTATAACTTTGACATCATTCGATGTCGTCAAGGACTGCTTCACATCGTCTTGTATTCACGATGGAAGTTTTTGAGTATTCGCGTTTCGCCGTTCTTCATACCCTCTGATAAATCAGAGTTGAAGTTCGTTGACGCAATCAAATGTTGCTGATGGCACGGTGCAGATCCCCCTTTACGAAGATACTGCTTTCCATCAGCAACGCTGATTCGACTCTACAAATTGTTAAAGAACAACAGCCGACTATTTAAAGCCAAGACTGGCAAACCACAACATCGTCTCTTCGATGCTCTGGTTTGCCAACCTTCGAGTGCCTTCCTGTCTTGCAGGAAATGGTGGAGGATGACGGGATCGAACCGACGACCCCCTGCTTGCAAAGCAGGTGCTCTCCCAGCTGAGCTAATCCCCCGGGTACAGACAACGCTGTATTTCGTGGTGGGTCTGGCTGGATTCGAACCAGCGACCCCCGCCTTATCAAGACGGTGCTCTAACCGACTGAGCTACAGACCCACGATTCGCATCGTCAGCCTGCCTCACGCGCTCACCTGTCAAGGCCAGCTCGGCAGGCTCACGTGTAAACACTCTTACTGTTCTTTTGTTCTACAGCCGATAAGTGTGGGCGCTTGAAGACGCTGTGCATTGGATCTCGCTGCTCAACCGCTGCATGCAGCAATCGAGTGCTCGACCATTCTCTAGAAAGGAGGTGATCCAGCCGCACCTTCCGATACGGCTACCTTGTTACGACTTCACCCCAGTCACGAACCCTGCCGTGGTAATCGCCCTCCTTGCGGTTAGGCTAACTACTTCTGGCAGAACCCGCTCCCATGGTGTGACGGGCGGTGTGTACAAGACCCGGGAACGTATTCACCGCGGCAAGCTGATCCGCGATTACTAGCGATTCCGACTTCACGCAGTCGAGTTGCAGACTGCGATCCGGACTACGACCGGGTTTCTGGGATTAGCTCCCCCTCGCGGGTTGGCAGCCCTCTGTCCCGGCCATTGTATGACGTGTGTAGCCCTACCCATAAGGGCCATGATGACCTGACGTCATCCCCACCTTCCTCCGGTTTGTCACCGGCAGTCTCATTAGAGTGCCCTTTCGTAGCAACTAATGACAAGGGTTGCGCTCGTTGCGGGACTTAACCCAACATCTCACGACACGAGCTGACGACGGCCATGCAGCACCTGTGTCCAGGTTCTCTTTCGAGCACTCCCACATCTCTGCAGGATTCCTGGCATGTCAAGGGTAGGTAAGGTTTTTCGCGTTGCATCGAATTAAACCACATCATCCACCGCTTGTGCGGGTCCCCGTCAATTCCTTTGAGTTTCAACCTTGCGGCCGTACTCCCCAGGCGGTCAACTTCACGCGTTAGCTACGTTACTGAGAAGAAACCCTCCCAACAACCAGTTGACATCGTTTAGGGCGTGGACTACCAGGGTATCTAATCCTGTTTGCTCCCCACGCTTTCGTGCATGAGCGTCAGTACAGGTCCAGGGGATTGCCTTCGCCATCGGTGTTCCTCCACATATCTACGCATTTCACTGCTACACGTGGAATTCCATCCCCCTCTACCGTACTCTAGCCGTGCAGTCACAAGTGCAGTTCCCAGGTTAAGCCCGGGGATTTCACACCTGTCTTGCACAACCGCCTGCGCACGCTTTACGCCCAGTAATTCCGATTAACGCTTGCACCCTACGTATTACCGCGGCTGCTGGCACGTAGTTAGCCGGTGCTTATTCTTCAGGTACCGTCATGAGTCCCCTTTATTAGAAGGAACCTTTTCTTCCCTGACAAAAGCGGTTTACAACCCGAAGGCCTTCTTCCCGCACGCGGCATGGCTGGATCAGACTTGCGTCCATTGTCCAAAATTCCCCACTGCTGCCTCCCGTAGGAGTCTGGGCCGTGTCTCAGTCCCAGTGTGGCTGGTCGTCCTCTCAGACCAGCTACAGATCGTCGGCTTGGTGAGCCTTTACCTCACCAACTACCTAATCTGATATCGGCCGCTCCAATCGCGCGAGGCCTTACGGTCCCCCGCTTTCACCCTCAGGTCGTATGCGGTATTAGCTGCTCTTTCGAGCAGTTATCCCCCACGACTGGGCACGTTCCGATACATTACTCACCCGTTCGCCACTCGTCAGCACCTTGCGGCCTGTTACCGTTCGACTTGCATGTGTAAGGCATGCCGCCAGCGTTCAATCTGAGCCAGGATCAAACTCTACAGTTCGATCTTGAATTTACTCAACGGAATCGAACAAAGACTATTT
>NZ_JBDPZC010000003.1:0-453783 GCF_039872765.1 Roseateles flavus | reverse complement strand
TTGGTTGACCAGCCGCGTGCGTGTTGACACCAGCAGCTCGCGGCTTCGATGCAGGAACTGCAATTCGACTTGCTCAAGATGCTTGACCTGCACGAAGCGCATCGTCGGGCGCGTTACCGCTTCGGCGATGGCTGTAGCATCGATCGCGTCGTTCTTGTTCGACTTGACATACGGCTTGACGAACTGCGCCGGAATGATGCGCACATCGTGACCCAAGGCGCAGAGCTTCCTCGCCAGCCATTGGGAGCCTGGACAGGCTTCCATGCCGATGCGGGCGGCAGGCACGTTGACGAAGAAGGAAACGATCCCGCTGCGATGGAGCTTGGCCTTCTTGACTGGCGCGCCTGCGGCGTCCAGCCCGACCAGGTGGAACCAGCTCTTGCCCAAATCGATGCCGTAGGTCACGGCGATCTTGTCGACGCTGCTCATGACGGTCTCCTCGGAAGGTGGGGTCTCGAACATACGCCCGAGGTGCGGGGCGGACCATCTCATTAATGGTGAGCCCGCTGGCTCGGCGCGCCCAGGTCGCCTTCGCTCGCGAGCGAGGCCTGAGTCTGCGCCGGGCTTGCGGGCTGATCGGCATGTCGCGATCCACGCCCAGCTACGAGCCCCGGCTGCCCGCCAAGGATGCACCGGTGATCGAGGCCATGAAGGCGCTGTCTGCGCAGTACCCGCGCTACGGCTATCGCCGCATCCGCGTGTTCCTGCGTCGCAAGGGCTTCGAGCTGAGCTGGTCGCGAGCGCATCGCCTATGGCGTCAGGCGGGCCTGCTGGTGCCCAGGAAGCGGCCTCGCAAGCGCATTGCATCGGTGCGCCCGAGGATCCACACGCCGTTCAAGGCCAACATGGTCTGGGCCTACGACTTCGTCTTCGACACCACGGCCAGCGGGCAGCAGATCAAGTGCCTGACGGTCGTCGACGAGTTCACTCGCGAGTGCCTGGCCATCGACGTGGCGGGCTCCATTCGCTCCAAGCGCGTCATCGAGGTGCTGTCGCGGTTGGTGAGCCTGCACGGCGCGCCACTGTTCATGCGCTCGGACAACGGCCCCGAGTTCGTCAGCCTGGCCATCCTGGACTGGATCGCAAGCTCCGGCATCGCCACGGTGCTCAACGATCCCGGCAAGCCCTGGCAGAACGGCACCGATGAAAGCTTCAATGGCAAGTTCCGCGACGAGTGCCTGTCCCTCGAATGGTTCCGCTCACGTCGCGAGGCCCGCGTCATCATCGAAACCTGGCGCCAGCACTACAACGAGGTCCGGCCACACAGCAGCCTGCAATACTTGACCCCGGCGGAGTTCAAACAGCATCTCCGCCAAGACCTGCAACCCGCCGTCTTCTAGGAATTACTGTCTCGATTAACCCGAGCAGGTCATCTCCAATCAGCGATGCCGCAATCGCTGCGTGATAGTTGGGCCAGAGCCCTTCGGCCGGTTTTTGCATCAGGTGCTTTGCAACGGATTCAACCGAATCGAACTTCCGGCGAAGCGTATGTACTTCAGTTGCCGCATGCTCGGCGAGCTGGGCTGCAACGTAGTGAAACTGAGCGTCGTCGTGAAACTCGTGGAACGGTTCAACACGATCGAACTCATTGAAGACCCAGTGATCCGCCGGATGCCAGAGCCACATGGCTCCGACGTTCAGATAGCTGCCCTTGCTCCACGAGCTGGGTTGGAACTCGACTGTTGCGGCCCACCATCCGTGGTCGTCGAACCAGAAGCGAGAACGCCCTTTCTGCGTGCACCCGATGGACCCGAGGTGCTCGCGGGCAGCAAGTGTCAGCAATCGAGAATGTTGCGATGAGGTCGCCAAGTCGAATGAAGTTTGTATCCCCTAGATGCTGCTCTGCACTCTGGGCGACCTTATAACAGCAGCTCGGGAGTCGGGGGCAGACCTTAAATCTGTAGGCCTTTAGATTCAAGGCCTGACCCCGCCTCTGCGCTGGCAGTCCATCAACGGCGCAGATTCCTGGGGCGCGAACCCCTGGGTGTGGGTCGTCGAGTTTGAGCGCGTTGACGCATCCACTCGATGACCAAGTAGGCAAGGAAGTAAGCCGCAGTTTTGGCGGCTATGTCGATGAGGAATTGAGTTTCAGGTGTCATCAGCTGCAGGCGTTGTTTTGCCTGAGCTGAATCATTCCGAAACCTGGCCTCAGATTCCTCTTGCGGGGTTTGGCAATGAGCTACTGCCCATGAGCTTTGGAGAGCAGCACTGCATAAGCACATCAATCCTTCTGCGCAAGCCGGCGGCGTGCCTGCTGAATCGGGCCAGGTCCCGGCGCATGGGGTTCCACCTGGAGACGAACTCCAGACGAGCACGGCGGCGATGGACGGCGGCGAGGGCGAGCTTTGCGGCGTTGGCCATTCTGGGGCTCCAGTTGTTGAACATGGCACCAATGTAGGCCCGGAGTCCGCGCGCAAAGATACGACTTCTGCCTCCCTCAGCCCCGCCCCGCAGGACAAGCTGATGGGCCGGCGGGCAGACCATCAGGCCCTCAAGCAGGAAGTGCAGCAGGCGGGGCCGACGCAAGAGGACCTGGACGAGCTCCACAGTCTGGTCTAAGCCGCCTTGATGTACTGCGGACGCTTGAAAACCGTGGCAAACCACAGGCTTGGGACGCCGGGGGCAGGGCTAAATTCTGAAGGGCTTGAAACTTAAGGCCTGACCCCGGAGCCTATGAAATTCAAGACAGTATCTGCCCCCGCCTCCCGGGTCCCGGGACCGCTAAATAACGCTTACTTCCGGAGTCGCGGGAAGCTTGGAGAAAATCCTATCTATGAAGTTTTTGAAGCCCTCCGGCGGAACCGATTTGGCGGCCAGTGAATCAAGGGACAAGCGGCCATTTGCGGTATTCTTGCGTTCTAATCCTTTGAAAATTTCTGAGTCTGGCTTGTTGCGCTCTTCGCCGAGTAGCTCAAGCCAGCGCTGAAAGAAGAGCAAGGCAAATTTACCTCTATAGCGATCTCTGCGATTCAGCGTCTTGAATGCGTCCTCATGTGCCGACACTTCTTGTTCTGTGGGCTCTCGATCGAGAACTACGATTTGCATTGGATCAAGGTCTGTGGAGCTGACATGAAGAAGCTCTACGTTTGCCAATAGCCTAATCTTGTCCGGGAAGGGTTTGCTATTCCGAATGCTAAGAGTACGAGCTAAAAATATTCTTCTATTGAGGGCTTCGGTGATAGATAGAAAAGAATCATATAATTCGTCAAATTTTCGTAGTACCGTTCGGCGGCATTCGGGTTCGCCGTGGCAGTGCAAGTCAACATTCATAATCCCTTCGAGAACTTTATGGCAAACCAATTGATTTTCAATGGAATATGTTTCCGTCATGAAAATATCGTCGCCGAACTCAACGCCCCGAAGGTCGTCAAAATCACGATCAACAAAGAAGAAGATGGAATCTCTTAGTCCAGTCAAGTCTCGTCTTAAAAGCTCCCGAAATTCGAGAACCTGTGCCTTTCCGCTGCAGACTAGGAATTCATATTTCATGCCGGGATTGATTTGTCTAAGCCAATGAAAATAAATAGTCTTATCCTCAATTCCTTCAAAGGCAAAGACGATGCAATCCCTGCAATGAGACCTGATTCCCGCGAGCTTTGACTTCATGACCGTCGGGGAATTCCTTGCGTCCCTCAATTTTTGGACGGTAGCCGATCCGCAGTCTTTTTTAGAAGTATCCACGCTTACCTCCACTTTGTGCCTTCAGTTACCGCCCTCGAAGTCTTGGTTCGAGATTTGTATGCGTAGTGCGGTGGCAAAAGCATCTAGTTCGTTGTCAAATATAAACGGCGAATGCGTAATGGCGATTACTTGTCGGCAATGTGGTGCGTTTAAAATATCAGGGAGTATTTTTCGCTGCCAATCAAGGGATAGTGAAAGTTCTGGTTCGTCAATTAGGATAAGCTTGTCGCGTGGGTATAGGTAGAGTCGGGCGAATAAGGAGATCATTTGCTTTTCGCCTGACGAAAGTGCATCCAGTGGAATTTCTTTTGCTGGGCGTTTGCGCCAAACGGAAACATCTAGAGTCGCGCGGTCTAGTTGGAGGTTTTTCTCATCCCTTACGTCAATCCCTTCCCCGTCAGTTGTTGAATCCGTGCCCGAGAGGTAGCGGTTGCAATTTCTGACGAAGCTGTCAACGATGTTTTCAGTGTCGCGCGTCTTTTGGATAACGCTGTTCAGTTTTCCCAAGAAGTAGGTAAGGAACTTTTGGGAGTTCTCGGGAACCCTCCCGGAATAAATTCTATCGAAGTCCGGAATCTTCGCTGGTCCATATGGTCCGTAATAGGGCGCGAATAGAAGTCCGCTTCGGCCGCCAGCCTTCATTCGTTCAAAGAAGATTCCTAGCTCTTGTCGGCTAGGCCGCTCTTCGAGGCTCGGGCTCTGCTTTTCAAAAGATCCGCTTATTAAGTCGTCAATAATGTTTGCACTAATTTCTGCATACTTTTGATTTGACTCAAACATGATCTCCTGATTCAACTCTTTAAGTCGAGCTGATATATCGGAGAGGCCAAACTGAATATCGCCGGTGTGCAGGCCTCGTCGAGTTAGGCCTAGGCGCGCATGAACGCTGACTGGTTTTCTTCCGTAGCGCGGCTCTTCTTGCTCCGGCAAAGAGAGCTCAATCCGGCGATACGTTGGAAGATAGACGATTTCAGTTTCACCGAGCGCTGTAGATACTTTTTGTCGTAGCGATTCGATCGGCGATCCAGGTATGCTCATCCCCTTGGATAGTTCCTGGAAGAGGGCGTACGTAGAATCGTATGTGTGCGTGTGGTGGTTGTAAACTTTGTTGAAGACGGGGTTTTGGTTAAGCAGTTGCCTCTTGCTGGATAATAGAGGAAATTCCCACAAAACAAAGAATAGGACATCTTGAGGATCTAAATCGAATTGCTTTGCTGTGCGCAAGATTGCTGAATTTTCGGCAACGTCCTTCAGGTAATGGTCTAGATCAGTCTTCTCCAGAACAAGCATTTCTGGCAAGGTTCTCAACTTGCATTCGATTCGTTGAAACGTCAGTTCGGCGAGTCTTCCGAATTGGCACCTTAGAAATGCATCCAATGCGCCTAACATTGTTGTCTTGCCCGCCCCATTGTGGGCAATTAGAATTGTTGCCGCGTATTCAGAGGCAAGACTGACCGATCGATAACCAAACAAGCCCTGAATTGCAAAGTGTTGAACGAGTGAACTCTTACCACCCGCATCACTGGCTGGCTGGATTGGGAAGTTGATGCTCATCATTTCCTCCTGTTGTTTTGTAAATGATAGATGGATTGGCGTGCAGCGCCATTGGTATATCCCCACGGGCGGGAGCAGATCCTAAGGTGAGTTCAGACTGCTTTTCGAATTTAATCCGCCCTATCGTGCCCTTGAATTTCACTATGGATTAGGAGGTCGTTGCCTACTGTTGGGGCGGCTCAGATGTACTGAATCTCAGTCTGTATAGGCAGCTCTGCTGAGGTGCATTTCACATTCGCCCGATAGGGTGCAGCTATGTCATGCGACCTATATTAAGTTGCGGCACTGAAGGGCCCATCGCGGCTCGACTTGAGCCGCCTGCTGACGTGCAGACGCCCCTTTCTTTGTTGCAGCGTAGATCAATGCATTTGGCGCTCCGCCCTGCCGCTGCGTGTCGGCCAGATAGCCAGTCCTGTTAGCCGAGCTCCAGTTTGCCGAAAACCACTTCAGCTGCAAAGCATCCTCTAGGCTGCGGGCATTGAATCAATTAGGAATTGCATAGGTCGCTCCAGTAACGCGAGCGCAAGAGACTCCTAGCTTGTCTACCAAGGGTCCCAACAAGCACGCCAAGCCGCTGAATCGCACCCGATTCTCAGGATCTCTCCCGAGCAAAGCCAGTATCACTTCCAGCGCTTCTAGTACCTCCAGCTGCCGCCGATACGTGTCCGCCAAACCCACTCGCGCAGTTCGTCCCCATTCGACCCACGCAGGGGCATCCGCCGTCTGCAAACCAAGCAGCCGGTCCAACTCATCAAGAATGTCGGGTATCCCCTGGCGCAGAACACGCCCAGGGTTGGATTGATCAGATTCGTCCATGAGATCTCCACAGAGAGTGACCCGCGGATCTCATCGGGACGCCAATCCCGTGCTCTGAAGGGCAGAGCGGCGATCAGTGTAGGGAGCGCCGCTGCGATCGTCCCCAAGCACCTCACCAAGCCTGTTGAAGCCCCCTCGCCACCGCGAGAGCTTCAGACAACAAAAAACCCGCCACACGGGCGGGTTCTTCGCAGACAAAAGGCCAAGCCTCAGTCAAACACCGGCGTCTCCACGCCCAGCACCTTGTGCAGCTTCGGGCTGGTGGTCGTGTACTGCAGATGCACGCGCTTCTCCGGGTTGATGATGGGCATCGCACCGAACGCGGCCAGGGCGGCCTCGTGGAAGCCGGAGAGGATCAGCTTCTTCTTGCCGGGGTAGGTGTTGATGTCACCCACGGCGAAGATGCCGGGCACGCTGGTCTGGAACTTCTCGGTGTCCACGAGGATCTGCTTGCGCTCCAGGGCCAGGCCCCACTCGGCGATGGGGCCGAGCTTGGGGGAGAGGCCGAAGAAGACGAGAACCTGGTCGCAGGGGACGACGCGGGTGACGCCGTCGCCGCCGGTGACCTTCACGCCCTTGAGCGCGCCATCCTCGGCTTCATCCAGGTCGGTGACCTGGCCGACGATGAACTGCATCTCGTAGTTGTCGCAGAGTTCCTTCATCTTGGCGACGCTGGCCGGGGCGGCGCGGAAGCCGTCGCGGCGGTGCAGCAGGATGACGCTCTCGGCCTTGTGCGGGTTGCCGTCTTCGTTGCCGCCGCAGAAGTTCAGGGCCCAGTCGAGGGCGGAGTCACCGCCGCCGACGATCAGCAGGTTCTTGCCGGCGAACTGCTCGGGCTTGCGCACGCGGTAGTGCACTTGCGAGCCCTCGTGCTTGTCGATGCCGTCCACCTTCAGGGTGCGGGGCTGGAAGGAGCCCACGCCGCCGGCGATGAAGATGGTCTTGGTCAGGAACTGCGTGCCCTTGGAGGTGGCGACGAAGAAGCGGCCGTCTTCCTGTTTCTCGACGGTGGTCACTTCCTGGCCCAGATGGAAGGTCGCGCCGAAGGGCTCGATCTGCTTCATCAGGTTGTCCGTCAGCTCCTTGCCGGTGACGACGGGCAGGGCGGGGATGTCGTAGATGGGCTTGTCGGGGTAGAGCTCGATGCACTGGCCACCGGGGTAGGCCAGGGAGTCAATGATGTGGGCCTTGATCTCCAGAAGGCCGAGTTCGAACACCTGGAACAGGCCCACGGGGCCAGCGCCAACGATGACGGCATCGGTTTCGATCACGCCGGCAGACGCGGAGGAGGTCGCTTGAGTCACTTGAGGATCCAATCTATCGAGTCCGGGCCCCTTGCTCGTGGCCCGCAGGGGTAATCAGCGGATGAGTTCGGAGAGCTTGTCGCTCTTGTCTTTCCATTCGTCCGCGTCGGGCAGGGCGGCCTTGCGCTTGGTGATGCTGGGCCACTTCTTCGCCAGGTCGGCGTTGATCTTGATCATGTGCTGCTGGTTGCCCGGCACGTCTTCCTCGGGAACGATGGCGTTCACGGGGCACTCGGGGATGCACACGGCGCAGTCGATGCACTCGTCCGGATCGATGGTCAGGAAGTTCGGACCTTCACGGAAGCAGTCGACGGGGCAGACATCAACGCAATCGGTGTACTTGCAGCGAATGCAGGCTTCGGTAACGACGTGGGTCATGGAGCAGCTCTAGAGTTGTTGGGCCCGGGGACCGCCAGCGCATGGGCGCTCTGGCGGCAAAGGGCGGATTTTAATCGTGCGCGATCGTCGGCTCCACTTGATGGGGCTCAACTTGGGGGCATTGATCGCCCGGCGTGCGCGCGGCCAGGGCTTGCGGCAAGGCGGCGCGCTGTCGCACCGGGGACACCGGCGCGGCACCCGCGCCGACGGTGACCACCGTCGGGCGGCCGCGGTGCAGCAGGCTGGCGGCGGGCAGGGTGTCGACGGTGTGCTCGCTGCTCAGGGCATCGGCACAGCCCGCGCGGGAGACGACCATCACCGGCGTGTCACCTGCCCATCCGGCCAGGGCCAGCTTGCGCGCCAGGGCGCCGAGCTGGCGGCCGGCCATGTAGAAGACCTCGGTGTCGGCGCTCTTGAGGGCCTGGAGGTCGCCGTCCTTGGTCATGGCGGTCGTCAGGGCCACGCTGCGGCCCTGGCCGCGGCGGGTCAGGGGGCGGCGGGTGTGGGCGGCGGCGGCAATGGCGGCGGTCACGCCGGGCACCACTTCCGAGTCGATGCCGGCCTCGTCCAGCGCCAGCAGCTCCTCTTCCAGGCGGCCGAAGACGCTGGCGTCCCCGCCCTTGAGGCGCACCACCACGCCGGCCTGGCGGGCTTCGCGCACCAGGGCGGCGTTGATGGCGGTCTGGGCGGTGGAGTCGCAGAAGCCGCGCTTGCCCACGTCCAGCCAGCGGGCGCTGGGGGCGAACTCGCGCAGGGCGGGGTCGGTCAGGGCGTCGAACAGCACCACATCGGCCTGCTGCAGGGCGCGCAGGCCGCGCAGGGTGATGAGGTCGGCGCTGCCGGGGCCGGCACTGACGAAGATGACGCGTCCCATGTGATGCTCCTTGGGGTCAGGTCTTGACTCGTGGGTGCCGGCTCAGCGCACCAGCAGCGCACCCGAGGTGCGGTTGCTGGTGGGGTCGACGACGATCAGCGCGCCGGCCACGCGGTTCTGGGCATAGGCCGCCAGGGGCAGCGGGGCTTGCAGCTCGACCACGACGTGGCCGATCTCGTTCACGGCCAGCTCGTGGGCCTCGGTCTCGGCCAGGGTGTGGATGTCCAGGCGGTGCTCGATGGCGCTGATGCGGGCCTGCACCCAGCGGTTGCCGTGGCGCACCCAGTACTTGCGGCCGATCTGGGCCGGCTCGGTGTCCAGCCAGGCCAGCGTGGCCTCGAACTGCTGGCGCGGGGCGGCGCTGCCGGGGGCGACGATCCAGTCACCGCGGCTCACGTCCACCTGGCGGTCGAACACGAGGCCGGCGGACTCACCGGCCACGGCATGGGCCACCGTCTCGCCCGCACGGCGGACCTCGGCGATCACGGCCTTGACGCCGCTGGGCAGCACCTCGACCTCATCACCCGCCTTCACCTGGCCTTGCGCGATGCGGCCCCAGAAGGTGCGCGGCTGGTAACCCGTGCCTTCGCCTTCCTTGCTCACGTACTGCACCGGCTGCTGCAGCGGGCCCTCGACGGTCTCTTGCGCCGTGGGCAGGCCTTCCAGCACCTGCAGCAGCGAGGGGCCGGTGTACCAGGGGGCGTCCAGGGGCTGGGTGACGTTGTCGCCGTTCAGGGCTGAGACGGGCACGATGGCCGTCACGGTGATGCCGGCTTCCTCGGCAAAGCGGCGCAGCGCGGCGCTGACCTTGGCGAAGCCTTCGCCCGCGGCGTCGGCGGCCAGGGCGTCGATCTTGTTGACGGCGAACACGATGCTGGGCACGCGCAGCAGGTGGGCCAGCAGGCTGTGGCGGCGGGTCTGCGGCAGCAGGGGCACCTCGGCCTGGGCCAGGTCCAGCTTGGTGATGTCCACCAGCACCACGGCGGCGTCGCTGCCGGCGGCGGCGGTGACCATGTTGCGGGTGTACTGCTCGTGGCCCGGAGCGTCGGCAATGATGAACTTGCGCGCCTTGGTGGCGAAGTAGCGGTAGGCCACGTCGATGGTGATGCCCTGCTCGCGCTCGGCCTCCAGGCCGTCGGTCAGCAGGGAGAGGTCGATGGGCTGGCCGGCGGCGCGGCGCTCCAGGGTGTCCAGCTGGTCGGCGAGGATGGCGCGGCTGTCAAACAGCAGGCGGCCGATCAGGGTGCTCTTGCCGTCGTCCACGCTGCCCGCGGTCAGGAAGCGCAGGGCGCGGTGCTGGGTGTCCACGTCCTGTTGGTGGACCGTCTCGAATTGGGGAACTGCACTCATGGCTTGCTCAATCTGTAGTCGTCGAGTGAGGCCCGGGGTCAGGTCTTGCCTGAGCGGCGGGCTCGTCGCAGCGCGGGGCGCCGCGGGGTGGCGTCAGAAGTAGCCTTCTTTCTTTCGGCGCTCCATGGAGGCATCCGAGGTGCGATCGTCCATTCGCGTGGCGCCACGCTCGCTCACCGTCACCGTCAGGGTCTCGGCCACGATGTCGGCAGCGCTGGCGGCGTCGCTCTCCACCGGGCAGGTGCAGGTCATGTCGCCCACGGTGCGGAAGCGCACGGTGGCGGTCTCGACCGTCTCGCCGGCCTCGGGCGGCGTGACCTCGGTCAGCGGCACCAGCAGGCCCTTGCGGCGGATCACCTGGCGCTCGTGGGCGTAGTAGAGCTGCGGCAGGGGGATGTTCTCGCGCTGGATGTAGAGCCACACATCGAGCTCGGTCCAGTTGCTGATGGGGAAGGCGCGGAAATGCTCGCCCGGGCGGATGCGGGTGTTGAACAGGTTCCACAGCTCGGGGCGCTGCTCCTTGGGCTGCCACTGGCCGAAGCTGTCGCGGTGGCTGAAGATGCGCTCCTTGGCGCGCGCCTTCTCCTCGTCGCGGCGGGCGCCGCCGATCAGCACGTCGAAGCGGTGCTCCTCGATGGTCTCCAGCAGCGTCACGGTCTGATGGCCGTTGCGCGATTCCAGCGGGTGCGCGAGGCGGATCGTGCCCTTCTTGATCGAGTCTTCCAGGTGCCCGACGACCAGGCGCTCGCCCATCTCCGCCACGCGGCGGTCACGGAATTCGATGACCTCGGGGAAGTTGTGGCCGGTGTCCACGTGCACGAGGGGGAAGGGCAGCTTGCCCTTGAACTCGTTGCCGGACACGCGTTGCTTGAAGGCCTTTTCAGCGAGTCGCAGGACCACGCAGGAATCTTTGCCGCTGGAGAACAGCAGGCCCGGGCGCTCGAAGGCGGCGGCGACCTCGCGCAGGATGAAGATGGCCTCTTCTTCCAGGTGGTCCAGATGGCGGTGGTCGACGTTGGCGACCAGGTGTTCCAGGTTCACGGGGGCGTTCATGCAGTCGCTCCAGACTTCAGATCTTCATTGCTCTTGGCCTTGTGCAGGCCGCATTCCTTGGCGTTCTCGTCCTCCCACCACCAGCGGCCGGCGCGGAAGTCCTCGCCGACGGCGATGGCGCGGGTGCAGGGCGCGCAGCCGATGGAGGGCATGAACTGGTCATGCAGGGCGTTGTAGGGCACGCCGCGGGTCTGGATGAAATGCCAGACGTCGGCCCAGCTCCAGGCGGCCAGCGGGTTGAGCTTGGTGCGGCCTTGGCCGTCCGGCTCGCTGAAGGGCACTTCGGCGCGGTTGGCGGACTGCTCGCGGCGCAGGCCGGTGATCCAGGCGCTGCGGCCGGCCAGCATGCGCGAGAGCGGCTCCAGCTTGCGGATGCCGCAGCATTCCTTGCGCAGCGCGAGGCTCTCGTACATGGCGTTCTCGCCGCGGGTCTTCACGAACTGCACGACGGCGTCCGCCACCGGCGTGAAGACCTGCACCTCGATGCCGTACTGCGTGCGGATCTGTGGGATCAGCGCCAGCGTCTCGGCGTGCAGGCGGCCGGTGTCCAGCGTGGCGACGGCCACGGGCAGCTGCAGCTCGGCCAGCAGGGCGGTGATGACCATGTCCTCGGCGCCGAGGCTGCTGGACTGCAGCAGCGCGTCGCCGAACTCGGCATGGGCCTCGCGCAGCAGGGCGCGGGTCTCGTCCAGGCGCGCGTCGAAGCCGGCGGTGGCGCGGGCGTAGAGGCTGATGGCCGAGCTCTGCGGTGCGTTGCCCAGCGGCAGGAAGGACACGGCGTCGGAGGCGCTGTCGCTCATGACCGTGCTCCTCAGGCCTGGCTGGCCAGCACTTGGGCGAAGTGCGGGCGGGGCTCGCTCACATCGCCCTGGTAGTGGCCGGGGAAGAAGGTCAGCGCGCGCTCTGCGGCGTCGCGGTGCTGGTCGCCGCGCAGCTGCACGGCGTCGAAGCCGGTGCGGGCCAGCAAGGGCAGCATGTCCACGAGCACATCGCCCACGGCGCGGATCTCGCCGCTGAACTTGTAGCGCACGCGCAGCAGGCGGGCCTGGGTGTAGGCGCGGCCATCGACCCACTTGGGGAACTGCAGGGCGATCAGGGCGAGGCGGGGCAGGTCGGCGACGAGCTCTTCCACATCGAAATCATTGGCGAGCTCCACGCCCACAGGCAGGCCGGCGGGCCAGGTGTCGCGCACGGCGTGCCATTGCTCCAGCGTCAGCAGCAGGTTCGGAGCGGCGCTCGGGTGGGGCAGCGGGCCGTCCTCGCCGGCCACGCGGTGCCATTGGTCGTGGTGGGTGTCGATGAACTTCATGGCGGTCTCTCTTGCAGTCTTCAGCGCGCGGCGGTGGAGGAGCGGACGGCGTTGGCGGCAGCCTTGAAGGGCTCGATGCCGACGCGGCGCACGGTGTCGATGAAGCGCTCGGCGGCCTGGCGCTCGCGCTTGTAGGTGCTCACCACCGACTCGATCACGTCCCCCACCTCGTCGGCGGCGAAGGAGGGGCCGATCACCTTGCCGGCCTGCGAGGCGCCGGAGAGCGTGGAGCCGTCCGAGCCGCCCAGCGTGATCTGGTACCACTCGGTGCCGTCCTTGTCGACGCCGAGGATGCCGATGTGGCCGCTGTGGTGGTGGCCGCAGGAGTTGATGCAGCCGCTGATGTGCAGGTCGATGTCGCCGATGTCGTACTGCTCGTCCAGGTCCTGGAAGCGCTCGGTGATCTCGGCCGCGACGGGGATGGAGCGGGCATTGGCCAGCGCGCAGAAGTCGCCGCCGGGGCAGGCGATCATGTCGGTCAGCAGGCCGATGTTGGGCGTGGCGAAGCTGTTGTCGCGGGCGGCCTCGAACAGCGCCGGGAGGTCGCTCTCGCGGACCCAGGGCAGCAGCAGGTTCTGGTCGTGCGTCACGCGCAGCTCGCCGTGGCTGAACTGGTCGGCCAGCTGGGCGGCGGCGTCCATCTGGGCGTCGGTCGCGTCGCCGGGCGCCTGGCCCACGCGCTTGAGGGACAGCGTCACGGCACGGTAGCCGCTCAGGCGGTGGCCGTGCACATTGCGCTCCAGCCAGCGCTTGTAGGCGCCGGGCTGCACGCCCTCGAAGAGGTCAAGACCTGGCACCGCGGCCACGCCAGCCGGCACCACGAAGCTCGCGGCCACGCGGTCCAGCTCGGCCTGGGGGATGATGTGCTCGTGGCCGGCCGGGTCGTCCTGCAGGATCTGCGCGAACTCGCGGTTCACGTCGTCGAAGAAGGCCTGGCCTTCGGCCTTCACCAGGATCTTGATGCGGGCCTTGTAGGCGTTGTCGCGGCGGCCGTAGCGGTTGTAGACGCGCACGATGGCCTCGATGTAGACGAGGATCTGCTGCCAGGGCAGGAAGTCGCGGATCGTGGTGGCGATCACCGGCGTGCGGCCCATGCCGCCGCCCACCAGCACCTCGAAGCCGACCTCGCCGGCCTCGTTCTTCTTGAGCTGCAGGCCGATGTCATGCCAGGCGATGGCGGCGCGGTCTTCGCGGGCGCCGGAGATGGCGATCTTGAACTTGCGCGGCAGGAAGGCGAACTCCGGGTGCAGGGTGCTCCACTGGCGCAGCACCTCGGCGTAGGGGCGGGGGTCGACGATCTCGTCGGGTGCCACGCCGGCCGTGGCATCGCTGGTGATGTTGCGGATGCAGTTGCCGCTGGTCTGGATGCCGTGCATGTCCACGTCGGCCAGCAAGTCCATCACGTCAGCCGCCTGGGGCAGCGGGATCCAGTTGTACTGCAGGTTCTGGCGGGTGGTGAAGTGGCCGTAGCCGCGGTCGAACTCGCGGGCGATGCGGGCCAGCTGGCGCAGCTGACGCGAGGACATCACGCCGTAGGGCACGGCCACGCGCAGCATGGGGGCGTGGCGCTGCACGTACCAGCCGTTTTGCAGGCGCAGGGGGCGGAACTCGTCGTCGGTCAGGGTGCCGGCGAGGTTGCGCTCCAGCTGGTCGCGGAACTGCGCGGCACGGGCGTGGACGAACTGGCGGTCGAAGTCGGTGTAGGCGTACATGTCAGTTCAACTCAAGAATTCAGTGAAGCACTTTCCAGCCGGCCATCAGCAGGGAGGCGCACAGCAGGCTGCGGATCACGCCGTCGGGCAGACGGCGGGTGGCCTGCGCGCCCAGCCAGATGCCGGGAATGGAGCCGATCAGGAGGGAGCCCAGCAGGGCCCAGTCCACATGGCCCAGGCTGGCGTGGCCGAGGCCGGCGACCAGGGTCAGGGGCACGGCATGGGCGATGTCGCTGCCCACGATGTAGCGGGCCTGCAGCCGGGGGTGGATGAGCAGGATCAGGGTCGCGCCGATGGCCCCGGCCCCGATGGAAGACAGGGACACCAGCACGCCCAGGATCAGGCCGCTGATCACGGTCAGCGCGGGCTTGCGGGATTCAGGGATGTAGCGCTCCAGGCGCAGGCCCACGGCCTGCCAGGTGGGGCGGAAGGCCACGACCAGGGCGGTCAGGAAGAGGGCGATGCCCAGCGAGAAGGTGAGGGCGCTGGCCCAGCCCTTGGTGAGGCCGCTGAAGTGCATCAGCGCCACGGTGGCCAGGGAGGCGGGGATGCTGCCGGCCAGCAGCTGGCGGACGATGTCCCAGCGCACATGGCCGTGGCGGCTGTGCGCCACGGAGCCGGAGAGCTTGCTGAGGCCGGCGAACCAGAGGTCCGTGCCGATGGCCACGGCCGGGTTGAGCTTGAAGACCGAGAGCAGCAGGGGCGTCATCAGCGAGCCGCCGCCCACGCCGGTGACCCCGACGATGGCGCCGACGCCGAAGCCGCTCGCAACCGCAATCCAGTCCACATCCGCTCCCTGTGGCAGCCCCCATTGGCAGCCTAGGTGGCGGACTGTAGAAGTCCTTTATATATATGAGAACTACTGAATCGTAGATTGCTTATGGTCTAAATGGAATATAGACCTGATGCAAGTCAAAACAGCTCATCGTCGCGGGCAAACGCCGGCCCGCTGGCAGCTCAGCGCTCGAAGGTGTCAATGACACGCTTCTGGGCTCGCAGGGGGCTCAGGCCGATGCGCTGCGCGACGCGCTGGCCCAGGTAGCGCGCGTCATCGGCCGGCCTTCGCCGCGGCTGGGGGCGCGGCAACGCTGGCGCCCGGTCCCGGACGCCGGTACAGATCGATGCGGGCGCGCAGCATCTGGCAGCTGAGCTGCGCCGCGCGGTCCACATGACCGTTTCTGCGCTGGAGATCGGCGGCCATCAGCTTCAGGTCGGTGTCGTCATCCACGCCAGGGCGCATATAGGCCGTCCCCAGGGTGTCCAGGCCTGCACGGCAAGAGGCCAGGGCCCGGTCGAAGTGTCCGGCCGCAAGCATGGATTCCCCGTCGCGGAGCAATTCGTCGACCGACGGGGTGGCCCATGCCGGCAAGGTGGCCAGCGTCGGGGCAAGGATGAGGTAGGCAAGTGGCTTCATCGCTGGAGGCTCCATCGCGCAAGGCAGCGAGCATGCCGCCGGACTGCATTGTGAAACCGTTTCCAGGCGGCCAAGCACCGACGGCGCCTCCGCATGTCTGCAGAGGCGCCGCCGAATTGGTGAGCCGGGAGACTCCCGGCCCGTCATCTCAAGACGCTCAGTACTTGGTGCTCAGGCTCACCCCGCTGAACGCCGTCTTGCCCGACACCGTCAGGTAGACGTAGCCCGGCGTGTACACCGGCACCACCACCGTCTCCGCATTGCCGCTGCTGGTGGAGCGGTAGTTGTGCGAGGTCGGCGAGGCCCAGCCCTGGGTGTTGACGTAGAGGTCCGCATTGCCGCTGCCGCCGCTGGTGCTGATGCTCAGCTGCACATTGGGCTTGTCCACGTAGATGAAGTAGTACAGCAGGTCACCCGCGTTGCCGGCCAGGCCGGTGCGGACGCAGCCGTTGCTCATGCTGTCGGTACGCGTGGGGCAGGTGGAGGGCACCGTGCCGGAGACCGACACCGACTTCGAGGTCGTGGTGCTCAGACCGCTGTTGTCCGTCACCTTGAGCTTCACCGTGTAGGTGCCGCCGGTGGCGTAGGTCTTGGCGGGGTTGGACAGGGTCGAGGTGCTGCCGTCACCGAAGTCCCACAGGCGGCTGGCGATGGTGCCGTCAGCGTCGGTGGAGGTGTCGGTGAAGTAGGCGGTGAGACCCGTGGTGCCAACAGAGAACGCGGCAACCGGCGGCTGCGAAGTCGGATTCGAGACGCTCACCACCTGGGTCGTCGTGGTGCTCAGGTTGCTGTTGTCCGTGACCGTCAGCTTGACCGTGTAGCTGCCGGGGGCGGCGTAGGTCTTGCTGGGGTTGGCGGCGGTGGAGCTGCTGCCGTCACCGAAGTTCCAGACGCGGCTGGCGATGGTACCGTCGGCGTCGGTGGAGGTGTCGGTGAAGCCCACGGTCAGGCCGGAGACGCTGGTCTTGAACGAGGCCACCGGCGCCTGCTGGGCGGTGCTGCCGCAGTTCACGCCGTTGGTGCCCACGGTGCCCAGCCAGCTGCGGAACTCGCTGTCGTAGCGGCTGCCGATGGTGGACTTGAGCAGATTGCGCGCTCCCGTCCAGTCGCCCTTGCGGTACAGGCCCAGCAGGGTGGTGACGTCAGCGCGGTGCTTCTCCATCATGAAGCTGACGGCCAGGTAGCCCCAGTTGTAGATGCGCGTCTGGTCGGCGTTGTCGTAGGTGGTGTCGAACAGGGTGCTCAGGGCATAGCGCAGGGTGCCTGCCTCGGTGAGGGCATTGCTGTAGCGCACATTGCGATAGCAGTAGGACACGTGCTCGGCCAGGCCTTCGACCCACCAGACGGTCGGGGTGGTCATGTTGGCGCTGAAGTCGCCGTACATGTCGAAGCGGCCGTCCAGGTAGTGGGTGTACTCATGGTTGAGGTTCCACACCTCGAACGTGGGCCGCGACCACTCGGCCTCATAGGCGTAGAAGCGCGGCACATTGCCGGCCTGGGCCGGATTGCCTTCGATGTACATGCCACCGTTGTTGGTGTCGATGCCGAAGAGCGCGCCGGCGTAGTCCTGGTAGTCCGAGCTGCTGTCGAAGACCACCAGCTCCAGGCTGCTGTTGTTGTCATTGGCGACAGGCGTGCGGTTGGTCTGCAGCTTGTTGTGGAAGTAGGCCTCCTCGTTGATCACCGAGGTGCAGGTGGCGTTGAGCTCGGCGGCCGTCATGGACTGGGCACGCAGGGTCAGGCTCGGGCTGCAGACCTGCTTCAGCGGCAGCACGGCGGCCTCGGCGCGGGGCTTCCAGTTGCAGCTGCCATAGGTGTTGCACTGGCCGGGGTCGTAGTAGTCCGTCATGTCGGCCAGACCCACCCAGATGGCCTGGCTGGACGTGCCCAGGCCGCCGCGGTTCATCAGGGCCTGCACCTGCGGCCGGGTGGTCGAGATGATGGTGGGGTACTGCAGGAAGCGCGACAGCTCCTTGGCGGCATTGCTGACCAGGTAGCTTTCGGTGGTGCCGATCAGGCCCCAGTTGCGGTTGGCGAAGTTGCTGACCGCGGTCTGCAGCGACAGATCGGACTTCACCAGGGCCTGGTAGTCGGCGTTCTGGTGACCGCGCCACAGCACGGTGAAGGTGTTGTTGACCGCGACCTTCATGTAGTACGAGCTGTTCCAGCTGCTGGTGTAGGAGTCCAGCAGGCGCTTGACCACCCAGGCGTAGCGCGCGTTCTCCGTGGAGGAGTCGATCAGGATGACCGACTCCGCCAGCACCTCGCCGTTGGCGTCCGACACGCCGAAGATGCTGCCGTTGGCATAGAGCGTGTCCAGGGCGCCGCGCAGCGCGCTCTTCAGGGTGCTGCCATAGGTGCCCACCGAAGCGCTGTCGTTGTACTGCACGTAGTAGCCGGCGCGCAGGAACAGGATCAGCTGCAGCACGCCGCTGCTGTTGGTGCCGTTGTAGCCCGAGGCGTAGCTGCGCAGGCCGTCGGCGACGCTGCGCATCTGGGTCTCGTTGAAGGCGCGCTGGGCGTCGGTGCCGCGCAGGCTGAAGAGCGAGTTGACGCAGTCCGCCGTGCTGGTGCGCACCGCCTCGACCAGGGCGCTGCCGGTGCGGGTGGTGAAGAGCGTGGTGTCGCAGGAGGCGGCCAGCGCTGCCTTGCTGGTGACGCTGAGCTTGCTGCGCCGGACGTTGTCAGTGCTGGGCCGCGAGCGTTCCGCAGACACGGGCGGGCGGTCCTTGGCATCGACCGTGCGGTGCTCCGCGTGGCTGTGGGCTGCGGGAAGGCGGCTGTCCGCCTGCTGGTTCTGCGGCAGCGGGCCCGCAGGGATGGCATCGGCGTGGGACAGGCTCAGGCAAAAGGACATGGCGAGGCCAAGCCCCGTCAGAGTGGGGGTTCGCATAGGAGGGGTTCCGATTTGTTTAGAGGGGACGAGTCCCGGCCGGCCGGACCGGGAACTACAGGCTCGCGTAAGGGCCGAGCCCTGCATCAGCAGTCCTGCGTACCACAACGATGTACATCTGCTGATGACAATATATTGGACGTACGCAGGAAATATTTAACAAGAGGAAATCCCTGGGGTGTTGGTGACGCTTTGTATCGACTTGCGCCAGGAGGACCTTCTCGCCTAGGCGCCGCGGCGGCGGCGGCCCTGGCGGCGAGGCTTCGCACCGTCAGGTGACTCCGCGGAAACCCGCATGCGGAGGGGCGGGAGTGCGACGCCGCCGGGCCTGCGCCGGGCCTGGCGCGGCACCGATCCGGGTGCCGCGAGCGCGGCCAGGTCAGGGTTGGGGCGGGGCCGTCAGCCGTGGGGCCAGGTCCCGCGAAGGGGGGCGCCCAGGCTGAAAACGTGCGGATGGCAGAACGGCTGGTAACCAGTTCGCACAAATCGTGCGGGTCCGCGGCGCCGGGTGGGCCCGCCAATCGCCTGTGCTTCAGGCCCGTGCTTCAGGCCCGCGCCAGGGCGTCCAGGGCCTCGACCTGCTCCTCGATGCGCGCCGGCAAGGGGCGCCGGCCGGAGAGGAAGTCCTGGATCAAGGCCGCGTTGTCATCGATGCCCGGCAGCTCCAGCAGCGGCTGGTTCAGGTCATCGTCGCCCGTCTGCAGCTCGGAGCTGCCGTCGGGGCCGAAGCGGCGCATCCAGGCCTTGCGGCGCAGGTGGGCATGGGCCTCGCCTTCGCAGGCGCGCATCAGCAGGGCCTGGCCGCCGCTGTCCCGGCAGAGGGCGGGCAGGGCTTCGCTCATGCTGTCCAGGTATTCGGGATGGGTGACCGCCACCACGCGCAGACTGCGCCCGGGCGCCGGGTCCAGCAGCTTGGCCATGATGTGCGCGCTGTTGCGTACGCCCAGGCGCGGGCGCAGGGCCATCAGCGCGTCCAGGCCGGGGCACAGCAGGTCCAGGGGGGCGACCGCCGGCCGGCCGGCCGCGAGCGCGGCGGCCAGGTCGGTGGCCTGCTCAAGGCCCAGGGCCCGGAGGAGATCGAAGGAATTCTCCCGGCTGTCGAAGTCATGACGGCCATGGATCAGCACGGGCACGCCCCGCCGTGCCAGCAGCAGGGCCACCAGCGGCATCAGATTGGCCAGCTTGCGGGCCCCGTTGAGGGCCGGCAGCAGGACCAGGCGCGGCCCCGCGGGCGGCTCGATCCTGGCGGTGCGCGCCTGCAGGGCGTCATGGAAGCCCAGCAGCTCGTCGCAGCTTTCACCCTTGATGCGCAGGGCGATCAGCAGGGCGCCGAGCTCCATGTCCGGCACCCGGCCATCGAGCATGTCGCCATACAGGGCGGCGGCCTGTGGCCGATCCAGGCTGCGCGCTCCCCGCGCGCCACGCCCGACTTCCTTGATCAGCGCACCATAGCCGGCCATGGGGCTCAGGCCCGGGGCAGGGTCAGCAGGTGGTCGATGGCAGCCAGGGCCTCGGGATAGCCCTGGGCGATGGAGGGGCTGGTCACCCAGCGGCCATTGACGACGACGGTCGGCACGCCATGGCTGGTGACCGCCTGCCCCAGGCTGGTGGCCTGCTGGCACTTGGACTGCACGCCGAAGGATTCCGCCGTCTGCTTGAAGCGCGCGCCATCGACGCCCAGCTTCACCAGCTCGGCCTGGGCGCTGTCCAGGGTCTGGAACTTGGTGAGGTCCGCCTGCACCGCCTTGAAGACACTGCTGTGCAGGGCTTCCAGCTGGCCCATGGCTTCCAGGGCGTAGTAGACCTTCTGCGTCACCCGGGCGATGGGATTGATGACCATGGGGACCCGGCGGAACTGGACCTTGGCCGGCTTGCGCGCCAGCCACTGGTGCAGAGACGGCTCGAAGGCATGGCAATGCGGGCAGGTGTAGGAGAAGAACTCCAGCACCTCGCCGTCGGCAGCCGCGCCGGGCAGGGGCGTGGACAGCTTCAGGTATTGCCGGCCTTCGGTCGGCCGGACTTGTGCCTGGCTCAGCGCAGGCACGGCAAGCATGGACAGGCTGGCGCTGCCCTGGACGATGAATTGACGCCTTTGCATAGACCCTCTCGGTGACAGATGCCGCATTGTGCAGGATCAAGGCCACCCGGCCAGGGACCCGCGGGAAGGCTTCAGTCGGACCTAAGTTTCGAGACGCCGCGCCTGTGTGGAACGGCCTGTGCCGCGACACTGCACGGAGCCGGCGGGAGGCCGAGCGCTCGGCTGAGCACGAAGCTGGGGCCGAGGCGCGAGGGGCTTGCAAGGTCTCGTGATGGGCCTTTGCTTGTCACCCGGGTGACACTGGGGCGGCCACTGTGGCATCCAGCCTGCAGGCGCCGTCCCCTTTCCTAACGACACAAGTCTGCTTCTGTGACGCGACCGTTACACTAGCGCACACAGGGAGTTATCCAGTTGTATGGGGATACCTCATGAAAACCAGAGAAGTATTGATCTACACCGGTGAACAGTTCACCGTTCCGCAGGGCGTGCAGCGCATCGATTCACGTTCCACCCACGGTTGGCAGCTGCGCTACGGCGGCACCAAGTTCTATTCGGACAGCAAGTTCCCCGGCGGAGCCGGTGGTGCCCTCGCCGCGGCGACCAAGGAACTGCTCAAGCGCGTGGCCAAGCTCCCGGCCCCCACCCGCCTCAAGCCCGAACCCAACGCCAACAAGACCAGCGAGCTGCCGGTGGGCATCTCCGGCCCCATCGTGCGCCAGCGCCGCGGCAAGCTGAGGGATTGCAGCTTCACCGTGCTCCTGCCCCGTTATGGTGAGCCGGCACGCCGCCGCAGCGTCTACATCGCTTCCGAGTCCACCTACACCGTGGAGCGCTACATGCAGGCCCTGGAAAAGGCCGTGCTGCTGCGCCAGGAAGCCGAGGAGCTCTACCGTCAGGAGGCCACCAAGGCCAAGCGCCGGGAGGCGCGCGCCTTCAAGGCCAGCCTGGCCGCCTGAGGCAGGGCGGACTTCGAGGCAGCCCCCGCAGGGATGCTGCCTCGAGTGGCCTGACCCAGGCCGATGGGCCCCGGCTGCGCCGGCGCCGTCTCATGAAGAATGCAGAGCAGGGCCGCCAGCAGGGCCAGGGTCTGGACCCCCAGCACCCGTCTCAGTTCGGGACTCATGCAACACCTCCATGCTTCAGCCACCCGGGCGGCCCTGCCTGTGGCGGCGCCGCTGGGGTGGCATCTTCGGTGTTGCCGACCGGCGCCCCTATCACTCCATCGGGGGAGGGGGCGCCGCCCGCAAGGGTGAGCCGGCTCAGGCGGCCCGGCGCTGGGATTCGGCCTCGGGCGTGATCAGTTCGCCGAAGAGGTCCTTGGGGTCGGCCATGCGCGGCACCAGGCTGATCTCGCTGCCCAGGCCCAGTTCACGGGCGCAGTCGCGCAGCAGGCGCAGCATGGAGAAGTCCTCCAGTGCAAAGCCTACGGAGTCGAACACGGTGATCTCCTGCGCGTCACGGCGGCCAGGCACCTGGCCGGACAGCACACGCCAGAACTCGGTCACGGCGAAGTCGGCAGGCATCTGCTGGATGTCCCCCTCGATGCGCGACTGAGGCTCGAACTCCACGAACACGCTGGACTGCTCCAGCACGCCGCGGTGCAGCTCCGTCTTGCCGGGGCAGTCTCCGCCCACGCCGTTGATGTGCATGCCGGGCTCCAGCATTTCGGGCGTGATGATGGTGGCATTGGTCTTGTCGGCGGTGACCGTGGTGACGATGTCCGCGCCCTTCACTGCCTCGGCCGTGCTCTGGCAGGGAACCAGACGCAGGCCCGGCACGGATTGGAGATGGCGCATCAGCTTGGCGGTGGCTGCGGGGTCGATGTCGAAGAGACGGATCTCCTCGATACCCAGCAGGTGGTGGAAGGCCAGGGCCTGGAATTCGCTTTGCGCGCCATTGCCGATCAGGGCCATGGTCTTGGCATCAGGACGTGCAAGCCGCTTGGCGACCATTACCGAGGTGGCGGCCGTGCGCAGCGCCGTGCTGATGGTCAGCTCGGACAGCACTTGCGGCGTGCCGGTGGCCATTTCGGCCAGGGCGCCGAAGGCCATCACGGTGGACAGGCCGAAACGGTAGTTCGTCGGGTGGCCATTCACGTACTTGAAGGTGTAGAGCTCGTGGTCGGCGATGGGCATCAGCTCGATCACGCCGTCCGCCGAATGAGCGGCGATGCGGGGCGTCTTGTCGAAGTCCTGCCAGCGCAGGTAGTCGGCTTCCAGATAGCCCACCAGGCGCTTCAGCAGCTCGGGAAGGCCCATTCGTCGGGTCATTGCAGCCACATCGTGGGTGCTCAGCAGGAGTGCCATGAGAAGTCTCCGTTGTTGTGATGGACATGATTCTTCTCAAGCCTGGCGTTAGAAAGAAGCGCAAGAGTTGTTCAAAAACTCAAGGTTCATTGCCATTTCGGCAGTAGAAATTGCCAAAATGGCAAAATCCCCCTCGCACCCGGGCCTTGAGATCGCACGAGGCCCCCTTCCGCCGGAGCCACCCATGGATACCCTCGACCAGCAATTGATGGCGCTGCTGCGCCAGGACGCCCGCGCCACCGTGGCCACGCTGGCGGCCAAGCTCAAGGTCTCGCGCGGGACGGTCACCAACCGGATCGCCAAGCTGGAAGACAGCGGCGTGATCGTCGGCTACACCGTCAAGCTGCGGCCCGACGTCACGCCCAATGCCATCACCGCCTGGATGAGCATCGCGGTGGAGGGCAACAAGACCCGCGAGGTGATCGCCATCCTGCTGGGCGAGCCCGGCGTGTCCGGCCTTTTCGACACGAACGGCCGCTGGGACCTGCTGGCCGAGCTGCGCGCCGCCACCCTGGGCGAGCTCGCCGAGGTGCTGGAGCGGGTGCGCCTGATCAAGGGCATCGGTGCCACCGAGACCAGCATCCACCTGCAGACCTACAAGCTGTCCTGAACGGAAACCCGGGGGCCGTAGACTGGCCCCGGCCATTCACATCGAGGAGCACGCATGAAGCTGATGCGCTGGGGCGCGCCCGGAGCCGAGCGCCCGGGCCTGGTGGACGATGACGGGCAGCTGCGCGATCTCAGCGCCCACTGCCCCGTGCTGGACGGCGCCGCGCTGGCGCCCGAGGTCCTGGAGCGGCTGCGCCGGATCGATCCAGCGCGCCTGCCGCTGCTGCCGCCCGAGACCCGCCTGGGCCTGCCCTGGAGCGGCATGGGCAAGTTCCTTTGCGTGGGGCTCAACTACGCGGACCACGCCGCCGAGGCCGGCATGGCCGTGCCGGCCGAGCCGGTGCTGTTCATGAAGCCGCCCTCCTGCGCCATCGGCGCCCGGGACACCGTCTGGCTGCCCCGGGGCTCGACGCGGACAGACTGGGAGGTGGAGCTGGGCGTGGTGATCGGCCGCCAGGCCAGCTATGTGGACGAGGCGGATGCGCTGTCCCACGTGGCCGGCTACTGCGTGGTCAACGATGTCTCTGAGCGCGAGTACCAGCTGGAGCGCGGCGGCACCTGGGACAAGGGCAAGGGCTGCGACAGCTTCGGCCCCATCGGCCCCTGGCTGGTCACGGCGGACGAGGTGGCCGACCCGCAAGACCTGACCCTCTGGCTGGACCTCAACGGTCAGCCCATGCAGCGCGGCAGCACGCGCACCATGGTCTTCGGCGTGGCTCAGCTGGTGAGCTACATCAGCCGCTTCATGACGCTTTACCCGGGAGACCTGATCTCCACCGGCACGCCGCCCGGCGTGGGCATGGGCCGCAAGCCGCAGCCCGTCTACCTGAAGGCGGGTGACGAGATGCGACTGGGCGTGCAGGGCTTGGGCGAGCAGCAGCTGCGGGTGCAGGCACGGCCTCAGCCCTGAGGGCGCGCCCGGCGGCGGCGCCAGCCCAGCAGCGCGGCCGCCGCGGCAATCAGCGCGGCGATGCCGGCGGCCACCGGCAGGTCCAGGCGCCCGAGCAGGCGCAGCAGCGGGTCAAGAAAGAGGCCCATGACCAGGGTGCTGGGCGCCATGCCGATCCAGGTACCCAGCAGCATCTGCCAGGGGCGGATGTGGGTGGCGCCCGCCACCATGTTCACCACCGCGAAGGGCGCGATGGGCGTCAGGCGCATCAGGATCACGGCCAGCAGACCACGCCGGCCCAGGGCCTCGCTGAGCAGGCGCACCCGCGGACCGGCCAGGCGCAGCAGCAGCGCATGGCCCAGCCCGTGGCCGATGCGGTGGCTCACCAGCGCGGACAGCCCGGCGGCGGCAAAGCACAGCGCCATGCCCCAGGCCGGGCCGAAGGCGGCGATCACCAGCAGGCTCAGCACCACCAGGGGCAGCGCCAGGCACAGGGCGGCGCTCATCATCAGCCAGACGGCCAGCGGCCCCAGCGCGGCGGCCTGAGCGCGCAGCCACTGCAGGGCCTGCCCGCCGCGCAGCCAGGCCTGCCAATGGTCTTGCTGCCAGGCCCAGGCCAGCAGCAACAGGCCCGTCAGCAGGACGAACAGCAGGACCAGGCGCCATCGCAGGCCCGGTGCCAGCGCAGCCCGGCTCATGGCTCGATCCTGGTGCCCATCAGCGCGAGCAGGCTGTCGGCCAGGTGCTGCACATGCTCGGGCTCGAACATGGAGCCATGCAGGCCGCGCACCGCGGTGCTGCGCAGGCGCTCGCCGAAGAGCCGCTGCCAGCCCTGGAAGAGCAGGCGGTTCCAGCGCAGCAGGCCGGTGGTCTTGAGCAGCCAGACCGGGCTGCTGCAGGGCTCGACCCGGTGGCTGCGCAGGGCCATGACCTGGGCCACCAGGCCGGGGTCGGCGAACATGGCGCCCAGGCGGCGGCCATTCATGCTGAGGTCCTGCACATGCAGTCGACGGACCAGCCAGCCCAGGGCGCGCCAGGAGCTGGTGCCACCGATGACGGCTTCCGGGTGGATGCTGTCCAGCAGCACCAGGCCCTGCGGCGCGAGCCCGCGGGCTTCCAGCGCCCGGCAGCAGGCCAGGGCACTGACCCCGCCCACCGAGAATCCGGCCAGCCAGAAGCGCCGCGAGGGCTCGCTCGCGATCGCATCGGCATAGACCTCGGCCAGCGCGCCCATGTGCGCCGGGGCCTCGCGCGGCGGCTGCAGCATCAGCACGCTCAGCCGGCCTTCCAGCGCACGCGCCAGGGCCTGCAGGCGCAGCACGTCGCCATGGCCGGAGGCCGCGACGTACAGGCGCGGCGCCTGCATGTCTCGGCTCAGGGACAGAAGGACGCCCTCGGCGGCCTGCGGTGCGGCCAGGGCGAAGGCGAGCTGGCGCACGGTGGGGTGGTCCACGATCAGCTGCAGGGGCAGGCGGCGCCCCAGCCGCTCCTCCATGGCCGCCAGGATGGCGAGCGCTGCCAGGGAATCTCCACCCAGGTCGAAGAAGTTCTGCTCCAGGCCGACGACGGTCCGTTTCAGGTGCTCGCGCCACAGGTCCTGCAGCGCTGCCTCCAGCGCGGTGGCGGCGCGGGGCTCGGCCAAGGGGCCCGTGGCGTGCGCGGGCGGTGGCAGCCGCTCCAGCAGCAGCTTGCCGCTGCTGTTCAGCGGCAGCTCCGGCAGCAGGGTGAGGCTGGCGGGCACCATGTAATCGGGCAGGCGCTGGCGCAGCAGGGCGGCCAGGGTGGGCTCGGCCTGGGCGCGCGGGCCTGCCAGCCAGGCATGCAGTCGCGGGCCGTCCCCCATGTCCAGGCACTGCACGGCGGCCTGGTGCACGCCGGGCAGCTTGAGGCAGGCCGCCTCCACGTCGCCCAGGTCGATGCGGTAGCCGCGCAGCTTCAGCTGGCGGTCGCACCGGCCGGCGAAATGCAGGCGGCCCTGGACGTCCAGCCAGCCGCGGTCCCCGCTGCGGTACATGCGCTCGCCGGGGTGGAAGGGGTCGGGCAGGAAGGCAGCGGCCGTGTCCTGCGGGTCCAGGTAGCCCAGGGCCAGGGTCGGTCCGGCCAGCCAGACCTCGCCGCTGACGCCGAAGGGCTGCGGGCGCTGCTGCTCGTCCAGCACGTAGATGCGGGTGTCGTCCACCGCGGGGCCCAGGGGCAGGGCCTCGGTCTCGGGCCAGGGCTCGCAGGGCCAGGCGCTGGCGAAGATGCAGGCTTCCGTCGGCCCGTAGACGTTGAAGAGCGCGGCGCCCGTCTCCGCGAGGAAGCGGTTGGACAGGGCCGGCGCCAGCACCTCGCCGCCGCAGCAGGCCACGCGCAGGCTGGGCACCGGGTGCTTCTGCAGGCCGGCCAGCAGACCGGCCAGGCTGGAGGGCACCAGGGCACAGAAGCTGGCGCGGTGGCGCTGCATGAAGGCCGCCAGGCGCTCGGGATGGTGGCGGCCCGGCGGCATCAGGGCCACGCTGCCGCCCTGCACGAGCGGCAGCAGCAGCTCGATCAGGGCCGGGTCGAAGCTGGCTTGCACCTGTTGCACCGAGCGGTCCTGCGGGCCGATCTGCCAGCGCCGTGCCAGCCAGGCCAGGCGCCGCGCCAGGGCGTCGTGGCCCATGCGAACAGCCTTGGGCCGGCCGGTCGAGCCCGAGGTGAAGAGCAGGTAGGCGGCGTCAGGCAGCGGGCGCGCGGCGCCGGCCAGGGCCGGTGCGTCGAGCAGCTCGCCCAGCGGCGTCAGGCTGATGCCTGGCAGCATGCCCGTGCTCCAGCGCAGCACCTCCTGGCGCTGGCCCAGCAGCAGGGCGGGCGCGGCGGTCTCCAGCAGCTCCGCCAGACGCTCCCCGGGCAGCTCGGTCGACAGGGGCAGCACGCAGGCGCCGCAGCGCCAGGCCGCCAGCAGGGCCGCCAGCAGGGCCGGGCTGCGGTCCAGCAGCAGGGCGACCACCTGGCCCGGGCGAAGGCCCGCGCGCAGCAGGGCCGACTCCAGGCTCAGGCTGCGCTGCTGCAGTTCGGCATAGCTCATGGACTGAGCCTGCCCGGCGGCATCGTCCCAGACCAGGGCCACGGCCTCGGGATTCAGCCCGGCCTGCCGGCTGAACTGCAGCCACACCGGCTGTGGCGCCTCGGTGCTGGCCAGGTTCTTGTGCAGGCCGTGGATGAGGGCCCAGGACTCCTCGGCGGGCATCAGGGCGGGGGCGTCGAGCGGGCTGTCCAGCGCGTCGGGCAGCAGCTTCATGAGATGCCAGAGCCGGCGCAGCAGCAGCTCGGCCTCGTCGGCCTCGAAGCAGCGCTCAGACAGCTCCAGCACGAGCTCCACCTCTTCGGCGTCACCGAACTCGCACAGGGTCAGGGCCAGCGGGTAGCGGGCCTCCTCGGCAAAGCTCTGGCGCGCCTGCTCCAGGCGGCAGGCGCCGAAGCCCAGGGCATAGCTCTGGCGCTCCAGGGACACCATCACGTCCAGCAGGCTGTCCCGGCCGCTGCGCATCAGTTGCAGGCGGTGGGCGGTCTCGCTGAGCGGGTAGCGGGCATGGCGCAGGCCGGTGCGGGCCTGGTGGCGGCCTTCAGCCAGCAGGGCGCCGATGCTCATCTGCGGACGCAGGTGCAGCAGCAGGGGCTGGACGCTGACGAACATGCCCAGGGTCTGCCGCCAGCGCGCACCGCCGCGGTTGAGGCTGGGCATGCCCACCGCCAGGTGCTCGATGCCGCGGCTGCGCTGCAGGTACAGGGCGATGGCGCAGAGGGCGGCATCAAAGAGGCTGGCTTCCTGCGCCTGCAGTGCGGCCTGCAGGGGCTGGAGCTCGCGCCGCGGCACTTGCAGGCGGGCGACGTGGGCGCGCGGCAGCCGGTCGGGGGCGCGCAGGGCATGGCGTGGCGGCAGGGCCGGTTCCTGCAGCGTGGGCCATTGCCCGGCCCAGTAGTCGGAGTCGCGCAGGCAGGCGGCGCTGCCGAGGTAGTCGCGCCCGGCTTCGATGAAGGCCCGGTAGGCGCCGGGAAGCTCGCGCGCGGGGGTCAGGTCTTGCTGGAGCTGGGTGTAGCGTTCGGTCCAGCGCTGCATGAAGAGTTGGGTGGACCAGCCGTCCATGACGAGGTGGTGGAAGCGGATGGACAGGCCGTGCAGGGCATGGCCGTCGCTCAGCAGCACGCAGCGCCAGGGCGGGGCGCGGCCGAGGTCGAAGCGCTGGTGGCATTCCCGGTGCCACCAGTCCAGCATGGCGGAACGCGTGTCGCGACCGGGATCAAGGGGCAGGATGTCCAGCGGCGCGGCGAACTGCTCGAGCAGGCGCTGGCCGCCCTCGTCCGGCAGCGGCTGCAGGCGCAGGGCCTCGTTCTCATCCACCAGCTGCTGCAGGCTCAGGCGCAGCAGGGCGAGGTCCAGCGGCCCATGCAGGAAGGCGAAGCCGCCGATGTGCAGGTGCACGCTGCCCGGCCAGGCGCGCTGGTCCAGCCAGACCTCGCGCTGGCTCAGGGACAGGGGCAGGGTGGCCTGCGCCTCGCTCATCGCCTCCGGCCTCCGGGGGCCAGGTCTTGCCATTGCTCGACCTGCTGCAGGGCGTGGCGATAGCCTTCGTCAGCAATCTCCTGGGCGCGGGCATAGGCCATCAGCGCGTAGCGGCTGAGGTCGGGCTGCAGGTAGACGTCGGCCTGCGCGATGGTGCGGCCGCGCTGGCTGGCCCCGCCTACGTGGCCGGCGGCGTAGAGGATGTCGGCGATGCCCGGGGCGGACGGGGCGCTGCGCCGGATCAGCGAGCGCAGCCGGCTGCCGGCGCTGAGGCGGTGCAGCTGCGGGTCGGCGCGCAGTTCGGCGCGCGCATCGACGTCGATGGCGATGATCTGCCCGTTGCCGCGCCGCCGCTCCAGGGGCGTGCCCAGGCGCACGCGCATGGCCTGGACCGGCACGTTCTCCAGGATGGCGCCGTCCACCAGCAGGTCGCCGTCCTGCAGCACGGGGGGCAGCAGGCCGGCGGGCGAATTGCTGGCGAGCACGGCGCGCCACAGCGGCCCCTGGTCCAGCACCGCCGTGCTGCCGCGGCTCAGGTTGCAGCTGGCGGCGAAAAAGGGGCGCCACAGGCACTCGATCTGCTGCTCGCCGAAGAGGGCGCGCAGGTCGCGCTCGATGCGCCGCCCGCCCACCAGCGACACCAGCGGCAGCGTGAGCCGTTCGCCGCCGGTGGCGAAGCGGCGCGTCTGCGCCAGCACGGTGGCGATGTCATGGCCCTGGGCCAGCTGGGCGCCGATCAGGGCGCCCATGCTGTTGCCGCCGATGAGATCCACCGGCACGCCCGCCTCGCGCAGCGCGCGCAGCACCCCCAGGTGCGCGAAGCCGCGCGCGCCGCCGCCGCCCAGCACCAGGCCCACGGCCTGGCCGGTGAGGAAGCGGGCCAGGCGCGCCACGTCCTCGTCATGGCCTTCGCGCAGCGGGTAGACGCGCTCCAGCTGGCGTTCGACCGACCAGGGCTGCGGCGCCTCGGCATCGCGCGCGGCGGCCGGGTGCAGCAGGGCCAGGTGCTGGCGCTTGAGGGACCAGCCGGTCTCGCGCTGCAGCTGGCGCTCGATCTCGCTGAGCCCCGGGCCGCTGCCGGCGCGGGCCACCAGCACGAGCTGGTCGGCGTGGCGGAAGGCGTAGCGTGTCCAGTCGCTGGCCTGTGGGTCGGCCTCGTAGACCAGGTAGTCATGGCTGTCGTCCAGCTCCGGCAGACGATCGCGGGGCCAGGGCTGGCCGTCCAGGCGCAGGGTCTGCTCGGGGCCGTGCTCCAGCAGATGGCCGGCGCGGCCTCCGTGGCCCAGGGCCTGGCTCAGCTGGCGGGCCAGCGTGGCGGCGGCCTGGCGGGTGGCCGCGTCGGGCGACAGGGGCAGCACGAGAAAGGTCTGCGCCAGCCGCTGCTCGCTGCCGTCGGCCTGGTTGCGCAGCCGGTCCGCCACCGTCTTGATCATGACCCGGCTCAGCTCCAGCGGGTGCAGCAGCAGCAGGGCCTCGTAGGCCTGGCGGTCCAGCAGAGCGACCAGGGAGTCCCGCAGCGCGGTGACGTGCTGGGCGCGCGCCTGCTGCAGGATCATGGCCAGCTCGCCCACGCTCTGGCCGGGATGGAACTGGTTGTAGAGCAGCAGCTCGCCGGCGGGCGTCTGGCGCCAGGCGCGCAGGCCGCCGCTGAGGACCACGGCCATGCTGTCCGCCGGCTCGCCCTCATGGAACAGCGGGCTGCCACCTGGCACGGTGTGCAGGCGCATCGCGGCGGCCAGGGCCAGGCGCAGCGCATCGGACAGCGGGCCGAACACCGGGCTGCTGCGCAGCATGGCGGCGATGCGTTCCCTGACCTGTTCCGATTCGTCCACGCACGACTCCCCGGTGGGCGCGCCTGGCAGGCGCAGGCGCTGCTGCATTGTGGCATCGCGCCCGGCGGCGGGGAGGCAAGACGTGGCCCCGGCGCCGCAGTGCCGGCCGGCTCAATAGAATGCCGCGCCATGCGATCGTCTGATATTGCGGCCACTGTCCGCCCCCGTCGTGCCGCTTTGGCGGCCCTGCTCGCCCTGGGCCTGGCCGCCTGCGCCACCGCGCCCACCCGCAACCCCGGCACGGAGACACCGCCGCCCCAGCCCGTGCAGCCGGTCGACCCCGTCGTGCCCCTGCCGCCCCCGAAGCCACCCAAGCTGGGCCTGGCCCTGGGCGGCGGCGCGGCGCGGGGCTTCGCGCACATCGGCGTGATCCAGGTGCTGGAGGAGAACGGCATCAAGGTCGATCTGGTGGCGGGCACCTCGGCGGGCAGCCTGGTGGCCTCGCTCTACGCCTCGGGCAAGAACGGCAAGGAGCTGGCCCAGATGGCCGAGTCCATGGACGAGGGCGCCATCACCGACTGGGCCTTCCCCACCCGGGGCCTGATCCGCGGCGAGGCGCTGGCGCGCTTCGTGCGTGAGAAGACCGGCCACCGCCTGATCGAGCAGATGCCCCTGCCGCTGGGCATCGTCGCCACCGACCTCTCGGACGGCTCGCCCATCCTCTTCCGCACCGGCGACACGGGCGCCGCGGTGCGCGCCTCCAGCTCGGTGCCGGCGGTGTTCCAGCCGGTCAAGATCGGCCAGCGCGAGTATGTGGACGGCGGCCTGGTGGCGCCGGTGCCGGTGCGCTTCGCCAAGCAGATGGGCGCCGAGCTGGTCGTCGCGGTGGACATCTCCGAGCCGCCCGAGGCCAAGCCGCCCGGCGACGCCATGCGCATGCTGCTGCAGACCTTCTCCATCATGGGCCGCTCCATCAACAACTTCGAGCTGCGCGAGGCGGACGTCATCATCCGCCCCAGACTGGAGGGCGTGGGCAGCGCCGACTTCTCGGCCCGCAAGCGCAGCATCCAGGCGGGGCGCGAGGCTGCGCTGGCCGCCATGCCCCAGCTGCGCCAGCGTCTGGCGGCTAAGACGCGAACAGGTAGATGAACACGGCCGTCATCACCAGGCCCAGGCTGACGGTGTAAGCCACCATCAGGCCGAAGGCGCGGGGCAGGGTGCTCCACCAGCGCGTGCCGTAGACGCGGTGCAGGGCGAGCAGCGGGTGGACCACCATGGCCAGCGCGCAGAACACCGCCACCGGCTCGGCCTTCAGCGTCAGCAGGGCCAGCATCGCGAACCAGAAGGCGTGCTGGTGCAGGGCGAAGACCAGGTGCTCGGTGTAGCGGCGGCGCTTGTCCACGTAGAGCAGCTTGAGCCACAGCGCGAAGGCCGGCAGCAGCACGAACATGGCCTGGCCGAGGTGGTCCAGGGCCCGGGAGGGGAGGTCGGCGAACTCTTGCCGGGCGGTCTCCGGGTCGGCCGTGAGGCGGCGTTCGAGGCGCTTGCAGACCTTGTCACTGAAGCCTTCGCAGTAGAACTTCCCCTGGTGCATGCCGGCCCGCCAGCCGCCCAGCTCGATCATGGTCAGCTCGGCGCGGTCCTTGTCGTCGATGATCAGGCCGCGGTGCACCCGCTGTGGCCCGCTGGCCACCCGGGCCGGTTTCAGCGCACCGGTGCCGGCCTGCGGCGTGGACTGTGGCGCGGAGGCGGCCGCGGGCGGACCGTCGGCGGGCGCGTCGTCCGTCCATTCCAGCTGGCTGTTGAAGCGCAGGGCCAGCAGCAACACCACGGACATCGTCAGGTACAGCCGCAGCGGCAGCACGTAATGCCGGCGGCGGCCCGCGAAGTACTCCAGCGTCAGCTGCCCGGGGATGAAGAGCCGCCACAGCGTGCGCCACAGCGCGCCCTCGGTGGAGAAGTAGGCGCCGCCGAACTGCTGGATGAACTCGCCCAGCGAGGGCGCCTTGACTTCGGTCTCCTGGCCGCAGTGGCCGCAGAAGCGCGGCCGCGGCTCGGGCAGCGCGCTGCCGCAGTTGGCGCAGTGGCCGGGCACGGGGGAGGGGACCAGCAACTGCCTGCGAAACCAGTTCATGAGACCACGGACCAGAGGACGGAGAGGATGAACATGCCGAATATCAGCACGGCCTGCGTCGCCAGCAGCAGCACGGCCCGCCAGGCCGTGCCCCACCAGCCGCGCCCGTAGACCCTGCGCAGGGCCAGCAGGGTGTAGCCCTGGCTCCACGCCAGCGCGCCCAGGGGCAGCGGGGACGGCAGCGCGACCGCCCACAGGGCCAGAAACCACACGCAGTGCAGGTGCAGGGCGAAGACCAGGTGCTCGGTGTAGCGCAGGCCCTGGCCGTCACGGCGCCATTGCAGCAGCTTCAGCAGCAGGGCGAAGACCGGCAGCAGCACGAACATCGCCCGCCCCATGCTGCCGATGACCTGCTCCGGCGCCGCCTGCACGGCCTGCACCACGGTGCCGGGATCCTGCTCCAGCCGGGCCCGGGCGCGCGTGCAGTACCAGTCCGGCAGCCCGGTGCAGACGAACTGCCGGTGCTCCATGGCCAGCACGACCGGCGGGATCCCCACCACGGAGAAGGTGCCAGTCTGCAGGCTCTGGCGGGTGCGTTCGGCTTTCTCCTCGCTGAAGGGCGCATGGCCCAGGAGCTTCAGCAGGGCCAGGGTCAGCACGCTGATGGTGAGGTACAGGCGCAGGGGCAGCACATGGCTGCGGCGCTTGCCGCGCAGGTAGTCCGCCGTCAGGGCGCCGGGTCGCGTCAGCAGCAGCTTCAGCGTGCGCCACAGGGCGCCTTCGGTGGAGATGTAGGCCCCGCCGAACTGCTGGAGGAACTCCATCAGCGTGGGCGCCCGGACCCGCGCCTCCTGGCCGCACTGCGCACAGAAAGGCGCGGGAGGCCGGGCCAGCGGCGCCTCGCAATTGGGGCAGTCGACAAGGGAAGGGGCGGCGCGCTCGCTCATGGTCAGGCGCGGATGCTAGCAGCGCCTGCACGGAGGTCAGGCCCGGGGAAGTCCATAAAAAAAGCCCGAGGCACAAGGCATCGGGCTTCAAGGGTACCTGGGTGACGCGGTCACCACGGGGTACCGAGGAGACAACTCGTCAGATTCAGGCGGAGGCGGAACGCTTGGCGCGGCTGCTGCCTTGCGAGGCCTTCACGGCGGTGTTGGTCACGGCCTCGAAGTTGGCCTCGGCCACTTCGGTGGCTTGCTTGGCGGCCTTCTGGATGTTCTCGATGGCGTTGTTGGCGGCGGCCACGGCGGACTTCACCAGGGCCACGGCGTTCTCGGTGCCGGCCGGGGCGTTCTTGGCAGCGGTGTCGACCACGGCGTTGAACTTGGTCTGCGCTTCGGCGAACTGGGCCTCGGCGACCTTGGCCACTTCGGCGTTGGTGGCGGTGGCGATGTCGTACAGGTGACGGCTGTAGGCGGCGGCCTTCTCGGCGCTGGGTTGCAGCAGCGAGGTCTGCAGGGCCAGCAGCTCTTGCGCGTCCTTCACGGACAGGGCGGCCTGGGTGTTCTCGGCGGCTTCAGCCAGGGTGGCCTTGGCCACCTGCAGGTTCAGCTCGACCAGCTTCTCCACGCCTTCGAAAGCCTTGTTGGTCAGACCGAACAGGGTCTCGATATTGGCCTTGTGGGCGGCGAAGATTTGTTCAGCAGTCAGCATGATGCTCTCCTAAGTCTGAGCGGGGCGACCCGCGGGATTCCTGATGGATACTTGGTGACAGCGATAATGTTGCACTGCAACATGAAATGAATTGTGGAGGCTTCCGGGGCGGCTTGCAAGCACTTTTTGCTGCGATGCAGCAAAAGGGGGCAAATCGGCGGGAAAGCGACGATCCGGGAGGATCGTCACAGCCGGGTCACAGCAGCGCTGTGTCTGCGGCCGTGGGCCCTGCAGGGGGCCAGCCACATCGGGGCGAGCAGCGAACTTCGCAAGCAATTGAAACGTCCTGCGCACGAAACGTCGCCGCGAGGCAACTGCGTGCCGGCGCCCGCGCGCGGATGTCCGGATAGCGGCCATTGCGATGCGCCTGTCACGGTCCCGCCGCGCAGCCTGCGCCTGGCCGGCAGCCCCGCGTCTTCCTGGGTCAGGGCCGGATTGTGAGGGATGCTCTTCTGGGGGTTAGCAACCCGGCAGCGCTGGAGCCCGCTGTCAAGGTGTGGTGGCGCTGATTCGCCCCGGCGCGACAGCCGGGATGATCCGTGAGCACTGCTGCCGCGAGGAGGATCTGCACGGCCTCACAAGGGTCGGCCCGGCGGTGTGCGTCATGACATTCAAATCAGATGACAGGAACAACTATGTCCCAATCCAGAAAATGCCTGACCACGGCCGCCGTCCTGCGGCGTTCGGCACTGGCCATCGCCATGGGCGCCGCCCTGAGTGCCACGCCCGTGCTGGCCCAGCAGAGCGCCGGCTCCATCAACGGGCAGGCCCGCGCAGGTGACAGGATCACCATCGTGAACAAGGCCGTCGGCCTGACCCGCACGGTCACGGTCGACAAGGATGGCGGCTACGTGGTGAGCCAGCTGCCCCCGGGCGATTACCAGGTGGTGGTGACGCGAAGCGATGGCAGCACCCGCACGCAGACCGTTGCCGTGGTCCCCGGCAAAGGGTCGGTGGCTGACTTCAATGCCCTGGATCAAGTGATCGTGACCGGCTCGGCGGTCAAGACCATCGACATGAAGTCGACGGAAAGCGCCACCCTGCTGAACAAGGCGGACATCGACCGCATCCCCGTCGTGCGGGACGTCACCGCCATCGCCCTGCTGGCGCCTGGCGCGGTGCGCGGCGACGGTCGCATCGGCAACGTGCCTTCGCTGGGCGGTGCCTCGCCGGCCGAGAACGCCTACTACATCAATGGCTTCAACGTCACCAACATCGTCAACGGCATCGCCTTCAACTCGGTGCCCTTCGAAGGCATTGCCAACCAGCAGGTCAAGACCGGCGGCTATGGCGCGGAGTACGGCCGCTCGCTGGGCGGCGTGATCTCGGTGACGACCAAGCGCGGCACCGATGAATGGCACGGCGGCGTGAGCGCCAGCTTCGAGCCGGCCTCGCTGCGCGGGTCTTCCATCTACTTCAAGAACGCCAGCACCGACGCCTCGAAGTGGGGCGACTGGCAGGCCATGAACCGCCCGGGCGACTTCGACCGCCGCAAGGTGAGTGCCTACGCGGGCGGCGCGCTGGTCAAGGACACGCTCTACGGCTTCGGCCTGGTGCAGCTGCAGAACGAGCGCACGCGCTGGTACGGGATCAACACGCAGTACGACGAGACCAACAAGACCCCCCAGTACCTGCTCAAGCTGGACTGGAACGTCACCAAGAACAACCTGCTGGAGCTGACCGCCTTCAACGACAAGACGGAGCGCAACCGCGCCAACTTCAAGTCGCCCCAGGCCTACGAGACTGCGCGGGGTGACGACCTGGGCACCGACGTCTACACCACCGGCGGCGCGACCCAGATCCTCAAGTGGACCAGCTGGCTCACCGACGACCTCACCGTCTCCGCCCTGTACGGCGTGGGCCGCTACAGCCGCTCCTCCATCATCCCCAGCAGCGGTTGCGAGTACATCAGCGACGAGCGTGGCCCCGAGGCCATCCTGCGCGGCTGCTCCACCCAGACCACGGTCGGTGACCCGGCGGCCAAGGACAAGCGCACGGCCTATCGCTTCGACGTCGAGTACGCGCTCAACGCCAAGCACACGCTGCGCGCCGGCCTTGATTCCGAGGTCTATCTGACGCATGACGGCAGCGTGGCACCGGGCGCCTCCAAGTCCTGGTGGACCCTGACCACCCTGGCCGCGGGCGGCAAGCTGGCCAACGGCTACACCAATGCCACAGGGGCGACGCAGGACGTGGTCTCGGTGCGCTACTTCGAGAACGGTGGTGATTTCCGCACCGAGAACTCGGCCTGGTACATCGAGGACAACTGGCAGGCGACGAAGAACCTGCTGGTGAGCGTGGGCCTGCGCAGCGAGGCCTTCACGAACAAGAATGGTGACGGCGTTCCCTTCATCGACGTGAAGAACACCTACGCACCGCGCCTGGCCGCCGCCTGGGACGTGGCCGGCGACGGCAAGCTGAAGGTCTACTCCAACGTGGGCCGCTACTACATCCCGGTGTACGCGAACACCAACGTCCGCCTCTCCGGCAGGCAGGGTGACTGGACCGACTACTACCAGTTCGGCGGCAGCTTCAGTGCCGACAAGCTCGAGCTGCCGGCCCTCGGGGCCAAGCTGGGCGACCGCAAGATGAACTCGGACGGCACGGCCCCGGACCCCCGCACCATCGTCGACCCCAACATCAAGCCGATGTTCCAGGACGAGTTCATCATCGGCTTCCAGAAGGCCCTGGTGGAGCGCTGGTCCGGTGGCGTCAAGTACACCCACCGTGCGCTGAAGAACTCGATGGACGACGTCTGCGCCTTCGAAGGCGCCTACGACTGGGCCCGCAAGTCCGGCAAGTACACGGAAGCCCAGGCACGCCGCATCGGGAACACCATCCAGCGCTGCTTCCTGGCCAACCCCGGCAAGGACCTGACCGCCAATGTCGACCTCGACGGCAAGCACGAGCTGACGGCGGTGACCATCCCGGCCGAGGCGCTGCGCTTCCCCGTCAAGCCCAAGCGGACCTATGACGCGCTGGAGTTCACGGTCGAGCGCGCCTGGGACAAGAAGTGGAGCCTGCAGGGCTCCTACGTGCTGGCCTTCAGCAAGGGCACGACCGAGGGCTACGTCAAGTCGGACATCGGCCAGCGCGACGCCGGCATCGGCCAGGACTGGGACTACCCGGGCCTGATGGAAGGCTCCGATGGCTACCTGCCCAACGATCGCCGCCATACCTTCAAGCTGTGGGGCTCCTACGCCGCCACCGACGAATGGCGCCTGGGCGCGAACCTGATCCTGCAGAGCGGCCGCCCCCGCAACTGCCTGGGCACCTATGCCGGCACCATCGACACCCAGTCGATCAACTACGGCTCCACCTCGTTCTACTGCATGGGCAAGCTGACGCCGCGCGGTACCGCAGGGCGCCTGGACTGGACCAAGGAGCTGAACCTCCAGGCCACCTACACGCCTCGCGCGCTGAAGGGCATGACCTTCTCGGTGGACCTGCTGAACGTGTTCAACGCCCGCACGCCCGGCGCCATCGACGAGCAGTCGGACAACGGCATCAACTCGCCCCGTCCTGCCTATGGCCAGCCGGACGCCAACTCCGTGCAGCAGCCGCGCCGCGTGCGCCTGATGGCCCAGTACGAGTTCTGAGGGCCGGACCTCCGGTCCTGACCGGCTGAGGCCGGCTCCATGGAACACCCCGGCGACGCCAGTTGCCGGGGTGTTTTTTCGTTGGGGCGGTGGCGGCCGGCGCTCCGGGCGCGTTTGTGGCTAGGATGCCGCCATCTCCGCCCCGCCGGGCTGCCGCCCGATGCCCATGCAGGCCTTTCACTCCGACGCCCACGCCTTGCAGCTGCCCGCCCAGCACCGCTTCCCGCAGGCCAAGTACCGCCTGCTGCGGGAGCGCGTGGAGGCCGAACCCGGCGCGGTGTGGCTGTGCCCGGCGCCCGCGGCCAGCGAGGGCGAGCTGGCCCTGGCCCATGAGCCGGACTACATCGCCCGGGTGCTGGACGGCCGCCTTAGCGAGGCCGAGCAGCGCGAGATCGGCTTCCCCTGGTCGCCCGCCATGCCGGTGCGCTCGCGCCATTCGGTGGGCGCCACCATCGCCGCCGCCCGCACGGCCCTGAGCGAGGGCGTGGCCATGAACCTGGCCGGCGGCACCCATCACGCCTATGCCCACAAGGGCAGCGGCTACTGCGTGTTCAATGACGTGGCGGTGGCCGCCCGGCTGATGCAGGCCGAATGGCACGGCCGCCGGGGCAGCGCCTGCCCCGGCCTGCGGGTGCTGGTGATCGACCTGGACGTGCACCAGGGCAATGGCACCGCCGCCATCTTCCGGGACGACCCCAGCGTCTTCACCCTGTCCCTGCACGGCGCCCGCAACTTCCCCTTCCGCAAGGAGGCCAGCAGCCTGGATGTGGAACTGCCCGACGGCACCGCCGATGCGGCCTACCTGGCCGCGCTGGACGAGGCCCTGGCCGAGGTCGATCGACGCACGCAGGCGCACCCGCCCGGCCTGGCCTTCTACCTGGCGGGCGCCGATCCGCACGAGGGCGATCGGCTGGGGCGCCTGAAGCTCAGCGCGGCCGGCCTGCTGGCGCGGGACGAGCGCGTGCTGGACTGGCTCTGGCAGCGCCGCATCCCCGTGGCCCTGAGCATGGCCGGCGGCTATGGCGCGGACCTGGCCGCCATGGTGGAGGTGCAGTACGCGACGGTGCAGGCGGCGTCGCGCGCGTGGCAGCGCTGGCAGGACGCCGGTGGAACAATGGCCCGATGACGAACGCCGCCCCCGCCCCCGCCCCTGACGCGCGCCCCGGCCCCGAGCCCCGCAGCGCCTTCGCCCGCTTCATCCCGCTGAGCACCCGCTGGATGGACAACGACCTCTACGGCCACCTCAACAACGTCGTCTACTACAGCCTCTTCGATACCGCGGTGAACCAGTACCTGATCGAGCAGGGCGCGCTGGACCTGCACGGCGGCGAGGTGATCGGCCTGGTGGTGGAGACGCGCTGCAACTACTTCGAATCGCTGGCCTTCCCGCAGCGCGTGGAGGCCGGCCTGCGCGTGGCGCACCGCGGCCGCTCCAGCGTGCGCTACGAGATCGGCCTCTTCGCCGAAGGTGCGCCCTCGTGTGCGGCGCGCGGCCACTTCGTCCATGTCTACGTCGACCGCGAGACGCGCCGCCCCGTGCCGGCCCTGCCCGCGGCCTATCTGAACGCCCTGCAAGCCCTGGAAGGACTGCCCAAGTGAGTGCCAAGAACCCTGTCTTTGATCGACCCAGCCCCGAGGCCCAGGCGGCCGTGGACGAGGCCATCCGCACCCGCCATTCGATGCGCGCCTTCCTGGACATGCCCGTCCCGCGCGAGACCCTGGAGGACATCCTGCGCGTGGCCGCCCGCGCGCCCTCGGGCACCAACACCCAGCCCTGGCAGGTGCATGTGCTCACCGGCGCGGCGCTGAAGCGGCTCAGCGACCGCATCATGGCCGTCTATGACGACCCGCAGGAGCTGTCCACGCACCAGGAGGAGTACGCCTACTACCCGCGCGAATGGGTCTCGCCCTTCATCGACCGCCGCCGCAAGGTGGGCTGGGACCTCTACGGCCTGCTCAACATCACCAAGGGCGACAAGGCCCGCATGCACGAGCAGCACGGCCGCAACTACCGCTTCTTCGACGCGCCGGTGGGCCTGATCTTCAGCATCGACCGCGTGATGCAGCAGGGCAGCTGGCTGGACTACGGCATGTTCCTCGAGAACATCATGATCGCCGCCCGCGGCCGCGGCCTGCACACCTGCCCGCAGGCGGCCTTCACCCAGTTCCACCGCCTGATCGCCGAGGAGCTGAAGTTCGGGCCCGAGCAGATGCTGGTCTGCGGCATGGCCCTGGGCTACGCGGACCCGAACGCCATCGAGAACAGCCTGGTGACCGAGCGCGCCGCGCTGGACGAGTTCGTCCGCTTCCTGGATCAGTGAGGCCCCTGATGAGCCCCAACAAGCCGGCCGTCTTCGTGGCCCGCCGCATCTTTGCGGACATCGTCGAGCGCCTGCGCGAGCATGCCGAGGTCGAGGAGACCGACAGCGACGAGCCCCTGCCCCCCGAGGCGCTGGTCCGGCGCCTGCAGGGCAAGGCGGGCCTCTTCGCCACCGGCACCGAGCGCATCGACGCCGCGCTGCTGGACGCCTGCCCGCAGCTGCGCGCCGTCTGCCTGATGACCGTGGGCTACAACAACGTGGACCTGGCCGCCTGCACCGCGCGCGGCGTGCGTGTCAGCAACGCCCCGGACGTGCTGACCGAGACCACGGCCGACTTCGGCTTCGCGCTGATGATGGCCGCCGCGCGGCGCATCAGCGAATCCGAGCGCTACCTGCGCGAAGGGCAATGGAAGCAGTGGCATGTGGACCTGCTGGTGGGCGCGGACCTGCATGGCAGCACCCTCGGCGTCCTGGGCATGGGCCGCATCGGGCAGGCCATTGCACGGCGCGGGGCGCTGGGCTTCGGCATGTCCGTGCTCTATCACAACCGCAGCCGGCTCGCGCCGGAAGTGGAGCAGCCGCTGGGGGCGTGCTGGGTCAGCAAGGAGGACCTGCTGCGCCGGAGCGACCACCTCGTCATCGTGCTGCCCTACAGCCCCGAGGCGCACCACCTCATCGGTGCGGCCGAGCTGGCCCTGATGAAGCCCTCGGCCACGCTGACCAATGTGGCGCGCGGCGGCATCGTCGACGACGCCGCTCTGGCCGAGGCCCTGCAGGCCGGGCGCCTGGCCGCGGCAGGCCTGGACGTGTTCGAGGGCGAGCCCGCCGTGCACCCGGGCCTGCTGGCCTGCCGCAACGTGGTGCTGACGCCGCACATCGCCAGTGCCTCCATCCCCACGCGCCGCGCCATGTGCGATCTGGCAGTGGACAACCTCATCGCCGCGCTGACCGGCGGGACGATGAAGACGGCGCTGAACTGAGCCAGGCCAGGGCGCCGATGTCCCTGGCGGCAAGGACGCCGGCAGGGTCTCGTCGGCGCCCGTCTCCGAATCGGGTTATACCGGGCGGGGGCGCAAGGCCCCGAACCCCGAACCTGAGGAAGGAGACTCCCCATGATTGCCTACCTGAGCTTTGACGGCCGCTGCGACGAGGCCCTGGACTTCTACGCCGCCGCCCTGGGCGGCCGCAAGACCATGCGCTCTACCTACGGCGAGGCGCCGCCGGCCCCCGAGCGCCCGCCCACGCCGGACGAATGGAAGGGCCGCATCATGCATGCCCGCATCGAGGCGCAAGGCCTGACCCTCATGGGCTCGGACATGCCGCCGGGCATGCCCTTCGAAGGCTACAAGGGCTTCAGCCTGACCGTCTCGGCCCACGAGCCGGCCGAAGGCGAGCGGCTCTTCCAGGCCCTGTCCGTCGGAGGCCAGGTGACCATGCCCTATGGCCCCACCTTCTGGTCGCCCGGCTTCGGCATGCTGACGGACCGCTTCGGCGTGCCCTGGATGGTCAACTGCGAACCTGCGGCCGCCTGATCCTCGCGCCTCTTCAGCCTGCCTTGCGCATCACGCGCACCGCCACCGAGCCGTCCAGCGTGCGGGCCCGCAGCTGGCCGCAGCCGCCGTCCACCTCCTGGCCGGCGGAGTTGCGCAGCTTGGTCAGCACGCCGCGCCGGTGCAGCTGGCGGGCGATCTCGGCGGCGCGCTCCCAGGCCGGGCGCTTGAAGGGCAGCTCGGGCACGCTGTTGTAGGGAATCATGTTGAGCACGCCATAACGGCCCTTGAGCAGGCGCACGATGCCGTCCAGCTCGTCCTCGCCGTCGTTGACGCCCTCGATCAGGGTCCATTGATACTGGATGGGATAGCCGCTGAGCCGCGCATAGCGCTCGCCCTCGGCCACGATCTCCTCGGGCGTGAGGCGCGGCGCGCGCGGCAGCAGCTGCTCGCGCAGCGCGGCCTTGCTGGTGTGAAGAGAGAGCGCAAGCGCCGGCTTCACCGGCCCTTGCGGCAGACGCTCGAAGACGCGCGGGTCGCCCACGGTCGAGAAGACCAGGCTCTTGTGGCCGATGTTGCCGGCGGTGCCCAGCAGCTCGATGGCCTCCATCACGTGCTCCAGGTTGTGGGCCGGCTCGCCCATGCCCATGAACACGACCTTCTTCACCGGCCGCTGCCGCCGTCCGAGCACGACCTGCGCCACGATCTCGGCGCTGGTGACCTGGCGCAGCAGCCCGTAGCGGCCCGTCATGCAGAACTGGCAGCCCACCGCGCAGCCCACCTGGCTGGACACGCACAGCCCATCCCGCGGCAGCAGCACGCTCTCGACCGTCTGGCCGTCGCCCAGCTCGACCAGCAGGCGCTTGGAGCCGTCCTCGGCCGGGTGCTCGCTCTGCACGCGGGCGAGGGCGTCCAGCTCGGCCTCCAGCGCGGGCAGTGCCTCGCGCAGGGTCTTGGGCAGGAAGTCCTCGATGGGGCGCTTGGTGGTGGCCTGGGGCAGGGCCTGGCTCCAGAGCCGCAGCACGCGGTGCTCGTGCCTGGGCAGGGCGCCGAGGGCGCGCAGGCGGTCCCGGATGTCTTGGATGCTTTGGATGGACGGCATGTTGAGAGGCGGATTTTACGGGGCGGCCCGCGCCTGTTCGCACAGCAGGTGGGGCCCGAGGCGCCGGGCCCGGCTGCCTGAGACAATCGGCCCATGACGCTTGCCGAACTGCTCCTGCTGGCCTGCCTGGCCCTCCTCCTCGTCCTCGTCGTGCTGGCCCTGCGCCAGAAACAGGCCCCGGAGTCCCCGCAGCTGCAGGCCCTGCTGCAGGGCCAGGACGCCCAGGGCCGCCTGACCGAGCGCCTGGAGCGCGAGCTGCGCGAGGAGCTGCAGCGCGGCAGCACCGCCCTGCGCCAGGAGACCCTGGGCCAGCTGGCCCAGTTCCAGCAGGCACTGATGGGCCAGAGCGGCGACGCCGTGCGCACGCAGAACGAGCAGATCGACAGCCTGCGCGTGCAGCTGGCCAGCCTGCAGACGGCGCTCTCCCAGGGCCTGCAGGCCACCACGCAATCGCTGGCCGCGCAGGCGCTCGCCGCCCGCGAGGCCCAGGACGCCGCCGCGCTGCGCAGCAGCCAGTCCCAGGCCGAGAGCCTGGCCCAGCTGGCGCAAGGGCTGCGCGAACAGCTGCAGCAGCTGCAGCAGGGCAATGAGCAGCGCCTGGCCGAGCTGCGCCTGACGGTGGAGCAGCGCCTGCAGTCCATCCAGCAGGACAACGAGAAGAAGCTCGAGCAGATGCGCGCCACGGTCGACGAGAAGCTGCACGCCACGCTGGAGCAGCGCCTGGGCGAGAGCTTCAAGCAGGTGGCCGACCGCCTGGAGCAGGTCCACAAGGGCCTGGGCGAGATGCAGAACCTGGCCCGCGACGTCGGCTCGCTCAACCGCGTGCTGACGAATGTGAAGACGCGCGGCATCTTCGGCGAGGTCCAGCTGGCCGGCCTGCTGGAGCAGGTCTTCACGCCCGAGCAGTACGCGTCCAACGTGGCCACGCTGCCGGGCTCGAGCGAGCGCGTGGAGTTCGCCATCAAGCTGCCGGGCCAGCGCGCGGACGGCGTGCCGCTGTGGCTGCCCATCGACGCCAAGTTCCCCCGCGAGGACTACGAACGCCTGCTCGAGGCCCAGGACCGCGCCGACGCCGCCGGCGTCGAACAGGCCGCCAAGGCCATCGAGACGCGCCTGCGCCTGGAGGCCCGCACCATCCGCGAGAAGTACATCGCCCCGCCGCACACCACCGACTTCGGCATGCTCTTCGTGCCCACGGAAGGGCTCTACGCCGAGGCGTTGCGCCGCCCGGGCCTGGTCGAGTCCCTGCAGCGCGAGCACAAGGTGATGCTGGTGGGACCCACCACGCTGCTGGCCACCCTGACCAGCCTGCAGATGGGCTTCCGCACGCTGGCGCTGGAGAAGCGCTCGGCCGAGGTCTGGGAGGTGCTGGGTGCCGTCAAGACTGAGTTCGGCAAGTTCGGCGAGGTGCTGGCCAAGACCAAGAAGAAGCTGGATGAGGCCAGCAACACCATCGAGGCCGCCGAGGTCCGCACCCGCGCCATGAACCGCCGGCTCAAGACCGTCGAGGCCCTGCCGGAGGACAGCAGCCAGCGTCTGCTGGCCCTGGGCCTGGCGGAAGGATCCGAGGCGGCCGAGGACGAGCCTGCATGACGGAGCCCGCCCCGGCCTCCGCCTCACCCGCCCCGCTGAGCCGCGCCTTTCCCTGGGTCATCGCCAGCCTGATTGCCGTTCATGCCTGCATGGCCGTCACGCGCGTCGCGGCCAGCCTGTGGGTGCTGCGCGAGGGGCACGGCGAATGGGCGGTGGGTGTGCTGCTGAGCCTCTTCGCGGTGGCGCCCATCGCGCTCTCGCTCTGGGCCGGTCGCCTGGCGGATCGCCATGGCTTTCACCGGCCCGTGGGGCTGGGGGTCTGCATGGCGCTGGCCGGCGCGCTGGTGGCCTGGGCCTCGCTGCAGCTGTGGGCCATCGCGCTGAGCTGCCTGCTCAGCGGCGGCGCGGTGGCCGTGGCCGCTGTGGCCATCCAGCGCGAGGCCGGGCTGATGGCCAGCGGCCCCTCGGAGCTCAAGAAGGTCTTCAGCTGGGTGGCGCTGGGACCGGCCCTGTCCAATGCCATCGCCCCGGTCGTGACGGGCCTGCTGATCGACCACGCCGGCTTCCGCTGGGCCTTTGCCCTGGCCGTGCTCATGCCCCTGGTGGCCTGGTGGATCGCCCGCCAGGTGCCGCGCCATGTGCCCGTGCCGCATGCCGGCGCGGCACGCCAGCGCCCGGCCTGGGCCCTGCTGAAGCAGCCGGCCCTGCGCCGCCTGCTGATGGTCAACATCGTGCTGTCGGCCTGCTGGGACGCGCACAGCTTCGTCGTGCCCGTGGTCGGCCACGGCAAGGGGCTCAGCGCCTCCAGCATCGGCCTGGTGCTGGGCTCCTTCGCGGTCGCCGCCACCTGCGTGCGCCTGGCCATCGCCCGCTGGGGCGAGACCCTGGACGAGCTGCGCGCCCTGCGCTGGGCCATGGGCCTGGCCATGCTGATGCTGGCGGTCTACGCCTGGCTGCCGGGCACGCCGGGGCTGATGTTCGGCTCGGCCCTGCTGGGTCTGGCCCTGGGCTCGGTGCAGCCCATGGTGCTGTCCATGCTGCACCGGGTGACGCCGCATGACGCCCACGGCCAGGCGCTGGGCCTGCGCATGCTCATGGTCAACGCGGCCACGGTGAGCATGCCTACCGGCTTCGGCCTGCTCGCCGCCGCCACGCTGAAGGCCGCGCCCATGTGGCTGATGGCGGTGATGCTGGGCGGCGCGCAGTGGCTGGCGCGCGGCATCCGCATCAAGCCCTGAGCCACGCACACGGGACAGCGCAGCGCAGCGCCGGCGGCGCTGGCGCTTGTCGGCCCGCCGCCCGCTGGCTAGCATGGACCGCAGCCCCGCTGGCATGACGGGGCAGGAGCCGGACATGCGGACTTCACGTCGCCGGGACCCGGGCGCGGCAGCGCCCTGCGCTGGCGCCCTCTGGCTCGCCGCCTGCGCCTGCCTCTGGACGGCTGGCGCCTTCGCCCAGGGCGCGGGCCCCATGATCGGCGAGGTGCTGGTGCTCAAGGGCGAGGCCTGGATCGATGGCCATCCGCTGCGCGCGGGCGATCGCCTCCAGGCCGGCGCCACCGTGCGCACCGGCCAGCCCGGCCGCCTGCGACTGCGCTTCGAGGATGGCTCGGTGCTGGTGCTCAGCGATGCCACCGAGCTGCGCCTGGAGCAATGGACGCCCTCGGGCGCGGGCGCCCGCCAGGCCCGCCTGTGGCTGTCGCTGGGGCTGATCGGCCAGGCGGTGCGACCGCAGGCCGGCGGCACCTGGCAGGTGCGCACGCCCTCCGCGGTGACGGCGGTGCGGGGCACCGAGTTCGTGGTGGAGGTGGACGCCAGCCGCAAGACGGCCGTCCACGTGCAGACGGGGGCGGTGGCCGTGGATCCGGCGGGCGCGTCGTCAGGACCCACGCGGCTGCTGAACCAGCCGGCGCAGGGCACGGACTGCCGCGTCGACGCCGGCTGCAGCGAGGTCAAGACCTGGCCCCAGGCGCGCGTCCTTGCCCTGCAGGACCGCCTGGACTTCTGAGCGCCGCGTCGACTGAAGGCCGGCCATCAAGGACATCGCATGCATGCCGCACAAGCTTCGCACGCCGGCCGCCCCGGCCGCTGGCACCAGGCCGGCGGGCAGCTGCTGCTGGCGGCCCTGGTGGGTCTGCTGTGCCTGCTGCTGTGGTCGCAGCGCGCGCAGTGGCCGCTGCTGCAGCGTCTGGACCGCCTGCTGCTGGACGCCCAGCTGCAGCTGCGCGGCCCCCTGCAGCCCCAGGCGCCCATCACGCTGGTGGCCGTGGATGACCGCAGCCTGCAGGCCCTGGGTCGCATCGTGCCCGACCGCGCCCAGCTGGCCCAAGCCCTGGCCCCCATCGCCCAGGCCCGGCCCCGCGCCCTGGCCCTGGACACCCTGCTGCTGGCGCCCGCCGCCGATCCTGCCGACGATGAGGCCCTGGCCGCGGCGATGACTCAGGTCGGCACGGTGCTGCTGCCCTTTGCCCTGCCCGCCGAGCTGGAGGCTGGCGAGCAGGCCGTCGAGCCGGACGAGGCCGTGCTGCGCAGCGCCTTCACCCGCTATGCCGGCGACGCGGCCCAGCTGTTCCAGGCCTGCACCCTGCGCCAGCCCTTGCCGCTGCTGGCCCGCGCGGCGGCGGCGCTGGGTCATGTCAGCGTGCAGCGTGGCGTGGACGGCGCCGTGCCCTTCGACCTGCCGGTGCTGGCCTACGAGGGCGAGCTCTACCCCTCGCTGGCGCTGCGCCTGGCCGGCGCGTCGCGCGGCCTGGACTGGGCGCAGGCCCGGGCGCAGCTGGGCGAGGCCGTGCTGTGGCAAGACCTGACCCTGCCGCTGGATGCGCTGTCCCGGCAGTGGATCAACTACTACGGCCCGGCCGGCCGCTTCGAGCAGATCAGCTTCATCGACCTGCTGGAGGGCCGCGTGCCGCCCGAGCGCCTGCACGACCGCATCCTGCTGCTAGGCAGCACGGCCCTGGGCGCGGGTGACGCCTTCCCCAGCCCTTTCGACGGCGGCCTGCCGGGCGTCGAGCGTCTGGCGACTGCGGTGGACAACCTGCTGAGCCAGCGCGTGCTGCGCCACCCGCCGCTGGCCGCGCTGATGGAGATGGGCCTGATGCTGGGCCTGCCCCTGCTGGTGGGCCTGAGCCTGGCGCGGCTGGGCCTGTGGCGCGCCTATGCGCTGCAGGCCGTCCTGCTGCTGGCGCTGGCCCTGGCCCTGCAGTGGGGCCTGGCGCGCCACCATGTGCTGGACCTGGGCCTGCCGCTGCTGAGCCTGGTGCTGGCCTCGCTGGGCGCCATCTTCATCCGGGGCCTCAGCGAACAGGCCCGGCGCCGCCAGGCCCTGCAGGCCTTGCGTGAGAGCGAGCAGCGCTATGCCCTGGCCGCCCGCGGCGCCAACGACGGGCTGTGGGACTGGGACCTGGTCCATGGCAGCGTGCACTTCTCGCCGCGCTGCCTCGCCCTGCTGGGCCTGGCCGCAGATGAGGCGCAAGGCATCGACACCCTCGGCAAGCCCCTGGCGCCGGCTGCGCGGGAAGGGCTGCAGGCCGCCATCGAGGCCCATCTGCAGGGGCGCAGCCTGCAACTGCACCAGGTGCTGCAGTTCGAGCAGGGCGGCCAGCAGCGCTGGCTCCTGCTCAAGGGCGCGGCCATTCGCGAGCCGCGCGGCGGGCGGGCGCTGCGCATGGCGGGCTCGCTGAGTGACATCAGCGAGCAGCAGCGCCTGCAGCAGCAGCTGAGCCACGACGCCCTGCATGACCGCCTCAGCGGCCTGCCCAACCGCACGGCCTTTCGCACCCAGCTGGCTCAGATGATGAGCCTGGCTCCGGGCCGGCGCGAGCTGGGCCTGCTGATGCTGGGCCTGGACGAGTTCCGCAGCTTCAACGAGGTCCACGGCCCCCTGGCCGGTGACGAGGTGTTGCGCCAGCTGGCCCGGCGCCTGCGCGAGGCCGAGGTGATGGCGCGTGCACAAGGGCAGGGCCTGCTGTTGGCCCGGCTGTCGGGCGACGAGTTCGGCCTGGGCTTCAGCGGGCCGCTGGAGCCGGGCGGTGGCGCCCCCGGTGGCTGGCCCGTCTGGGCGCTGCAGCAGCTGGCGGCCCCCTTCGAGATCGGTGCGACGCCGGTGTCCATGGGCGGCGACACCCCGGCCCTGCCGGTGCAGCAGGTGCAGCTGCAGGCCTGCGTGGGCTGGGCGCACCAGGCCCAGGGGCCGGGGGAGGTCGACGAGCTGCTCGCCGCCGCCGAGTCCGCCCTGGCCCGGGCCAAGTCCCAGGGGCCCGGCCATCTGCATGCCTTCGATGCGGCCGAGCAGCTGGTCGAGCACTCACGGCGCTGGATGCGCGAGCAGATCGAGCGGGCCCTGCAGGAAGGCGGGCAGTTCCAGCTGCACTACCAGCCCTTCATCCGCCTGTCCGATCGCCGCCTGCTGGGCTTCGAGGCCCTGCTGCGCTGGCAGCATCCCGAGCGCGGTCTGATCATGCCGGGGGACTTCATCCCCGTGGCCGAGGCCAGCGGGCAGATCGCCGCCATCGGCCGCTGGACCCTGCTGGAGGCCGCGGCGCAGCTGCAGCGCTGGGCCGCGCAGGGCTTCCAGGGCGAGATCGCGGTGAATGTCTCCGGCGTGCAGCTGGAGCGCGAGGACGAGCTGCTGCGCGACGCCCGCGACACCCTGGCCGCGCTCGGTGCCGTGCCCGCCCGGCAGCTCAAGCTGGAGGTCACCGAGAGCATGGCCATGGCCAACCCCACCCGCAGCGCCGAGCTGCTGCGTCAGCTCTCCGTGATGGGCTTCAAGCTCTCCATCGACGACTTCGGCACCGGCTACTCCTCCCTGGCCTATCTGCACCGCTTCCCCTTCGACACGCTGAAGGTCGACCGCAGCTTCGTGATGCGCCTGGCCGCCGGTCTGGAGGCGCAGGAGATCGTGCGGACCATCGTGGGCCTGGCCCTGGCCCTGGGCAAGCAGACTCTGGCCGAGGGGGTGGAGGACGAGGCGCAGGCCGAGCTGCTGGCCCGGCTCGGCGTGCAGGTGGGGCAGGGCTGGCTCTTCGCCAAGGCCCTGCCGGAAGCCCAGGCCACAGCATGGCTGGCCCGCGCCTGAGCCGGCCCGGCCTCAGAGGCGGTCCTGGCCGCGTGCCATGGTGCTGAGCAGGCGCGGCGTCTGCGTCAGCCGGCCGGCGCTGACCTGGCGGGCCAGCTGCGCGGTCAGGCGCTCGGCATCGGCAAAGGCCTCCTGCAGCAGGCCCTGGCGCTGCTCCAGGCATTCGAACAGCAGCTGGGTGAAGAAGGAACCGCGCAGGCGCCGGCCGCTGCGCAGGGGGCTCTCGAAGCTGCCCTCGCGTGGGGGCGGACCCAGAGCCAGCTCGCCGGGGCTGGTGGCCGTCAGCAGGGTGTAGCGCGAACGCTGGGCACGCGCCGTGGCGGCCCACGGCTGCAGGGCGATGCCCTCGCGCTGCTCCGCCAGGCCGGCGGGCAGGGGCTCCAGGCGCAGGGACTGCAGCATCTCGCCGCTGTAGCAGGTGTCGATGAGGGCGCGGGTCTGGCGGCTGGGCCGCTGGGCCAGGTCCTGCAGCAGGCTGTCCCGCACGCTGCTGCGCTGCAGGCGCAGCAGGTACTCGGCGGCGTCGCGGCTGCGTGGCCCCAGCGCATCGCCGGAGTCGTAGGCCACGATGGACATGCGCCGGTCGTCTCCGCCCGCCGGCCCGGGCAGGGGCAGGGCGCCGTGGCTGGAGACGTAGATGAAGAGCTCGTCGTCGCTGCCCAGCGCGCGGCCGAGGGCGGCGATGGCCGACTCGATGGCGTTGCGCGTGGCCTCGGGCCCGAGCAGCGCGGTGGTCTCGTAGCCGGCCCGGGCGAGGTACTGCTGCACGCGGCGGGCGTCGTCCTCGCCCTGCAGTGGTCGCAGGTGGCGATCGTCCAGGAACTGGTTGATGCCGATCAGCAGGGCGCGCCGGCGCGAGGGCGGCGCCTGACGCTGGCGGGCCTGGGCATGGGCCTGCAGGGCCAGCGCCGCCTCGCGTTCCCAGCGCCGCTCGGTGATGTCCTCCGGATAGAAAGGCGAGACCGCCGCCGGCCCCAGCAGGGCCTGGGCCAGCACGAAGGCGGTCTCCACCTGTTCCTCGCTGGCATAGCGGCCCTGCAGCTGCGCGCGACCGACGGCGTCCCGGGCCACGCGGGCCTCGGCCAGGCCTTCGGCGCGCAGCCGGGCCTGCAGCTGCGCCAGCTGGGGTTCGCTCAGCTGATGAGCCAGGTAGGCCCGCTCGTAGCCGCGCACCTGCTGGGGCGAGACGCAGCCCGCCAGCGGCAGCAGGGGCAGCGAGGTGAGGGCCAGCAGCGCGCGGCGTCGCATCGCCCGGCCTCAGATCACCTGGACCTGCGCCTGCGCGCTGGAGGCCGGCAGCTCGCCGGCGCGGATGCGGAACTCGAGCCGGTAGACCGTGCCCAGCGGCGCGTCCTTGGGGATGGGCAGGCGCACGAGGTCCAGGTGCTCGCCCGGCGGCAGCACGCGCTGCTCCTGGGCCTGGGCGGGCAGGGGCAGGGCGCTTTCCTGGCCCTCCACCACGGCGAAGAGAAGGCGCTCGATCTGCACGGCGGCCTCGGCACCGTCGGGCGTCAGCAGGATGAAGCGGCTGCGCACCTCCACCGCGCTGTCAGGCCGCGCCTGGGCGGGCATCTCGACCCGGGTGCTGCGGGCCAGCAGGCCCTGCTCTGGCCGGTAGTCTGTCTCGCGTGCCAGGGCGTCGACGTCCTGGCCGCGCTCCAGGCGGGACTCGGGCAGCCACTCCGGGTGCTTCCTGAAGCAGGTCGCGGCGGCATTGAAATAGGCCGAGGCCAGGCCGAGGGCGCCGCCGGTGCCGGCTCCCACGCTGACGCTGACGCCGCCGCGCTCGTTGCTGCGGTCCTCGCTGCGCCGACCCAGGTGCACGCCCAGGCCTCCCAGCGCGCCCAGCAGACCGCCCAGCAAGCCGCTGCCGCGCTGCTGGCCGCGTATGCACTGGTCCAGCGCCGCATTGGCCGACTGCTGGGCCTGCAGGGGCGGCGAGGCGACCATCGCCAGCAGCAGGGCCGCGAGGAGCGCGCTGCGCAGCAGGCGCGGTGCGGGTGAGGCGTTCATGCGGGCACCTCCGGCCAGATCTCTGGCGAGCTGCGGGAATTCTGCGCCCGCGCAGCGCGCCGCGGCAAGGCGGCGATGGCAGGGAAACCGGCGACATCGCCCCCCGCATTGGCGGCCTGCGCAGCCGCGGGCGAGCGGGCTAGACTTGCCGCAGTCCCCTGCAGGAGAAGTCCATGCGCCTCGTGCCAGTTTTCTTGTGGACGCCCATGCCCGGCCAACCTGCGCCTCGGGCCGCGCTGGCCGCCTTGGCTCTGCTGGCCCTGCTGGGCTGGGCCGGCCCGGCCGCGGCAACGGAGCCGTCCACCGCGGCCTGCGAGGTGCGCTCGCTCAAGGGCAGCGCGCAGTGGCAGCAGGGCACCCGGCAGGGCGCCGTGCAGGCGGGCCTGGCAGTGCCGGTGGGCATGGAGCTGCGCACGGCCAAGGGCGCCCGCCTCAAGCTCCACTGTGCAGACGACTCCGTGCTCGTGATGGCCGAACAGAGCCGCCTGCTGGTCGAGCACTTCGAGGCGATGGCGGGCCAGCCGCGCATGGCCAGCTTCCTGCTGAAGCTGGGCCTGCTGGGCCAGAAGGTGGCCCCGGTGGCCGGCGGCCACTGGCAGGTGCGTACGCCCAGCGCCGTCACCGCCGTGCGCGGCACGGAATTCCTGGTGGAGGTGGACGGCCGCCAGGCCACCCAGGTGCATGTGCTCAGCGGCGAGGTGGCGGTAGAGTCCCGCGAGCCGCCCGACGGCAGCGCCGCAGCCAGCGAGCCCTTCAGCAGCAAGGGCGTGCAGGCCCAGTGGCGGGGCGAGGCCGGACCCGGCATCGTGCTGCAGCCCGGGCAGGGCGGCGTGCGCTGCCAGCAGGGGCGCAGCTGCGCCCAGGGCCGGCGCGACGAGGCTGCGCTGCAGCGCCTGCAGCAGCGTCTGGCGCTGGACTGAAGCCCGGGTCCGCGGCGCTGTCATCTGCCCTCCACATTCCCTTACCTCTGTTCACCGCTGCTGACGGACAGCGCGGGAGGGCCACGCTATCTTCCCTCTCCCGCCGGCACGTCCGCGGGAACGCGGCAGCCGGGGAGGGCTGCCTGAGAGCAAGGCCTTGCCGCACAGGGGCTCGAGAGAGAAGCCCCGGCGCAGGACGCAGCGAGGAGAGACTGGAATGGCCACGATTGCCCTGCATGTGGACGGGCAGGCAACGCCCTATCACGTGCACAAGACCCTGCCCTGGTGGCGGCGTCCCATCGGAGAACCCCTGCCCACCTACGGGCAGGCCAAGAGCTACGGGCTGTGGATTGCGCCCAGCCGAACCCTGTCCACCTGGTGGATGAACCAGGCGGTGGACGCCGTCTTCCTGAACGCCGACGGCACGGTGGCGCGCATCGTCACCGGCGTGCGGCCCTGGCGCACCGTGCGCTGCCAGCAGGCGCGCTCCGTGCTCAAGCTCCGCGCCGGCATGGCGCGCCGCCTGGGCCTGGAACCGGGAACGGCGCTGGACCTGGCGAGCTGAGCCTTCCGCCCCGGGGGGCGTGCGAACCGGGTCTTCCATGCGCACGCTCCAGGCCGAGCGACTCAAACCGCTCCCGCTGTTCCATGACCCGCTTTTCGGTGACCCCGAATACCGTGTCATGTAGTCCGTGTCACGTCTTGCGTGCCACGTATCAGGCGTCCGTCAGACCGGGCCCACCAGACCGGGTCCATCCAACCGGCCCCATCCCACAAGCCCGTCGAGCTGATCCCGGCGGCAGGCTCCCGCCCACAGGGCTTTCGGCCACAGCATCCATCCCATGGGGCCATGCCGCCGGTCCGGCGTGCCCCGTGCCTGCCTGCGCACTGCGTGCCCGGCAGGCGCGGCGCGGAGCGCCCGCTCAGGCCGCCATGCCCTGGTGGCGCAGCAGGGCGTCGATGCTGGGCTCGCGGCCGCGGAAGGCCTTGAAGTTGTCCATGGCGTCGCGCGAGCCGCCCACCTCCAGGATGTTCTCCAGGTAGCGCTGGCCCACGGCCGGGTTGAACACGCCTTCTTCCTCGAAGGCACTCCAGGCATCGGCCGAGAGCACCTCGGCCCACTTGTAGCTGTAATAACCTGCAGAATACCCGCCCGCAAAGATGTGCGAGAAGCTGTGCTGGAAGCGGTTGAAGGCCGGCGGCGGGTTGACGGAAATTTCGGCGCGCACCTGGTCCAGCACCTGCTGGATGCGGGTCTCGCTGCCGGGTTCGGCATGCAGGCGCATGTCGAAGAGCGCGAACTCGATCTGGCGCAGGGTCTGCAGGCCGGCCTGGTAGTTCTTGGCGGCCACCATCTTGTCGTAGAGGCTGCGGGGCAGGGGCTCGCCGCTGTCCACATGGCGGGACAGCTGCTGCAGCACCTCCCACTCCCAGCAGAAGTTCTCCATGAACTGGCTGGGCAGCTCCACGGCGTCCCACTCGACGCCGGAGATGCCGGAGACGCCGGCTTCTTCAACCCGCGTCAGCAGGTGATGCAGGCCATGGCCGACTTCATGGAAGAGGGTGGTGACGTCGTCATGCGTGAGCAGGGCGGGCTTGTCACCCACCGGCGACGCGAAGTTGCACACCAGGTGCGCTACCGGCAGCTGCAGCGAACCCTCGGGGCGGCGCCAGCGGCCGCGCACCTCGTCCATCCAGGCGCCGGGGCGCTTGCCGGTGCGGGCGTAGAGGTCCAGGTAGACCTGGCCGATCAGCTGACCCTGGCGCTCCAGGCGGTAGAAGCGCACGGACTCGTGCCAGACCTCGGCCGTGTCGGCGATCAGGCGCACGCCGAAGACGCGCTCCAGGATGCTGAACAGGCCCTCCAGCACACGAGGGAGGGTCAGGTATTGCTTCACCTCCTGGTCGCTGAAGGCGTAGCGGGCCATCTTCAGCTTCTCGGAGACATAGGCCTGGTCCCAGGCCTGCAGCTGGCCATCGGGGAACTCGGCGGCCAGCTGCTCGCGGGCGAAGGCGCGCAGAGCGTCCAGGTCACGCTGGGCATGGGGGCGGGCCTTGGCGGCCAGCTCGCGCAGGAAGGCCATCACCTGGGCCGGCGACTCGGCCATCTTGGCCACGAGGGACACCTCGGCGTAGTTGGCATAGCCCAGCAGCGCGGCCTCTTCCTGGTGCAGGGCCAGCATCTCCTGCATCAGGGCGCTGTTGTCCCACTCGGGCTTGTCGCCCAGCTCGCTGGCGCGGGTGACGTAGGCACGGTAGACGCGTTCGCGCAGCGGCCGGTGGCTGGCGTACTGCATCACCGGCAGGTAGCAGGGGAAGTGCAGGGTGATCTTGTGCAGGCCGGGCTTGCCGTCAGCCTCGGCGGCCTGGGCGGTCTGGGCCAGCACGTCGTCCGGCACGCCGGCCATCTCGGCGGGGCTGGCGTAGTGCACCCAGCCGTCGGTGGCGTCCATCACGTGCTCGCTGAAGGCCTGGCCCAGCTCGGCGGCGCGCTCCTGGATGGCGGCGAAGCGGGTCTTGGCCTCGCCGTGCAGGTCGGCGCCGGAGAGCACGAAGTCGCGGATCCAGTGGCGCAGGGCCTGCTGGCGCGCGGGGTTCAGCGTCGCCCCCTGCGCCCGCTGGATGGCCTTGTACTTGGCGAACAGCGTCTCGTCGGCGCCCAGGCTCGTGTAGAACTCGGTGACGGCCGGCAGCATGGCGTTGTAGGCCTCGCGCAGCTCGGGCGTGTTGGCCACCGAGTTCATGTGGCTGACGGCGCCCCAGGACACCGACAGGCGCTCCGTGGCAATGCTCAGCACGCGCTCGAGGGTGTCGAAGTCCGCCGGCGTGGTGTCCGCGGTCGCCTCGGCCTGGGCCCGGCGGGCGGCCTCCAGCAGTTCGCTGATGGCCGGCTGGATGTGCTCGGGGCGGATGCTCGCGAAGGCGGGCAGGGGGGCGGTACTGAGCAGCGGGTTGTTCACGGGTTCTCCCTGGGCGCTGGGCCTCTTGCGGTGTCTCGGGTGCTCTTGCGGTGCAGCTGCCAGCTGCGGCGGCGCTCAGGCGCTCAGCGGCCTGCCGCCACCCGCTCGGCCGACTCCATGGTGTTGACCAGCAGCATCGTGATGGTCATAGGGCCGACGCCGCCGGGCACGGGCGTGATCCAGCCCGCCACCTCGCGCACGCCGTCGAAGTCCACGTCGCCGCAGAGCTTGCCTTCGTCGTTGCGGTTCATGCCCACGTCGATCACCACGGCACCAGACTTGACCATATCCGCAGTCAGCACATTGCGCTTGCCCACCGCGGCAACGACCACATCGGCCTGGCGGGTCATGGCGGCGAGGTCCGCCGTGCCGCTGTGGCAGACGGTGACGGTGGCATTGGCCTGCAGCAGCATCAGGGCCATGGGCTTGCCCACGATGTTGGAGCGGCCGATCACCACGGCATGCTTGCCGCGCAGGTCCTTCATGCCGATGCTCTCCAGCATCTTCATGCAGCCGTAGGGCGTGCAGGCCTTGAAGCCGGCTTCACCGACCATCAGCGCACCGGCCGAGGCCACGTGGAAGCCGTCGACATCCTTCAGGGGCGAGATGGCCTCGATGACCTTGTGGTCGTCGATGTGGTCAGGCAGGGGCAGCTGCACCAGGATGCCGTGGATGGACGGGTCGTTGTTGAGGGCCTCGACGCGGGCCAGCAGCTCGGCCTCGCTCATCGTGGCCTCGTACTTCTCCAGCACCGAATGGAAGCCCACGTCTTCGCAAGCCTTGACCTTGTTGCGCACATAGACCTGGCTGGCCGGGTTGTCTCCGACCAGGATCACGGCCAGGCCGGGCTTGATGCCCTTCGGTGCGAGGGCGGCGGCGCGCTGCGCCACCTCGGTGCGAAGTTGCTTGGAGAGGGCGACGCCGTCGATGAGGGTTGCGGTCATGGGGGAAAGGCTCCGGAGAATGCAAAAAGCCGCTGGAACTTCAGCGGCTTTCCTGGGATGGGGTGAAGCTTCAGGCCTTGGCCTGGGCCGAGGCGCCCAGGGCGATCTTGAGCAGATCGGCCACGGTGTTGGCGTTGAGCTTCTCCATGATGTTGGCGCGGTGCGCCTCCACGGTCTTGATGCTGATGCCCAGGTCGTCGGCGATCTGCTTGTTCAGGCGGCCGGCGACGATGCGCTCCAGCACCTGGGCTTCACGGGTGGTCAGGCGCGACAGCAGGGCCTCGCGGCTGGCCGCTTCCTGGTGCTGCGAGAACTCCACGCGGGCCTGCTCCAGCATGCGCTCGACGAGGGCCAGCAGCTCCTCTTCCTTGAAGGGCTTCTCGATGAAGTCCATCGCACCCTTCTTCATGGTGTTGACGGCCATGGGCACGTCACCATGGCCGGTGATGAACACGGCGGGCAGGGGGCTCTTGCGCTCCAGCAGCTTGTCCTGGAGGTCCAGGCCGCTCATGCCGTCCATGCGCACGTCGGTGATCAGGCAGGCCACTTCACGCGGGTCGTAGCGGCTCAAGAAGGACTCGGCGGAATCGAAGCACTTCACGCGGTAGTCCTTGCCTTCCAGCAGCCATTGCAGGGAATCGCGCACCGCTTCATCGTCATCGACAACGTAGACGGTACCCTTCTTCGGAATCAGGCTCATGGTGTCTCTGCAGTGTTTTGGGCTGTGCCCGGCGCCTCGTGGCGCGGGATTTCGACGGGGATGGTGAAGGCGAACCTGCACCCCACGATCGCCGAGCCATTGTATAAGTTCTCGGCACGGATCCGGCCCTGGTGGGACTCCACGATGGACCGGCATAACCCTAGTCCGATGCCCATGCCATCGGCCTTGGTCGAGAAGAAGGCCTCGTACATGCGCTCGATGACTTCCTCGGGCAAACCCGGGCCCATGTCGGTCACCGAGAACTCGATATTGGCCCCCAGCTCCGGCGTGTGCTTGGGCACCACGCGCAGCTCGATGTGGCGGCGCGAGACCGGCAGGCCGGCGTTGTCGATGGCCTCGGCGGCGTTCTTCAGCAGGTTCATCAGCACCTGCTCGATCAGGATGGGATCCACCAGCAGCGTGGGCAGGCGCTGGGCCACGTAGGTGTGGATGGCCACATTGCGCCGGCGCAGTTCGATGCCCGCGAGCTCGACCGCATCCTCGACGATGTCATGCGCCTGCGAGGGCGCGCGCTGCGGTTCGCTGCGCTTCACGAAGTTGCGGATGCGGTGGATGATCTGCCCCGCGCGCTGCGCCTGCTTGGCGGTCTTCTCCAGCGCGGCCAGCAGGTCGTCCTTGCCGATCTGGTCATTGCGTACGCGCGAGACCATGCCATTGCAGTAGTTGGTGATGGCGGTCAGTGGCTGGTTCAGCTCGTGCGCCACGCTGGAGGCCATCTCGCCCATGGTCATCAGCCGGCTGGTGACCTGGGCCTTCTCGGCCTGCTGGGCGGCCTGCTCCTCGGCGCGGCGGCGTGCGGTGATGTCGGTCGCGATGAGCATCTGGGCCAGGCGGCCGTCGGTCCACTGCAGGTAGCGGGCGCGCACGTCGAACCACATCTCCAGGCTGTCGATGTAGACCTCGCGCGGGTCCGAGCCCACTTCCATCAGCGGCTGGGCGGGCAGGCCGGAGTAGTCGTCGACCTCTTCATCGTGGTCCGGGTCCTCCTTGCTGCGGCCCAGCTTGCCGCCGGCCAGCATGGCATGGCCTTTCGGATCGGCGCCGAACCAGAGACGGTAGCTGCGGTTGGCGAAGAGCAGCTCGCCCTGCTGGACCGACAGCACGGACACGGCCGCGTCCAGGCCTTCCAGCACGGTGGTGAAGCGCTCGTGCGAGGCCGAGAGCTGGTCGCGCACGCGCTTGGCCTCGGTGATGTTGGTCATCGAGGTCATCCAGCCGGTCTGCTTGCCCTTGGGGTCGATCAGGGGCGAGACGTACATGCGGGCATCGAAGGTGGTGCCGTCCTTGCGCATCACCTTCACCTCGGCGCCGCCGGCCGGGCTGCGGCCCTGGATCTCCTGCTGCAGCAGCCGGGCGTTCTCTTCGTAGCGATCGGGCGGCCAGTAGGGGAAGGGCGGCTTGCGGCCGATCAGCTCGCCTTCCGAGAAGCCCGTCATCGCGCAGAACGCGGGGTTCACGTAGGAGATGCGCGATTCCATGTCCATGGCGCGCATGCCGGTGAGCATGGAGTTCTCCATGGCCCGGCGGAAGTTGGTCTCGTTGATCAGGGCGTTCTGGGCCTGCATGCGACGGCGCATGTGCTTCCAGGTGCCCAGCAGCATCCAGACGGTCAGCACCGAGAGCGCCACCACCATCCAGAACAGGGTGTTGGAGATGAGGCCGACCGAGGTGCGGTAGCCCTGGCCGCGCAGCACCAGACCGTTGAAGGCCGGTGCCAGTGGCACCTCGTGGAAGATGGAGGGCTTCTTGAGCTTCTGCCCCGGCATGGGGGTGACGGTGCTGGCCACGATCATGTCGCGCGAGTCCAGCACCGCGATGGCGTGGCGCACGGCGACGTCAGAGGGCACGTAGTAGCGCAGCAGGCCCTCCACGGTGTACTCGGCGATCAGCACGCCGGAGAAGCCGGTGCGGTCGATCAGGGGCACCTGGACCTGGAAGACCATGGTGTTGTTGGCGTCGCTGAAGGCCTGGGAATAGGCCGGCTGGCGGCGCTCCTTGACCAGCTGGAAGGCGCTTTCCGCGGCGCTGCCCGGATGGCCCGCCGGCATGGACGGATCACTGCCTTCCAGGGCCATGAGGCTGTCCGCCTGGTAGCCCGCGGCGCTGACGCTGGCCCGCCGCTCGCGGCGGTTGTTGAGCCAGGTGACGTGGGTGATCTCGGGCCGGTCCCGGGCCCAGGTGCTGGCCTGGGTGTTGAAGTCATGGGTATCGGTGGCGCGGGTGGCGATCTCCCGGGCGATGCGCACCAGCTGCTCCTGGTTCTCGATCAGGCGCAGCTGGATCTGCTTCTGGGCGATCTCGGTGTCGCGCTTGACGGCCTCCTGCTCGCGCTCGATTTCCTCGTTACGCAGATACCAGAAGGCCAGGATGATGGCCGCCAGGAACAGGAGCACCGAGATCAGCGGGCCGAGGGTGGCGAAGCGGTCCTGTCGGGAGGGGGACTGGCGGCGCCACCAGGTGGTGGCCAGCAGGCGCAGGGGTTGGGACCAGCGGCGCAGCTGGGCCTTGAGATCGAAACGCGAAGACATGGGGCGGATTATCCCGTCCAGCGTGGGGGCGGGGCAGCGAGCAATCCCTTTGAATTTCATTATGTGAAACGCTATCGCACGATTTGGAAAAATTGGCCCTGCTGTGCGACACTCCGGCCGGAACATTGGCGGGCCCCGGGATTGCTGCGTCTGTGACGGCAATCGGCGGGGCTTGAAGCCAGGCATCAACACCGCGAATCACCATCGCAATACCGAGATTTGCAAGGAGACAGCATGTCCGCGCAGCCCCAGTCCCTCCCAGGCGCAGCCGCCCAAGACACCGACGCCCTCGAGACCAAGGAATGGCTGGACGCGCTGTCCGCCGTCATCGGCGAGGAGGGCAGCGAGCGGGCCCATTTCCTGCTCAACACCCTGATCGATCACGCCCGCCAGTCCGGCATCGACGTGCCCTTCTCGGCCACCACGCCCTACGTCAACACCATCCCGGCTGACCAGGAGGCGCGCTGCCCCGGCAATATCGAGATCGAGAAGCGCCTGCGCGCCTACATGCGCTGGAATGCCATGGCCATGGTGGTGCGGGCCAACCGCCTGAACCCGGCGGACGGCGGTGATCTGGGCGGCCACATCGGCTCCTTTGCCTCGCTGGCCTCCATGCTGGGCGCGGGCTTCAACCACTTCTGGCACGCCGAGAGCGAGAAGCACGGCGGCGACCTGCTCTACATCCAGGGCCACAGTGCCCCCGGCATCTACGCCCGCGCCTTCCTGGAAGGCCGCTTGAGCGAGGAACAGCTGGACAGCTTCCGCCAGGAAGTCGATGGCAAGGGCCTCTCCAGCTACCCGCACCCCAAGCTGATGCCGGACTTCTGGCAGTTCCCGACCGTCTCCATGGGCCTGGGCCCGCTGATGGCCATCTACCAGGCCCGTTTCCTGAAGTACCTGCATGCCCGCGGCATTGCCGACACCGCCAGCCGCAAGGTCTGGGCCTTCATGGGCGACGGCGAGATGGACGAGCCCGAAAGCCTGGGCGCGATCGGCCTGGCCGCGCGCGAGGGCCTGGACAACCTGGTCTTCGTGATCAACTGCAATCTGCAGCGCCTGGATGGTCCGGTGCGCGGCAACGGCAAGATCATCCAGGAGCTGGAAGGCGAGTTCCGCGGCAGCGGCTGGAACGTGATCAAGCTGGTCTGGGGCAAGGGCTGGGACGAGCTGCTGGCGCGCGACAAGAGCGGCAAGCTCAAGCAGCTCATGATGGAGACGCTGGACGGCGACTACCAGGCCATGAAGGCCAATGACGGCGCCTACGTCCGCAAGCACTTCTTCGGCAAGTACCCCGAGACCGCCAAGCTCGTCGAGCACATGAGCGACGACGAGATCTTCGAGCTGCGCCGCGGTGGCCACCAGCCCGAGAAGGTCTACGCCGCCTTCCACGCCGCCCACAACAACGGCACGGGCCAGCCCACGGTGCTGCTGGTCAAGACCGTCAAGGGCTATGGCATGGGCAAGGCCGGCGAAGGCAAGAACACCGTCCACCAGACCAAGAAGCTGACGGACGAGGACATCAAGTACATCCGCGACCGCTTCGGCATCCCCGTGCCTGACAGCGAGCTGCCCAAGCTGCCCTACTACAAGCCGGCCGATGACACGCCGGAAATGCGCTACCTGCACGAGCGCCGTCAGGCCCTGGGCGGCTACCTGCCCAAGCGTCGCGTGAAGGCCGACGAGAGCTTCGTCACGCCGCCCCTGGACACCTTCAAGGCCGTGCTGGAGCCCACTGCGGAAGGCCGCGAGATCTCCACGACCCAGGCCTATGTCCGCTTCCTGACCCAGCTGCTGCGGGACAAGGAACTCGGCCCGCGCGTGGTGCCCATCCTCGTCGACGAGGCCCGGACCTTCGGCATGGAAGGCCTGTTCCGCCAGATCGGCATCTACAACCCCAAGGGCCAGCTCTACACCCCGGTCGACAAGGACCAGGTGATGTACTACCGCGAGGACAAGGCCGGCCAGATCCTGCAGGAAGGCATCAACGAGGCCGGCGGCATGGCCTCGTGGATCGCGGCTGCCACGAGCTACTCGACGAACAACCGGGTGATGATCCCGTTCTACGTCTACTACTCGATGTTCGGCTTCCAGCGCATCGGCGACCTGGCCTGGGCGGCCGGCGACATGCAGGCCCGCGGCTTCCTGCTGGGCGGCACCTCGGGCCGGACCACGCTCAACGGCGAGGGCCTGCAGCACGAGGACGGCCACAGCCACATCCTGGCCGGCACCATCCCGAACTGCGTCTCCTACGACCCGACCTTCGCGCATGAGGTCGCCGTGATCATGCACAACGGCCTCAAGCGCATGGTGGAGAACCAGGAGAACGTGTTCTTCTACATCACCCTGCTCAACGAGAACTACCCGATGCCCGGGCTGAAGGCCGGCACCGAGGCGCAGATCCTCAAGGGCATGTACCTGCTGGACGAAGCCAAGGCTGGCAGCGCGCTGCAGGTCAACCTGCTGGGCTCGGGCACCATCCTGCGCGAGTCCATGGCCGCCAAGGAGCTGCTGGAGCAGGACTGGGGCGTTGGTGCCCACATCTGGTCCTGCCCCAGCTTCAACGAGCTGGCCCGCGACGGCCAGGACGCCGAGCGCTGGAACCTGCTGCACCCGACCCAGGCGCCGCGCGCGGCCTACGTCACCCAGCAGCTGAGCGGCACCAGCGGCCCGGTGATCGCCTCGACCGACTACATGAAGAACTACGCCGAGCAGATCCGCGCCTACGTGCCGGCCGGTCGTTCGTACAAGGTGCTGGGCACCGACGGCTTCGGCCGCTCGGACTTCCGCACCAAGCTGCGCGAGCACTTCGAGATCAACCGCCACTACATCGTCGTGGCCGCGCTGAAGAGCCTGGCCGACGAAGGCAAGCTGCCGCTGGCCAAGGTCGCCGAGGCGATTGCGAAGTACGGCATCAAGGCCGACAAGATCAACCCCCTCTACGCCTGATCGCTCCCGCGCAGCGCAACGTATTCAACGGAGACATCCGCATGGCAATGCTTGAAGTGAAGGTGCCCGACATCGGGGACTTCAAGGACGTGGCAGTGATCGAGCTGCTGGTGAAGGTGGGCGACACGATCTCGGTCGACCAGAGCCTGGTGACCGTGGAGAGCGACAAGGCCTCCATGGAGATTCCCTCGACGCACGCGGGCGTGGTCAAGGAGCTGAAGGTCGCCGTGGGTGACAAGGTCAACGAGGGCAGCCTGCTGCTGATCGTGGAAGGGGCGGGCGCTGCGGCGGCTGCGCCTGCACCGGCTCCCGTCGCGGCTCCGGCTCCGGCGCCTGCCGCTGCCCCGGCAGTGCCAGCTCCTGTCGCCGCGCCTGCGGCGGGCGGCGGGCTTGTTGACGTCGTGGTGCCGGACATCGGCGACTTCGACGAGGTCAGCGTGATCGAGGTCTTCGTCAAGGTGGGCGACACGATCCGCGTCGAGCAGAGCCTGATCACCGTGGAGAGCGACAAGGCCTCGATGGAGATCCCGTCCTCGCACGGCGGTGTGATCAAGGAGCTCAAGGTCAAGCTGGGTGACAAGGTCGCCAAGGGCACGCTGCTGGCCGTGGTGCAGACCGCCGCCGGCGCCGCTGCCCCCACGGCGAGCGCACCGGCCCCTGCCGCGCCTGCCGCAGCGCCGGCTCAGGCCGCCGCAGCGCCTGTGGCCGCAAGCGCCTCGGTGCCGGCGCTGCCCGCGCATGAGCCCTCGGCCGCCAAGGGCCGCCTGCCGCACGCCTCTCCCACCATCCGCAAGCTGGCCCGCGAGCTGGGCGTGCCGCTGGAGGAAGTGAAGGGCAGCGGTCCCAAGGGCCGCGTGCTGGAATCCGACGTGCAGGGCTTCGTCAAGGCCGTGATGGCCGGCCAGACACAGACCGCCGCACAGAAGGCCGCCGCGCCCGCGGGCGGTGCAGCCAGCGGTGGCGCCTTCCCGGGCCTGCTGGCCTGGCCGCAGGTGGACTTCGCCAAGTTCGGCCCCATCGAGCGCAAGGAGATGGGCCGCATCAAGAAGATCTCGGGCGCGAATCTGCATCGCAACTGGGTGGTGATCCCGCACGTCACCAACCACGACGATGCCGACATCACCGACCTCGAAGCCTTCCGCGTCCTGCTGAACAAGGAGAACGAGAAGAGCGGCGTGAAGGTCACCATGCTGGCCTTCATGATCAAGGCCGCCGTGGCCGCGCTCAAGAAGTTCCCCGAGTTCAACGCCAGCCTGGATGGCGACACGCTCGTGCTGAAGCAGTACTTCCACATCGGCTTCGCGGCGGACACGCCCAACGGCCTCGTGGTGCCCGTAATCAAGGATGCCGACAAGAAGGGCATCGTCCAGATCAGCCAGGAGATGGCCGAGCTGGCCAAGAAGGCCCGCGACGGCAAGCTGGGCCCGGCCGACATGACGGGCGGCTGCTTCACGATCTCGTCCTTGGGCGGCATCGGCGGGCGCTACTTCACGCCCATCATCAATGCGCCCGAGGTGGCCATCATGGGCGTGTGCAAGAGCCAGATCGAGCCCAAGTGGGACGGCAAGGCCTTCCAGCCGCGCCTGATGCTGCCGCTGTCCTTGAGCTGGGATCACCGCGTGATCGACGGCGCGGCGGCTGCGCGTTTCAACGTGTACTTCGCTTCCTTGCTGGCCGACTTCCGCCGCATCGCTCTTTAACCACCCCCTACGCGCTTCGCGCGCCCCCTCGAGGGGGCACGCGCGACGGCCCGGCAAAGCCGGATCCGCGCGCGTCGCTTGATCATCCTGGCCGTGCCATCATCGGCGCGCCTTGAGGACATGGAGACAGACATGGCATTGCTAGAAGTGAAGGTCCCGGACATCGGCGACTTCAAGGACGTGGCCATCATCGAGCTGCTGGTCAAGGCCGGCGACACGGTGAAGGTGGACCAGAGCCTGCTGACCGTCGAGAGCGACAAGGCCTCGATGGAGATCCCGTCGACGCACGCCGGCGTGGTCAAGGAACTGAAGGTGAGCCTGGGTGACAAGGTCAACCAGGGCACGGTGATCCTGATGCTGGACAGCGAGGGCGCTGCCGCGCCGGCGCCGGCTGCGGCCCCGGCCCCGGCTCCGGCGCCGGCCCCTGTTGCCGCGGCCCCTGCAGCGCCGCTGCCCGCGGGCAGCTACAGCGGTGCCGCCGACCTCGAGGCCGACGTGCTGGTGCTGGGCGGTGGCCCGGGCGGCTACTCGGCCGCCTTCCGCGCGGCGGACCTCGGGCTCAAGGTTGTGCTGGTCGAGCGCTATGCCACGCTGGGCGGCGTCTGCCTCAACGTGGGCTGCATCCCCTCCAAGGCGCTGCTGCACGTGGCCGCGGTGATGGACGAGGTGAGCCACATGGCGGACCTGGGCGTCGACTTCGGTGCGCCCACCGTCAACATCGACAAGCTGCGCGGCCACAAGGAAAAGGTCATCGGCAAGCTGACCGGCGGCCTCTCGCAGATGGCCAAGATGCGCAAGGTGACGGTCGTGCGCGGCTACGGCAGCTTCATCGATCCCTACCACCTGAGCGTGGAAGAGACCACCGGCACGGCCCAGGACAAGACGGGCACGAGCAAGGTGGTGCGCTTCAAGAAGGCCATCATCGCTGCCGGCTCGGCCGCGGTGCGACTGCCCTTCCTGCCGCAGGACGACCGCATCGTCGACTCCACCGGCGCACTGCAGCTCAAGGGCACGCCCAAGAAGATGCTGATCATCGGCGGCGGCATCATCGGCCTGGAGATGGGCACCGTCTACTCGACCCTGGGCGCTCGCCTCGACGTGGTCGAGATGATGGACGGCCTGATGCAGGGCGCGGACCGCGACCTGGTCAAGGTCTGGGAGAAGATGAACAAGCCCCGCTTCGACAAGATCATGTTGAAGACCAAGACGGTCGGGGCCGAGGCCACGCCCGAGGGCATCAAGGTGCAGTTCGAGGGCCTGGACGGTACGAAGAGCGAAGGCGTCTACGACTTCGTCCTGCAGGCCGTGGGCCGCACGCCCAACGGCAGGAAGATCGCCGCCGACAAGGCCGGCGTGGCCGTGACGGACCGCGGCTTCATCAACGTCGACGTGCAGATGCGCACCAATGTGCCGAACATCTTCGCCATCGGCGACATCGTCGGCCAGCCCATGCTGGCGCACAAGGCGGTGCATGAGGCGCATGTGGCGGCCGAGGTCATCGCTGGCGAGCTGCTGGGCGACGCTGCGCTTGCGAAGAGTCAGTTCGACGCCCGCGTGATCCCCAGCGTGGCCTACACCGACCCCGAGGTCGCCTGGGTGGGCCTCACCGAGGAGCAGGCCAAGGCGCAAGGGCTGAAGGTCAAGAAGGGCCTCTTCCCTTGGGCCGCCTCCGGCCGCGCCATCGCCAACGGCCGCGACGAGGGCTTCACCAAGCTGCTCTTCGATGAGGAGACCCACCGCATCGTCGGCGGCGGCATCGTCGGCACGCATGCGGGCGACATGATCGGCGAGATCGCCCTGGCCATCGAGATGGGCGCTGACGCCGTTGACATCGGCAAGACCATCCACCCGCACCCCACGCTGGGCGAGAGCATCGGCATGGCCGCCGAGGTGGCGCATGGCAGCTGCACGGATGTGCCGCCGGCACGGAAGTAAGCCGCAACGCTGAAGGCAGGAGGCCCGGTCCGGCAACGGCCCGGGCCTTGTTCATGGCGGGCCCTGGCCCGGTCCTGCGCCCCGATTCATGGGACTTCCAAAGCCTGCCCCCGGGCGCACACTTGAGGCTCTGCTGGTCCCTCCCTCGCGCCGTGAACCGCCTCCTCGCCCCGATGCTGCTGCTGCTCGCCGGCCTGCTCCGGCCGACCGAGGTGCAGGCGCAGGTGCAGGTGCAGATGCAGGTGCAGGTGCAGGTGCAGGTGCCGCGCGAGCTGCACTACTTCGACATCCCGCCCATGATGTACGCGGACGCCCAGGGCCGTGCCGCGGGAACCCTGGTGGAGCGCCTGCGCAAGGTCTGGCCCCCGGAGCTGCCCATGCCGCCCCTGCTCCTGGCGCCGCTGAAGCGGTCGCTGCAGGACATCCTGCAGGGCGCCGAGCCCATCTGTCTGGTCGGCGTCTTCAAGACGGCGGAGCGCGAGGGCGCTGCCTGGTTTTCCAGCCCGATCTACCGGGAGTCGCCCTCCGTCTTCCTGGCCACACGGGCCGCGGCGATTCGCATGCGCAAGTACCCCACGGCCCAGGCCATGGTCGAGGACCCCTCGCTGCGCCTGCTGCTGACCGACGGCGCCTCCTATGGGCCGCAGCTCGATCTGTGGCTGCGCCAGCGCGGGACGGGCATGTTGCGCGTGAGCGCGCCGCCTGCGCGCCAGATCCACATGCTGCTGCGCGGACATGCGGACTTCATGTTCACCGACCTGGACGAGGCCGAGCACCTGCTGAAGGACGTCGGCACGGCGGCACGCTCGCTGGAGGTGGTGATGCTGCCCGGCATGGTGGAGTCGCCCACGCGCCACCTCATGTGCCAGCGCGACCTCGACCGGCGCTGGCTGGACACGGTGGACGAGGGGCTGCGCCAGCTGGACGCCGCGGGTGCGGGCGCGGCCGGCTCCTGAATGCAGGGGCAGACCCGCAGGTCCTGCCACCTCTTTCCTGGAAAACCCCGAGGATCGGGCCGGCCACTGCGACAGAAAGTGAGGCGACCGCCACGAATGGTGCCCGCGCCTCGCTAAACTTGCCCCCGACCCGCCACGCCGACGTCGAGGGCCTGCCATCCTGGCGCGCGGGGCGACGAAGTCGTGCCGGACGGCACCAATGGGGTAGGGAATGAAGGACAACAGAACACTGTACGAGTTGCTGGGCGTACGGCCTCAGGCCACCGCCACGGAGGTACGCACGGGCTACCGCCTGGAGCTGGATGCACTGGAGGCCCAGCGGGGGACCCTCTCGGCGCAGGATTTCAACGACCGCGTGCAGCTGCTGCGCGTGGCGTTCACCACCCTCAATGACCCGATCTCGCGGGCGGGCTACGACGCCGATCTGGACGCCGCCGCCAAGGCCGCCGCCGCCGTGCCCTACGGCGGTGCCCTGGCCACCACGTCCTCGGTCTCCGGTGCCCGGGCCGACGCCCTGGGCCTGCGCGCCGACGCCCTGGCCCTGCGGGCCGACGCCCTGATGGTGCGGGCCGACATCGCCCCGTCCAGCCTGCAGGGCGACGGCCTGTTCAGCGACTGGTCGCCGGCCCTGCGCCGCCTGGTGAGCTCCGCCGTGCTGCTGCTGGTGGTGCTGGGTGTGGTGGTTGGCGTCTCCCGCTGCACGACCAAGAGCGCGCGCGACCAGATCGAGCTGCGCGAGGCCCAGGAGCGCCGCGCGGCGGAGCAGGCCATGCTGCAGGACTACTACCAGACCTACGGCGTGCGGCCCGCCAACCGGGCCGAGATGGAGCTCATGGAGGCCGAGCGCCGTCGCAAGGAGAACGCCGAGCGCCAGGCCGCCACCGAGAACCGCCGCGTCGAGGAAGAGCAGCGCCGCTGGGAGGAGGAATCCCGGCGCCGAGGCGAAGAGGCCAGCCGCAATGTGCAGGCCGCCATGGAGGCCTCCCGCGAGGAACAGCAGCGCCTCAAGTTCGAGGCCGAGCAGGTCGCGCTGGAGATCTCGCTGAGCAACAACGACGTGGACCGCAAGCGCCTGCAGCTGCGCCTGCGCCAGTTGAAGGAACGGATGAAGGACGAATGAGGCGGCGTCTGCGCATCCTCGGCAGCCTGGTGGTGGTGGCGCTTGCCGGCGCCTCCCTCACGGCCTGCCAGAAGAAGCTCGAGGCTTCGCAGTTCGTCGGCACCTGGAAGTCCTCGCGCCTGAGCACGCCGCTGCTGATGCGCGAGAACGGCGACTGGGAGATCCGCGGCACCGATGACGGCGTGCTTCAGTACGGTGTCTGGCGCCTGGACGGGCAGCGCCTGATCTGGACCCTCCGCGATGCCCATGGCCAGGTGACGCACGATGCCAACACCGTCCTGTCCGCGGAGCCGCGGCGCTTCGTCCTGGCCGAGCGGGATGGCAGCAAGACGACCTTCGACAGGCTGGACTGAGCGCCGTGAACCACTACGACACCCTTGAAGTCAGCGCCCGGGCCAGCCCCGAAGTGCTGCGTGCGGCCTACCGCAGCCTGATCCAGCGCTTCCACCCGGATCGCCGCCCCGATGATCCGGAGGCCGCCGCACGCGCGGCGGCCATCACCGAGGCCTATGACGTGCTGTCGGACCCCGTCCGGCGTGCGGCCTACGATGACTGGCTGGCGGCCCAGCAGGCCCCGGCGGCACCCAGGGCCGCGGGCCCGGTGCCTGCAGCGGCGGCCACGGGTGCCGCGGCGCGTGTACGGACGGCAGGCCCGGCAGGCACGCGCGGCACCGCCCGGCCTGCGCCCGCGGGCTCGAGCGGGCGCTGGGTGCTGGGCCTGCTGGTGCTCGCGTTCGGGCTCGGCCTGGCGACCTGGCTCTGGCCCCGCCAGGCGGCCCGGGAAGACGACTGGGCCAGCCTGCGCCAGAGCTTCTCCGCCCCGGGACACACGGAAGAGGAGCTGCAGGCCCTGCTGCGCCGCAAGGAAGCCCTGCTGCAGCGCCAGCCCGCCCTGCGTGAGCGCGAGGCCCAGGAGGCCGCCCGCGACCGCGAGGCCCGCAGCCTGGACCTGCTGGACCAGCCGCTGGAGATCTACCTGGGCACCGGCGCCATGACCATCCCCCGCGTGCAGCTGGTGCTGGGCACCTTCGACGGCCCGGCCCTGCGCAGCTACATCCTGAAGAACCGGGAGACCCTGGTCCGGGAGCTCAGCCGCGCGCTCAATGCCGCGAAGCCCGAGCTCCTCCTGGGGCCGGACGCCGAGCACAACCTGCAGTCCATGATCCAGGACACCCTGACGACCGCCCTGGGCACGCAGCCGCAGGAGTCGTACCCGTCCACCTGGTTCGAGTCTCCCGGGCGCTATGGCGTGGTGGCCGTGCAGCTGCCCGGGCGCTACAGCTTCAAGGCTTACGGGGCGGGCCCCACCTGAGCTCCCCCTGAGGCGCCGCGTGGGCGCTCCCCGGGGCGGACCGGCGCGGCTTGCCGTTCGTCGTCCGCCCCTGCGTTTCGTCACGCCCTGCGGCCGGTTCACGACATTCCTGAAGACAGCGGCAAGGCCTGGGGCTATGGTCCGGGCTTGAAAAGGGCAAGGGATGCCCGGCGACGCTTGGAGGACCCCATGGAGATCGAACAGCAGAGTTGGCGGGCACGACGCCGCTGCGAGCGCAGGCGCCACCGCGGCGAAGGGCGCAGCGGCTTCGGGCTCTTCCTGATCCTGGCCGGCCTGGTGCTGCTGGTGCAGCGCAATGGCTGGCCCAGCTGGTTCCAGTTCGAGGCGCCCTGGTCCGTGGTGATCGCCGCGATCGCCGCCCTGAGCCTGCTGCTGGCGCGCTCGGCACGCGGGCTCACACGGGCCCTGTTCCTGGGCGCTGTCGCCGCCTGGTTCTATGCCTGCGAGACGGGCTGGCAGGGCTTCGGCTTCCAGCAGTCCTGGCCCTGGCTGCTGATCGCACTGGGCGTGGCCAAGATCCTTCATTACCTGCTGGAGCGAGGGGAGGGCACCGCATGAACACCGGCAACACACCGACACGCGCCGCCCGCCACCAGCTGTGGCTGGGCCTGACCCTGGTCCTCGCCGGCGGGGCCTTCCTGCTGGACAACCTGCACTTCCTCGAACTGCGACGCATCCTGCCCTTCTGGCCGGTGTTGCTGGTGGCCCTGGGCGCCGCGCGCCTGCTGACGGCCGCGCCGGGCGACAAGGGCGAGCAGCTCATCGGCGGCCTGCTGCTGGGCGTGGGTAGCCTGCTGCTGCTGCGCCGCCTGGGCTGGCTGCACATGGAATGGCGCGACTTCTGGCCGCTGGTGCTGATCGGCGCGGGCGTGCTGGTGATGACGCGGCGGCCAGGCCAGGCCGGCGTCTTCGGCAAGGCCTTCGGCAGCGTCAGCCAGGACAGCCTCGACCGCCAGCTCGACGTGAAGGCCGTGCTCAGCGGCCAGCAGATCCGCGTGCAGTCCCAGGACTTCGTCGGGGGCCAGCTGCAGGCTGCGCTGGCGGGCGTCGAGCTGGACCTCAGCCAGGCCGGCTTCCAGCGCGCGGTGCTGGAGGTCTCTGTGGTGATGGCCGGCCTGGAGCTGCGCCTGCCGGCGGATTGCCGGCTGCGTGTCACGGCCTCCTCGGTGCTGGGCCAGATCGAGGACAAGACCCAGCCCCTGCCCCAGGCCAGCCGAGAGCTGGAGCTGCGGGGCTCCCTGGTGCTGGGCGGCATCACCGTCCGCCATTGACGGCGCCGGGCCGGCGTCTGCCGGCCGGTCCGCTCAGCGCGGGCCGGGCACTGTGCTGCAGTTGGCCACGCCGAAGCGGTCCACGAACAGCCGGAACTGCTCGCCTGGCCTGAGCGCCTGCCATTGCTGCAGGCTCACGCGGCAAGTCCAGTCGCGCTCCTTGGCGTCGACCATGAGCACCTCGTAGATGCCCTTGTACCGGGCAATGCGCTCGGCGCCGGCCTCGTCCGGCCGCAGGGGAGCCAGCACCGGCGAGCCCCAGTATGGCGGCTCGGGGTGCACGCCTTGCGTGCGCACGGCGCGCAGCGTGCGCCATTGCAGGCCGGTGTAGCGGCAATGCGGGCTGGGCTCGGCGCGCTGGCCGCTGGGGTCCTCCATCACCTTGCGCTGGATCTCCTGCACGCCCGGCGGCATCTCGTCGCACCAGCTGGAATCATTGACCTGGACCAGGCGCTCGACCTCGATGTCGCGCTGCCAGCGCAGGGTCTGGATGGTGACCCACTCACCGCGCGGGCCGAAGAGCTTCCATCCCAGCGGCGCGAAAAGCAGGGCGATGATCAGGGCGGCCATGCGGTGCTGGCGCTCGCGGTGCGAGAGGTAGTTCAGTGCGACGGGCATGGCGCGATTGTCGAGCCGCTGGCGGACGCCCGGCGTCCAGCCCTCGCGACGTCAGGCGGGCTGCCCTTCGCGGCGGCGCTGCTCGCGGCGCTGGCGCACGGCTTCGGTGACGGCGGCCAGCTCCTCGCTCTGGCGGGCCAGCTCGCCACGCAGGCGCATGTGGTCGCTGACCGCCTCGTCCAGTGCGCCGAGGTCGGTGCGCACGGTGTCCCACACAGGCTGCACGCCCGTGGGCTCGCGCTCGCGGCGTGCACGGCCCAGCTGCCGGCCCCAGGCGATGCCCAGGACCAGGGCCAGCGCGGCGCTGCTGGCGATCAGGCCCAGCAGATGGCGGTTCAGCGCGAGGGTGTCCGGCGTCGGGTTGGCGTCCTCCAGGCGCCGGACCTGCAGGGACCAGCGCTGGCCGTTGTTGACCGGAAGAATCCAGGTGGCCGGGCCCGAGAGCCCGTCGTGCACGCGGCGCGCCTGCGGACCGCCTTGCCAGGCCTCGGTCCATGCGGGGGTGTCGGCCACCAGCAGCAGCTCCGAACGGAAGGGGGTGTTGAGCGCATAGGCGCGCAGTACGGCCAGGGTCTCCTGGCGGGCTCGGAAGGCCATCACCTCATCGTTCTGCGCGCCGGGCCGGCGCATCGGGCGCGCCAGTTCAACGGCCAGCTGCCTCACGGCCTGGTACTCGGCCAGGCGCGGGTCGGCCTGCAGCGGCGGCGGCAATGCCGCCTGGAGCTGCAGGTACTGGTAGCAGCTCAGGCCGGCCAATCCGGTCAGCAGGGCCAGGAACAGCCCCAGGCGCCAGCGACGTGACATGACATTCCTCTCCCTGAGTGCGCGCATCGTAGGGAGAGGGGGCGGCGCGCCTGCACAGGGTTTGACCGCAGCGCCGTGCACTACTGCACGAACGCTCGTGCGGCACGGCGCCCGGCCCCCCGGGGTCAGGGCTTGACGCTGCCCGCCGAGCGCGAGACGAACTGGGCCAGGGCTTCCATGTCAGCCGCATCCAGCTTGCCGGCGTAGCTGGGCATGACGCCCAGCCCGCTCTGCAGCACCCGCCGCACGCGGGCAGCGTCCGGCTTGAGTTCGTCCAGCACCGGACCGATCTCCCCGCTGCTGCCCGCGGCGGCCAGCGTGTGGCAGACCGCGCAAGCCGGGGTGGCCTTGGCCGTGAAGAGCTCGCGGCCGCGCTGCAGCTGGGCATCCTCGGCGGCCTGGGCCGCCGGAGAAAGGCCCGCAGCCAGCAGGGCGAGAAGGGCCAACCACAGGCCTGCAGGCGACGGGCGCATGCCGGGGTCAGGTCTTGCCATCAGGCCACCACCAGCTTGACGGCGTGGTCGCGCCAGCTGTTGTTGTTGTAGCCATGGGCGTTCTCGACGCGGTCAGCGGGCTGCACGTTGCCGGCGGTGTCCACCGCGCGGCTGGCCAGCTGGTAGGTGCCTGCCGGCAGCTGCACGGACAGCGCGAACTGGCGCCAGGCGAAGCGCCCGAGGTCGGGGCCGACCAGGCGGGCCGTGTGCCAGCTGTCGCCGCCATCCACGCTCACCTCCACCCGCTCGATGGCCTTGGTGCCGGCGAAGGCCACGCCATGGATCTGCACGCGGCCGGCCTTCACCGGGCCGGCGTCGGCCGCCGGGCCGTTGATCCAGGACTTGACGTTCATCTCCCAGACCGAGGCCTGGTCCGGGCTGGTCTGGGCGCCCGGCGGGGTCATGCGGTAGCCGTGAGCCATGATCTTGGCCTTGGACTCGCTGGCGTCGAAGGACAGGCGCTTGATGTACTTGATGTTGTTGACGCCCTGGTAGCCCGGCACGATCAGGCGCAGGGGGCCGCCGTGGGCCAGGGACAGGGGCTCGCCGTTCATCTCCCAGGCCAGCAGGCAGTCCTCCAGGGCCTTGATGGGCACGGAGCGCTCGACGACCACGCTCAGCGGGTCCACGCCCTCGGGCAGCTTCTCGCCACCGGTGCCGGTCAGGAAGACAGCGCCCTCGGCCAGGCCGCCCAGCGCGGCGACGACGGTGCGCACCGGCACGCCGCTCCACAGCACGCAGCCTGCAGCACCCACGGTCCAGGGCGTGCCGCTGGGCTTGCTGGGGAAGAAGCCGCGGCCATTGCCCGAGCACTGCAGCACGGTGGCGACGGTCTCCAGGCCCAGGGTCTTGAGTTCGGCCAGGCTGAGGCTGCGCGGCTGCTTCACGCCGCTGACCTCCAGGGTCCATTCGTCGCGCTTGTCCAGGATGCTGGCGTCCGGCGCGGGCAGGTTGTTGCGGATGTAGAGCTGCTGGGCCGGCGTGATCACGCTGCTGCCGAAGGCGCTGCGGCGGGTCTCGATGGTGGTGCCGCTGTGCACCACCAGGGCGGCCGGGTTCTTCCACGCAGCATAGGCGGGCAGGGGCTTGGCGGGCGGCAGGGCGGCGGGGGAAGCCCCCTGGGCCTGGGCCCAGCTGCTGAGGCCCAGGGCGCCCAGGGCGGTGGCAGCACCCCCCAGTACACGGCGGCGGGCAATCAGATCGTCATGGCTCATCTTGGCTCCTTATCGTCATGGTCGTGGCCCGGAGGGCGCAGCGCGCATTGTGGGGGTTGACGGATTGCACACGACCCGGTTCTAGAGGACGCAGCTGTGACGATCTGAAACAAAACTCACCGTCATTCGACAGTGTGTGTGCGAATGTCCCACTACGCTGAGCGCCTATCAAAACAGTTGGGGATGTTCATGAGCAATAAAAAAGGCATGCAGGTGGTGGGTGCGGTCTTGCTGGGCCTGCAACTGGCAGGGCAGGCGCAGGCGGGCGTCAACGCCATGGTGGTGGTGGAGCCCACCGCGCGCAAGGCGGGGCTGACCGTCTCCCAGCAGGGCGTGGAGGCCGGCCTGGGCAAGGTGCTGGGTCAGCCCGTCAGCCTGGGCACCAGCGAAGACCTCACCGACATGATGCGGGCCACCCGCAGCGGCGGCTACGAGCTCTTCATCGGCCCGGCGCAGATCGCCGCTTCCGCGCTGAGCCGCGGCTATGAACTCCTCGGGGCGACCCAGGGCTCCGAGCCCTTCGTGCTGGTGGCCCGTGCCGACATGGCGGACCTCGGCGCCCTGCGCGGCAAGCGCCTGTACCTGCCGCAGCAGGATTCCATCTACACCTACATGGCGCGCGGCCTGCTGACGCAGGGCGGGCTGTCCATGCAGGACTTGCGCGTGGCGCATGAGCGCTATCCCCAGGCCGGCCTCGCCGCGCTGCTGGTGGGCAGCGCCGACGCGACCGTGGTGCGCCAGAGCGAATGGAAGGAGTGGCAGGGCCAGTACGGCCAGGCGGCCAAGGTGCTGGCCAGCTCCGAGCCCGTGCCCGGCGGCTTCAGCGTGGTCGTCAAGAAGGACATGCCGCCCGAGGCCCGCATGCGCCTGGCTCAGTGGTTCGCCGCGGTGCCAGCCAGCACGGGCCTGAGCCAGGCTCGCTTCAAGCCGGAGATGCAGGAGTACAAGCGCGTGGCCGACCTCGGCCACTTCACGCCCATCCAGCTGCCCGGCGTGACCCGCGTGAGTGCCCGCGAGGCCCAGCAGCTGCAGGCCAAGGGCGCCGTGCTGGTGGACACCCGCATCGAGAAGGAATACCAGGCTCGCCACATCCGCGGCGCGCTGTGGCTGCCCTATGTGGAGAAGAGCCTCAAGGACGTGGCCTTCAACCCCGCTCTCGACGACTTCAGCGCCCTGGACAAGACCGACAAGCTCAAGCCCTCGCAGGCGGTGATCTTTGCCTGCAACGGCGCCGAGTGCTGGAAGTCCTACAAGGCCGCCAAGATGGCGCAGTCCAAGGGTTTCAAGACGGTGTACTGGCTGCGCGGCGGCCTGCCGGAGTGGGAGGCCGAAGGCCTGCCCGTGGAGGCGGCAGGCAGCTGAGGCCGCAGTGCGCCGGGGCCCGTCGCCCAGCAGGGCAGGGCGGGCGAAGATGTCATGAAAGCTCGCGCACCTGCCTCATCGTTTTCCCTTCATGCCTGTCCCCTGCAGCGTTGACTGTAGGTCCTGACAGTTGGCGCCCCGGAGGTGCCTCCCTAGAGTCGCCGGCAGCCTGCCCATCACCACGGGGGTGATGGGCAGGCACCCCTCTAACTCGATGGAGTCACCGATGAACCAAACCATGGTCAAGTGGGCAATCCTGGCCGGCGCTGCCACCGCAGCGGTCTCGGCGCAGGCCGCAGGTCTGTCCGTCCGTCTGGAAGTGGCCAGCCCGGTCGTGAAGGGCGATGTGGACGTCCACGTCACCCTCACGCTCACCAACACCTCGCGCACCCCCCTGTTCCTGCCCAAGACGCAGCTGCCGGGCGAGGTGCATGAGTCCGCGCTGTTCCGCATCACGCGCGACGGCGAGCCTGTGGCCTACACCGGCCGCCTGGTGAAGCGCAGCGCCGCTGCCGAGCGCGAAGTCGTGCGCCTGGCGCCGGGTGCTTCCATGAGCTTCCAGGTGGAGCTGACGGGTGCCTACGACCTGAGCCAGAACGGCCGCTATGCCATCGAGTACGTGGGCCTGGCCAAGCAGCAGTCGGGCCAGACCGCCCTGCTGGCGCCGGATGCCGGCAGCGCCCCGGTCTACCTGTGGCTGGAGGGCCGCACTCAGCAGCCCGAGGCGCAGGTCGCGCTGGCCCCCTCGCTGGCCGCCTCCATCTCCTACACGGGCAACTGCACGTCCACGCAGAAGAGCACGCTGGCCAGCGCCGTGAACGCGGCGACCAACTACTCGCAGTCCGCCTACACCTACCTGAGCGCCACGCCCTCGGCGACCACGCGCTACAAGACCTGGTTCGGTGCCTTCAGCACCACGGGCTGGAACACGGCCAAGTCCCACTACGCCAAGACCCTGGACGCCTTCAAGACCAAGGCCCTGGTGCTGGACTGCAGCTGCAAGGACTCGGGCACCTATGCCTACGTGTATCCCAACCAGCCCTACAAGATCTATGTCTGCGGCGCCTTCTGGTCGGCCCCGATGACGGGCACGGACTCCAAGGGCGGCACCCTGGTGCATGAGATGACCCACTTCACCGTGGTCGCCGGCACGGACGACTGGGCCTATGGCCAGAGCGCGGCCAAGTCCCTGGCGCTGTCCAATCCCACCAAGGCGCTGGACAACGCGGACAGCCACGAGTACTTCGCCGAGAACACGCCAAGTCTGCCGTGAGCTGTTGACCCCTCGCCCAGTTTCGCCCTGCTGAACGCGGGCGAAGCTGGGCGGTCCCCCGGGGGGACGGCAATGAGGGCGGCGTCGAGCCGCCCTCATTGCCAGGTGGGCCGGCTTGGGAGCGGCCCGGCGCCGGCCCCTGGATGCGCCCCCTTGCCCAGTTTCGCCCTGCTGAACGCGGGCGAAGCTGGGCGGTCCCCCGGAGGACGGCATTGAGGGCGGCGTCGAACCGCCCTCAATGCCAGGTGGGCCGGCTTGGGAGCGGCCCGGCGCCGGCCCCTGGATGTGGCCCCGCGCCGGCCCTGAATGCGAAAGGCAGGCTCTTGGCCTGCCTTTCTTCTTTTCGGCGGCGCCTATTCCTCGGCGAGGAGGTCCTGGACGGCTTCGTTCCAGACGTCGAGCTCCTCGTCGTCGATGTGCAGCCAGTCCATGGCGCGGCGGTGGTGGCTGGCCCAGTCGGCGTCTTCGGGCAGTCCTTCGTGGCGGCGCATGAGGTGCTCGGCGATCAGGCCGGCGGCGACGAGGGTGTGGATCTCGGGCTCGATGTCGGCGTCGCCCAGAGACTCGAAATCATGGTGCAGGCGGATCGCCGCCATCAGCGAAGGGGCGAGGTTCCAGGCGCGAGCCAGCAGGGCACCCACCACGGCGTGATCCGTCTTGTGATTGGCGTTCTCGGTGGCGATGTAGGGGCGGTCGATGCGGGCGCCGGCCTCCACCATGGTCGCGCCATAGCCGCGCACACTCTGCAACAGCACCGGGATGCCCACATGGCAGAAGAGACCGTAGGTATGGGCCAGGTCGGGCGAGAGGCCCGGCAGCTGGCGGGCGATGTAGCGCATCGCATGGGCGCGCTTGGCCGCACGCTGCCAGAAGCGCGTGAGGTGCGGGCTGTTGACGGGGATGGCATTGCGCAGCGCAAAGCTGGTCAGGATGGCCGCGGTCTCGTCCAGTCCCAGGCGCGTCATCGCCTGGCCCACCGCGCTGCAGGGCATGCCGTCGGCGAGGTGCAGGGGGCTGTTGGCGATGCGCAGCAGGGTGGCGGACATGGCCACGTCGCTGGACGCGATACGGGCTACCTCGGTGAGATCCGGTTCGGGCCCCTGCATGGCCTGCTGCAGGCGCTGCAGCATCTCGGGGCAGGGGGGGATGACGATCTGGCGCAGGGGACCGGTGGCACGGGCCTGGTCCAGCTCCTGGCGAATGGCTTGAGACTTCATGAAGGACGGGGGCCGGCAAAGAGGGGGCCTCGGTGCGCCCGATTATCGGGGGCAGCCCGTGTCGGGACTTGACGCAAACTGTGGAAATTCCCCGCTCTGGGAGACTTGCTGAAGTCAGGCGGCCGCCGCCTTCTCGATTCACCGCGGGGGAGCGGACGGGCGAGCGATACTGGCCCGGTCCATGCATCCCGCGACCTCCCCGTTGCAGAGAAACCCAGGCATCCCTTGCTGTCGCTGACCGCTCACCCAGCCCCTGCGAGCTGCCGTGCCGCAAGCCTGCTGCAGGCGTGCCCCTGGCCGGCGTTGCGGCGTGGGCGGCAGCTGCTGCTGATGGCCTTGCTGACCGGCCTGTGCCTGTGGAGCCAGGCGCTGGACAGCGGCCGCCTGCTGGAGGTCGCCGCCGGCCGTTCGGCCAAGGCCCTGGCCGGCGCGCGGGCCCTCACGCAGATGCTCGAGAAGGCCCAGGGGCTGGACGAGGAGGGCCGCCTCGCCGCGGTCAACGACTTCTACAACCGCCGCATCCAGTTCCGTGACGACCAGGAGGTCTGGGGCGTGGTGGACTACTGGGCCAGCCCGCTGGAGACCCTGGAGAAGGGCCGGGGCGATTGCGAGGACTACGCCATCGCCAAGTACTTCAGCCTCCTGGCCCTGGGGCTGGAACCGGCCCAGCTGCGCCTGGTCTACGTCCGCGCGATGCTGGATGGCCGGCCGCAGGCGCATATGGTGCTGGCCTACTATGCGCAGCCACAATCCGAGCCCTTGATCCTGGACAACCTGCAGACCCAGGTGCGGCCGGCGTCGGCGCGCACGGACCTGTCACCGGTCTTCAGCTTCAACAGCGAGGGACTGTGGAGCGGCGTGGCCGGTGCGCCGGCGGGGAATCCCACGGCCCGCCTGTCGCAATGGCGCGACGCGCTGGGCAAGGCCAGGGCGGAGGGCTTCTAATGAACAGTGCCGAGGGGAATCACTCACCATGTCTTTGATGCGTCAAGTCGCGGTCTTGCTGCTCGCCGTGCTGCTGCTGGCCCTGATGGCCAGCGTCGCGGTGTCGGCCAGCTCGGTGCGCGAGGTGCTGCAGACCCAGCTGCAACTGAAGAACGAGGACAACGCCGGCGCCCTGGCCCTGGCCCTGTCCCAGCAGCAGGGCGACGAGAGCCTCATGAGCCTGCTGATCTCGGCGCAGTTCGACACCGGCGCCTACCAGTCCCTGCGCTGGAAGCGGGCAGACGGCACGGTCGCCTTCGAGAAGACCGCCCGAGGCGGCCAGGGCGGCGCGCCCGGCTGGTTCATCGCCTGGCTGCCGCTGGACGTGCACCCCGGCGTGGCCCAGGTCTCGGACGGCTGGAAGGCCCTGGGCAGCGTGGAGGTGCGCAGCCAGAGCGCCTTTGCGCACGAGACCTTGTGGCAGAGCTTTCTGCGCATCGCCGCCTGGCTGGCCGGCGTGGGCGTCGTGGCCGTGGGCCTGGCGGCCCTGGGCCTGCGCCGCATCCGCGAACCCCTGGACGCCGCGGTGCAGCAGGCCAACGCCCTGGTCCAGGGGCAGTTCATGACCATCGAGGAGGCGCGCGTTCCCGAGCTCGCCCGCCTGACCGGCGCACTCAACACCATGGTGGCCAAGGTCCGCTCCCTGTTCGAGGCGCAGGCCGAGCAGCTGCAGGTGCTGCAGCGGCAGGCCTACTGCGACGGGCTGACCGGCCTGACGGTGCGCAAGCAGTTCCTGGCCGAGTTCGAGTCCGCGCTCAACAGGGATGACGGCCCGGTGCGCGGCGGCTTCATCCTGCTGCGCCTGTGCTCGCTGGCCGAGCTCAACCAGCGCCAGGGCCATCAGCAGGTCGACCAGCTGATCCAGGCCATCGCCCGCGCGGTCAAGGCCTACCCCGACCGGGTGCGCGGCTGCCTCGCCGGGCGGCTCAACGGTGCGGACCTCGCCCTGTGGCTGCCCGCGCCCGACGTCGCCGAGGACACGGCCCAGGCCCTGGCCGAGGCCCTGCGCTCGGGACTGCATGGCGGCGAAGGCGGCGTGCACCTGGCCGTGGCGGCCGTCGACATGGGGCGCAGCCGGCCGATGTCCCAGTGGTTTGCCGAGGCCGATGCCGTGCTGGCCCGCGCCGAGCAGGGCACGGGCGTCTGCGTGGCCTTCCAGCGCGTGGCGGACGAAGACCAGCCGGCCCAGGGCGAACGCGTCTGGCGCCAGCAGATCAGCGACTGTCTGGACGCCGGCCGTGCCCGCCTGCAGCCCTTCCCGGTGATGGACCGCCAGGGCCTGCTGCTGCACTGGGAATGCCCGCTGCAGCTGCAGCTGCTGCCGCAGGGCGAGTTCCTGCAGGCGGCGCGCTGGCTGCCCCTGGCGCTGCGCAGCAAGCTCAGTGCCGAGACTGACCTGCGCGCCGTGCAGCTGGCGCTGACGGCGATCGCCGAGGACGGCCAGCCCCGCTGCGTGAACCTGGCGCCGGCGTCCCTGCAGGAGGGGGGCTTCGTGGCGCGGCTGCGCGAGCTGGTCTTCCAGTCGCCGCAGTCCGCGCGCCGCCTGGGCCTGGAGCTGGGGGAGTCGGCCGCGCAGCTGCATTTCGAGCTGCTGCATGAGCTGGGCCGGCAGATCCGCCCGCTGGGCGTGGTGCTGGGTCTGGAGCATGCCGGCGCGGGCCTGGCCCAGGTCGACCGGCTCTACCAGGCCGGGCTGGACTATGTGAAGCTGGACGCCGCGGTGGTTTCCGGCATCTCCGGCGATGCCTCGCGGGCCGCCTTCGTGCGCGGCCTGGTCATCATGCTGCGCAGCCTGGCGCTGAAGGTCTACGCAGAGGGCGTCAACGACGGCCTGGACGCCCAGGCGCTATGGGACATCGAGATCGACGGCATCACCGGCCCCTGGGCGACGGGGCAGATGATCAAGCCCTGAGCCTCAGGGCGGCAGGCAGCGCGGTCTTCAGCGGATGTCCGCGCTGTGCAGGCCGTAGCCCTGGCCGCCGCGGCGGTCCTCGAAGAAACAGACGAGGGTCTCGCGCACGGTGCGGAAGGCCAGCTCGTCCCAGGGGATCTCGTCCTCGCGGAAGAGGCGGGCCTCCAGCGTCTCGGGGCCGGGGTTGAACGCGGGGGACAGCAGCCGTGCCCGGTAGAAGAGGTGGACCTGGCCGGCCTGCACCACGTTGTGCACGCAGTAGAGCCCTTGCAGCTCGATGCGGGCGCCGGCTTCCTCGTCGGTCTCGCGCAGCGCGCCCTCGGCGGTGGTCTCGCCCAGCTCCATGAAGCCGGCCGGCAGCGTCCACTTGCCATAGCGCGGCTCGATGGCGCGCTTGCACAGCAGGACCTGGTCTTCCCACACGGGCAGGGTGCCCACCACATTGAGCGGGTTCTCGTAGTGGATGGCCGCGCAGACGGTGCAGGTGGCCCGCTCGCGGTTGTCGTCGGCCGGCACCTGGTAGTCAACCTGGCTGCCGCAGCTGGGGCAATGCTTGAAGCGTCGGGTGAGGAACATCGATCCAGTGTAGCGGGCCCGTGGCAACATACCGGGATCGGCCCCTGGCAGCACTCCGGCACTCGGGCGCCCATCACCCGTCATCCGAACGATCATGGAACTCTTCAACTACTTCCGCTCCTCCGCCTCCTTCCGCGTGCGCATCGCCCTGGCGCTCAAGGGTCTGGACTACGACTACCGCAGCGTGCACCTGGCGAAGAACGAGCAGTTCAAGGAGTCCTACGCCGCGGTCTCCGCCTCGCGCCTGGTGCCCCTGCTGCGTGACGGCGAGGCCAGCGTCACTCAGTCCATGGCCATCATCGAATACCTGGACGAGACCCATCCCGAGCCGCCCCTGCTGCCCCGCGAGGCCCTGGACCGGGCCTACGTCCGCGCGCTGTCCCAGGACATCGCCTGCGAGATCCATCCGCTCAACAACCTGCGCGTGCTGCGCTACCTGACGCAGGAGATGGGCGTCAGCGACGAGAACAAGGACCGCTGGTACCGCCACTGGGTGGAGACCGGCCTGGAGGTGGTCGAGCGCCGCCTGGTGGGCGAGGAACGTGCAGGCGCCTTCTGCTTCGGCGACACCCCCGGCATGGCCGACTGCCTGCTCGTGCCCCAGGTCTTCAATGCCCAGCGCTTCCATGCTCGCCTGGACCACGTGCCCACGGTGATGCGCATCCATGAGGCCTGCATGAAGCTGGACGCCTTCGCCAAGACCCAGCCCTCGGCCTGCCCGGACGCTGAATGAGCGTGGCGATCCACCCTGACTGGATCCGGCCCGACTGGGAGGCGCCCCAGGTGCGCGCCCTCATGAGCACGCGTGCCGGCGGCGTCAGCACCGGTCCCTATGCCAGCCTCAATGTGGGCTCGGCGGTGCAGGACGAGCCCGCGGCCGTCGAGGAGAACCGGCGGCGCGTGGCCGAGGCGCTGGGCGCGCAGCTGGTCTTTCTGCCCCAGGTTCACGGCAGCAAGGTGCTGACGCTCAAGCCCGAGTGGGCGCGTCCGGAGGCACGTGTGCCCAAGGCCGATGCCTGCATCAGCACCATCCCGGGGCTGGGCTGCGCCATTCAGGTGGCGGATTGCCTGCCGGTGCTCTTCGCTGCACCAAAGGCGGTCGGCGGCGCACATGCCGGCTGGCGCGGCCTGGCCGGCGGCGTGCTCGAGAACACCGTGCAGGCCCTGTGCGAGGCCTCGGGCTGCGAGCCGGGCGAGATCCAGGCCTGGCTCGGTGCCTGCATCGGCCCCGAGGCCTTCGAGGTGGGGGCGGACGTGCTGGAGGCCTTCGGCGTCGAGCCGGGCGCCGACCTGGGCGCAGCCCAGGGCCAGCTTTTCCGCTACCAGCCCAATGCGGCGGGCGAGCCGCGCTGGCGGGCCAACCTGGCGGCGCTGGCGGCGCTGCGTCTGCGGGCGGCCGGCGTCACGCGCCAGGGCGGTGGCCGCTGGTGCACCTTCAGCGATCCCTCACGGTTCTTTTCCTACCGGCGGGAGCGGCTCAGCGGGCGCATGGTGGCCGCCATCACCCTGGCCTGAGGCTGCGGGAGGCTCGCTCACGGGCTGAGCCAGCGCACGGGCCGATGCCGCGGCCTGGGCCTCGGCCAGGTGCCGCGCCCGGCGCCTCGCTGGTGTGCCGACGAGGTACAGCACCAGCGCCATCGGCGCCACGCCATAGAGCAGGAATGTGATGAGGGCCCCGAAGAGGCTGCCCTGCGGACTGCTGGCTTCGGCCAGGGCCATCATGAGGGCAACGTAGAGCCAGGCGATCGCGATGAGGTACATGGACGAAGGAAGAGGGGCGGGAGGCTTGCCTCGCGATCCTCGAATCGCGAGCGTCATAAGAAGGTAAGTTTTCAAGCGTACAACAAGGACTGTGGCAAGCTTCTTGCCTGGCTATGCTTGCCGAGCTGGCTCACGACGTGAGCCCCCCCGGCGGCGAGGCCCGGCCCGAGGTCCCGGACCCTGGTGCGAGACTGTCATGAACGGCGCTGCCCCGGCGGCCGTTCCTTCCGCGAGGAGACACATGAATTCCAAGAGCAAGGATGCGGGCGCCGCATCCGCCACCGATCCCTTCTCCCTGGGTGCTGCCGCAGAGGCCGCCGGCAAGATGGCCGAGCACATGGCCGCCGATTTCCAGGCCGGCATGGGCGAGGCGATGAAGACCTTCGCCGGCCTGAAGGTGCCCGTGGATGCCTGGGCAGCCCTGCAGAAGGACTACCTCAGCCAAGCCAGCGGGCTGTGGAACCAGGCCGTTACTGCCTCTGCCGGCCATCCCGCCAAGCTGCCGGACCGGCGCTTCGCCAGCGAGGCCTGGGGCAGCAATCCGGTCGCGGCCTTCACGGCCCAGCTCTACCTGCTCAATGCCCAGACCCTGCAGCGCATGGCCGAGCAGGTGGAGGGGGATGACAAGACGCGTGCCCGCATCAAGTTCGCGGTGCAGCAGTTTGTCGATGCCTCGGCGCCCAGCAACTTCCTGGCCCTCAATCCCGAGGCTCAGCAGCTGGCGCTCAAGACCCAGGGCGAGAGCATCGCCCGCGGCATGCAGCTGCTGTGGGCGGACATGCAGCGCGGCCATGTCTCGCAGACGGACGAGTCCGCCTTCGAGGTGGGGCGCAACGTGGCCACCACCGCCGGCGACGTCGTCTTCGAGAACGACTTCTTCCAGCTGATCGAGTACAAGCCCCTGACCAAGGAGGTGCACGAGCTGCCCTTCCTGATGGTGCCGCCCTGCATCAACAAGTACTACATCCTCGACCTGCAGCCGGACAACTCCCTGATCCGCTATGCCGTGGAGCAGGGGCACCGCACCTTCGTCGTGAGCTGGCGCAATCCCGATGAGTCCTGCGCGGGCTGGACCTGGGACGACTACATCGAGCAGGCCGCCATCCAGGCCATCCGCACGGTGCAGGCCATCAGCGGCAGCAAGAAGATCAACGCCCTGGGCTTCTGCGTGGGCGGCACCATCCTCGCCACCGCCCTGGCCGTGCTGGCCGCGCGCGGCGAGCAGCCCGCGGCCAGCGTGACCCTGCTGACCACCCTCATCGACTTCGCCAGCAACGGCGTGCTGGACCTCTTCGTCGACGAGGGCTCGGTGCGCCTGCGCGAGATGAGCATCGGCCCCGATGCGCCCAAAGGCCCCGGCCTGCTCAAGGGGCAGGAGCTGGCCACCACCTTCAGCTTCCTGCGGCCCAACGATCTGGTCTGGAACTACGTGGTGGGCAACTACCTCAAGGGCGAGGCGCCGCCGGCCTTCGACCTGCTCTACTGGAACGGCGACTCGACCAATCTGCCCGGCCCCATGTACTGCTGGTACCTGCGCCACACCTATCTGCAGAACGAGCTGAAGAAGCCCGGCGCGCTGACCGTCTGCGGCGAGCGCCTGGACCTTGGCGCCATCGAGGCCCCGGTCTACATCTACGGTTCGCGCGAGGACCACATCGTGCCCTGGGACGCAGCCTACCGCAGCACTCAGGTCTTCAAGGGCCGGAAGCGCTTTGTGCTGGGCGCCTCGGGCCACATCGCCGGCGTGATCAACCCGCCGGCCAAGAAGAAGCGCAGCTTCTGGACCGGCAAGACCGCGGCCCTGCCCGCCGAGGCTGGCCAGTGGCTGGAGACCGCCGTCGAGCATCCCGGCTCCTGGTGGACCGACTGGTCGCACTGGCTGGCCAGCCATGCCGGCGCGATGAAGCCTGCGCCCAAGACGCCGGGCAATCGCCAGCACAAGGCCATCGAGCCCGCGCCGGGCCGCTATGTGAAGCACAAGGCCTGACCCCCGCATCGCAGGCGGTGCCTGGCGCGCCGCCTGCCTCATTCCCCTTTTCGGAGATTTCCGCATGAGCACCGAGATCGTCATCGTCGCCGCGGCGCGTACCGCCATTGGCAAGTTCGGCGGCAGCCTGTCCAGGACCGCCGCCCCGGAGCTGGGCGCCACCGTGGTGCGCGAGCTGCTGCGCCGCTCGGGTGTCGCACCCGAACAGATCGGCGAAGTCATCCTGGGCCAGGTGCTGACTGCCGGCTCGGGCCAGAACCCGGCGCGCCAGACCGTGATCAAAGCCGGCCTGCCGCATGCCGTGCCGGCCATGACCATCAACAAGGTCTGCGGTTCCGGCCTGAAGGCGGTGATGCTGGCGGCCCAGGCCATCCGCGACGGGGACTCCGAGATCATCATTGCCGGCGGCCAGGAGAACATGAGCCTGGCGCCCCACGTGCTGCCCGGCTCGCGCGAGGGCCAGCGCATGGGCGACTGGAAGCTCGTGGACACCATGATCGTGGACGGCCTCTGGGACGTCTACAACCAGTACCACATGGGCATCACGGCGGAGAACGTGGCGAAGCAGTACGCCATCAGCCGCGAGGCCCAGGACGCCCTGGCGCTGGGCTCGCAGCAGAAGGCCGCCGCGGCGCAGGACGCCGGCCGCTTCAAGGACGAGATCGTGCCGGTGAGTCTGCCGCAGAAGAAGGGCGACCCCATCGTCTTCGACACGGACGAGTTCATCAACCGCAAGACCAATGCCGAGGCCCTGGCCGGCCTGCGCCCCGCCTTCGACAAGGCCGGCTCGGTGACCGCGGGCAATGCCTCCGGCCTCAACGACGGTGCCGCCGGCCTGCTGCTGATGAGCGCCGACAAGGCCAAGGCCCTGGGCCTGACGCCGCTGGCGCGCATCGCGTCCTATGCCAGCGCGGGCCTGGATCCGGCCACCATGGGCATGGGCCCGGTGCCGGCCGCCCGCAAGGCCCTGCAGCGCGCCGGCTGGACGCCGCAGGACCTGGACCTGCTGGAGATCAACGAGGCCTTCGCGGCCCAGGCCTGCGCGGTCCATCAGGAGATGGGCTGGGATCTGGCCAAGGTGAATGTCAACGGCGGTGCGATCGCCCTGGGCCATCCCATCGGGGCCTCGGGCGCGCGCATCCTCGTGACCCTGCTGCACGAGATGCAGCGTCGCGATGCGAAGAAGGGCATCGCCTCGCTGTGCATCGGCGGCGGCATGGGCGTGGCGCTCTGCGTGGAGCGCTGACACGGAGGGATTTCGGGGAGCTCTCAGGGCCAACCCGCTTGACCCCTGATGGGGGCTGGGCGAGCCTGGGGTTCCGGCAATGCGCGTCTTCTTCGAATGACAACAGCAGCCCGGATGGCGCGTAGGACGCGGCGCCGACACCGGGCTCCCCTGAACAGCCATGGAGGCGAAGGAGATTCACATGACTCAAACACAGAAAGTTGCATACGTCACCGGCGGCATGGGCGGCATCGGTACCGCCATCTGCCGCAAGCTGCACAACGCGGGCCACAAGGTCATCGCGGGCTGCGGCCCCAGCCGTGACTTCCAGAAGTGGCTCGACGAGCAGAAGGCCGATGGCTACACCTTCTACGCCTCCGTCGGCAATGTGGCCGACTGGGAATCGACGGTGGCGGCCTTCAGCAATGCCATCGCCGAGCACGGCCCCATCGACGTGCTCGTCAACAACGCCGGCATCACCCGGGACCGCATGTTCCTGAAGATGACGCCGGAGGACTGGAAGGCGGTGATCGACACCAACCTCAATTCCATGTTCAACGTGACCAAGCAGGTCGTGCCGGGCATGGTGGAGAAGGGCTGGGGCCGCATCATCCAGATCAGCTCGGTCAATGGCGAGAAGGGTCAGGCCGGTCAGACCAACTACTCGGCCGCCAAGGCTGGCATGCACGGCTTCACCATGGCGCTGGCGCAGGAGCTGGCGGCCAAGGGCGTGACGGTCAACACCGTGAGCCCCGGCTACATCGGCACCGACATGGTCCGTGCCATCAAGCCCGAGGTGCTGGAGAAGATCGTCGCCACCATCCCCGTGAAGCGCCTGGGCACGCCCGATGAAATCGGCTCCATCGTCGCCTGGCTGGCCGGCGAGGACTCCGGCTTCACCACCGGTGCCGACTTCTCCTGCAACGGCGGATTGCATATGGGGTGACCCCCCCTACCGGCTTCGCCGGCCTTGCAGGCCGCGCCAGGCCAGAGGCCTGGCCTTCGGCCGGACACAAACGGCTCGCCGTTTGTGTCCGGCCTCAGCCCCCCTCGGGGGGGCCGGCGAAGCCGGCAGGGGGGGTCAGGTCTTGATCTGGAGGAGCCGAGAGATGCTGCGTGCCGAATCCAGGAGGCGGGGCAGGGCGTTTTCCAGCAGGGCCTCGGGCGGGGTGCGGTTGACCTGGGCGCCGATGTTGAGCGCGGCGATGGTCTGGCCTTGGCGGTCGACGATGGGGGCGGCCAGGGACACGAGGCCGTCTTCCAGTTCCTGGTTGACCAGGCACCAACCCTGTTCGCGGGCCTGCAGGATGCGGGTGCGGACCTCGTCGAGGTTCATCGCGGTGCGCTGGGTGTAGGGCTGCCACTTCACCTGGGCCAGGTGCTGGTCCAGCTGGGCATCGGGCTGGCCGGCCAGCAGCACGCGGCCCATGGAGGTGCACCAGGCTGGCAGGCGGCTGCCCACGCCCAGGTTCACGCTCATGATCTTGCGGGCGGGCACGCGCAGCACGTAGACGATGTCCTGACCCTCCAGCACCGCGGCCGAGCAGCTTTCCTTCAGGTCGCTGGCCAGCACCTGCATCACCGGCTCGGCGAACTGCCACAGGGGCTGCGAGGACAGGTAGGCGAAGCCCAGGTCCAGGATCTTGGGAGTCAGGGAGAAGAGCCGGCCCTCGGTGCGCACATAGCCCAGGGTCTCCAGGGTCAGCAGGATGCGGCGCGCGCCGGCACGGGTCAGGCCGCAGCGGCGGGCGACCTCGGTGAGCGTCTGGGCAGAGGCCTCGGCGCTGAAAGCCCTGATGACGGAAAGGCCGCGCGCGAAGGACTGCACATAGCTGTCCCCCGGCTTCAGTACGGGCTCCCCCCGGGGCTGCGTCGTCGACTCGTCCATGCGGCGCAGTATAGGCAGTGGTCTGCGGCAAATGGGTTTGCATTCGTTAACATCGCCGGGCCAAGGTTTTTATGAGGAGGACTGGCAATGGCAATGGATGTCGTGGACTACGAGATCAAGGGCGCGGAAATGCAATTCGTCGAGGTCGAGCTGGACCCCGGCGAGGCGGCGATCGGCGAGGCGGGCAGCATGATGTTCATGGACGCCGGCATCGCCATGGACACCGTCTTCGGTGACGGCGGCGCCAACCAGGGCGGCTTCTTCGGCAAGCTGCTGGGCGCGGGCAAGCGGCTGATCACCGGTGAATCCCTGTTCACCACCGTCTACACGAACAACGGCAGCGGCAAGCAGCGCGTGGCCTTCGCGGCGCCCTACCCGGGCAAGATCCTGCCCATGGACCTGCGCCAGCTGGGCGGCACGCTGATCTGCCAGAAGGACGCCTTCCTGTGCGCGGCACGCGGCGTGTCCCTGGGTATCGCCGTGCAGCAGAAGCTCAGCACCGGCTTCTTCGGTGGCGAGGGCTTCATCATGCAGAAGCTGGACGGCGACGGCCTGGCCTTCGTGCATGCCGGCGGCACCGTGGTGCGCCGCACCCTGCAGCCGGGCCAGACCCTGCTGGTGGACACCGGCTGCGTGGTGGCCTACACGCCCAGCGTCAATTTCGAGATCCAGTACGTGGGCAAGATCAAGACGGCGCTGTTCGGCGGCGAGGGCCTGTTCCTGGCCAAGATGACCGGCCCCGGCGAGGTCTGGCTGCAGAGCCTGCCCTTCTCGCGCCTGGCCTCGCGCATCTTCGCCGCGGCTCCGCAGAACGGCGGCCGCAAGGAAGAGGGCTCCCTGCTGGGCGGCTTCGGCGCCGGCGGCGTGCTGGGCTCCATCCTGGGCGGCGACGACGAGTGAACAAGGGAGGCGGCCGGTGCCAGGGCCGCCTCCGGCTTGATCCAGCGCAGGCCCGCGGACCGCAGGGCGTGCAGGCGGGCGAATACACTTGAGGGTGATGGCGGTGACGATTGCCGCCCCCGGTTCAAGGAATTCTCATGTCCCGTTTCTGCCGGCCCCTGCTGGCCCTGGCGCTTCTGGCTGGTGCGGCCCCGGCCCAGGCCGCCCCGCACCCGCTGTTCGTCCTCAACTCCCTGGACGCCGACATCAGCGTCATTGACCCGGTGAGCTTCACCCAGCTGCGCCGCATCCCGACCGGCAAGGAGCCGCATCACCTGTATTTGTCGCCTGACGACAAGTCCATGATCGTCGCCAATGCCCTGGGCGACTCGCTGACCTTCATCGACCCAGTCACCGCCCAGGTGCAGCGCGTGCTGCACGGCATCACCGACCCCTACCACCTGCGCTTCTCCCCGGACATGAAGTGGTTCATCACCGCGGGCAACCGCCTGGACCACATCGCCCTGTACCGCTGGCAGCCGCAGAACGCCAAGGAGCCCCTGCAGCTGGTCAAGCGCATCCCGGCGCCCAAGACGCCCAGCCACCTCTATGTGGACACCAAGAGCACCGTGGTCTACGTGAGCCTGCAGGACTCCGACGAGATCACCGCCATCGACCTCACCACCCAGGCGCCGCGCTGGAAGGTGCCCGTGGGCAAGATGCCGGCCGACATCTTCCTGACCCAGGACGACAAGCACCTGCTGGTGGCCCTCACCGGCGACAGCCATGTCGAGGTCTATGACGTCAGCGGCCCCACGCCCAAGCTGGTCAAGCGCCTGCTGACGGGCGAGGGCGCCCACAGCTTCCGCTCCATGGGCGACAAGCGCCATGTGCTGGTCAGCAACCGCGCCAACAACACCATCAGCAAGATCGACCTGCAGGGCTTCACCGTGGTCGAGACCTTCAAGGCGCCCGGTGGCCCGGACGACATGGAGATCCTGCCCGACGGCAAGACCCTGCTCGTGACATCGCGCTGGGCCCGCAAGCTGACCATGATCGACCTGCAGACCAAGAAGGTCGTCAAGCAGGTCAACGTGGGCAAGTCGCCGCACGGGGTCTGGACCCTGGACCATGTGTCGAGGCAGTGATGAAGCAGTGGATCGCGGCGTCGGCCCTGGCCGTCGCCCTGGCGGCCCAGGCCGCCTGCAAACCCGATGAGAAGCCGGTCTTCCTGAGCTTCGACACCGGCCATATGGGCGTCGCGCCCCTGGTGGCGGACCTGCTCAAGCGCTACGACGCGCAGGCCACCTTCTTCCTGGCCAACGAGCCCACGCTGTCGGACGGTCGCACGCTGGACGAGGAATGGGCGCCCTGGTGGCGGGCCCGCGCGGCGGAAGGCCACGATTTCGGCTCCCACACCTGGTCGCACGACATCTGGATGGAGGACCTGCCCGACGGGCGCTTCCGCATGAAGGTGCAGGCCGGCGTCGAGCCGCCGAGGATCCGCGATCTCAGCGCGGCCGAGTACTGCGAGGAGCTCAACAAGACCGCCCAGCGCTTCACCGAGATGACCGGGCGCCGCCTGGATCCCATCTTCCGTGCGCCGGCCGGCAAGACCTCGCCGGCCCTGTTGGCCGCCGCCAAAGCCTGTGGCTACAGCCACGTGGGCTGGAGCCCGGCCGGCTTCCTCGGCGATGAGCTGCCCTCGGAGCGCTACCCGAACGAGCAGCTGCTCAGCCGTGCCTTGAAGAACGTCAAGCCGGGCGACATCCTGCTGGCCCACCTGGGCATCTGGTCCCGCCAGGATGCCTGGGCGCCGGCCGTGCTGGAGCCGCTGATGAAGGGCCTCAAGGACAAGGGCTACTGCTTCGCACCCCTGCGCGAGCATCCGCGCTATGCCGGCCTGATGCGCGGCGGCAGTGCCGAGCGTCCGCTGGCCGCGCGCAAGCCCTGACCCCACGATTCCGCACCGACCCGCACTGATCAACAGGCATGGACTGGTTCTCTGATCTCTTCGCGCAGGCCCAGCAGTGGCTGTTCGAGCTTGTCGTCCAGCCCCTGGGCTTTGCCCTGGGCCTGGGCAATCGCCTGGAGGAGGCCTATGACGGCACGGGCTGGCTGCTGGTCGGCCTGATCCAGGTGCTGCTGATGCTGGTGCTGATCCGCGGCCTGGAGCGCTGGCGGCCCGTGGAGCCGCAGCAGGACCGCAGCGCCGTTCGCGTCGACGTGCTCTACACCCTGATCCACCGCCTGGGCCTGTTCCGCCTGGCCATGTTCTTCAGCCTGGATCCGGTGCTGGACATGGTCTCGGGCGAGATGCGCCTGGCCGGCCTGCCCACCTGGCAGCTGGACGCGCTGTGGCCGGGCGTCAGCGATGTGCCCTGGGTCAGCTTTCTGCTGTACCTGCTGGTCTTCGACTTCTTCAATTACTGGCTGCACCGCGCCCAGCACCAGTTCGAGTGGTGGTGGGCCCTGCATTCCCTGCACCACAGCCAGCGCTCGATGAGCATGTGGAGCGACAACCGCAACCACCTGCTGGACGACATCCTGCGCGATGTCTTCTTCGTGCTGCTGGCCCGCTTCATCGGCGTGGAGCCGGGGCAGTTCGTGGCCCTGGTGGCCTTCTCGCAGCTGCTGGAGAACCTGCAGCACGCCAATGTGCGCCTGTGGTTCGGGCCGGTGCTGGAGCGGGTCTTCGTGAGCCCGCGCTTCCACCGCCTGCACCACTCCATCGGCATCGGCCATGAATCGGGCGGCAAGGGCACGCTGGGCGGCCACAACTTCGCCGTGCTCTTCCCGGTCTGGGACGTGCTGTTCGGCACCGCCAATTTCGAGCTGCGCTACGACCCCACCGGCGTGCGCGACCAGCTCGAGCAGGAGGGCGGCCGGGACTACGGCCGCGGCTTCTGGGCGCAGCAGTGGCTGGGCCTGAAGCGCCTCGCGGCAGCCCTGCGCCCGGCGCGACGCCAGGGCTGAGCACCCCTGACGGTCGGCACGGCGAGGGCGCCGGCGGCCTTGCTATGCTGAGCACCCCAGCGGACCCGGCACCTGGCCGGGCGCTGCCTCTTCTAGGAGATCCATGCTCAGCACCCTGTCCCGCGTGGCCGATGCCTTCTGGCGTGCCGCGGCCTACTGCCTGCATCCGCGCGTCATCGGCCTGTCCCTGCTGCCCCTGCTGATCGCCGGACCGCTGGCCTGGGCGCTCATGTACTTCTTCTGGGAGCCCGCCCTGGACAGCGTGCGGGCCAGCCTGGAGTCCTGGCGCCTGATCGAGACGGTGCTGACCTGGCTGGACCACGTCGGCCTGCAGGGCCTGCGCACGGCCATCGCGCCGCTGGTGCTGCTGTCCATGGCCGTACCGGCGCTGCTGGTATTCAGCCTGCTGCTGGTGGCCGTCTTCATGACGCCTGGCATGAGCAAGCTGGTCGCCCAGCGCCGCTTCCCGGGGCTTGAGCGCAAGCAGGGCGCGCCCTTCTGGCTGAGCGTGGCCTGGTCCCTCGGGCACACGCTGCTGGCCCTGCTGGCCCTGCTGCTGAGCATGCCCTTCTGGCTGATTCCGCCCCTGGCCCTGTTCCTGCCGCCGCTGATCTGGGGCTGGCTGGGCTATCGCGTCTTCGCCTTCGACGTGCTGGCCGAGCATGCCTCGCGCATCGAGCGGCGGCGCATCCTTGCCGAGCACAAGGTGCCGTTGCTGGGGCTGGGCCTGCTGACCGGCTTCCTGGGCGCCGCGCCCACGGCGATCTGGGCCTTCGGCGTGCTGAGCCTGGCGCTGGCGCCTTTCCTGATCCTGGGCTCGGTCTTCCTCTACACCCTCGTCTTCGCCTTCAGCTCGCTGTGGTTCGCCCACTATTGCCTGCAGGCCCTGCATGAGCTGAGGCAGTCGCGTGCCGCGGAGGCGCCGGGTGATCTGCTGGATCCCCTGCCGCCGGGCCAGACGCCGCCGCCGGCGCTGGAGGTCGTGCCGGAACTGCCGCCGCAGTGAGGGGAGGGCTGCCATGCGGGTCGGACTGATCATCGTGGGGGACGAAATCCTGTCGGGCAAGCGCCAGGACAAGCACCTGGCCGCCTGTATCGAGCGGCTCGGCGCTCGCGGCATGGGCCTGGCCTGGGCCCGCTACATCGGCGACGACCGGGAGGCCCAGACCGCGGCCTTCCGGGAGGCCTTCGCCAGCGGGGACCTGGTCTTCAGCTGTGGCGGCATCGGCGCCACGCCGGACGACCACAGCCGCCAGGCCGCCGCCGCCGCCCTGGGCCGGCCGCTGCGCCTGCACCCCGAGGCACGCGCCCTCATCTGGCAGCGCATCCAGGAGATGGCGCATGAGCAGGGCACGGTGGCGGACGAGCAATCCGAGGGCACCCTGCGCCGCTTCCAGATGGGCGAGTTCCCGGAGGGCGCCGGCCTCATCCCCAATCCCTACAACCGCATCCCCGGCTTCTTCGTGGGCGATGTGCATTTCGTGCCCGGCTTCCCGGTGATGGCCCACCCGATGATGGAGTGGGTGCTGGACACCCGCTATCCGCAGCTGCACCGCGCCCGGCGTGTGCTGGAGCGCTCGCTGATCCTGCCCGGCGCGCTGGAAGCGGCGCTCACGCCGCTGATGCTGGAGATCGAGGCGCGCTTCCCTGGCGTGAAAGTCTTCAGCCTGCCCAGCGTCGACCACCCTCGCTGGGGGCGGCATGTGGAACTGGGGGTCAAGGGCGAGGCGGCCTCGCTGGAGGCCGCATTCGAGGCCATGAAGGCCGGGCTCGTCCAACTTGGTGCATCCATTGGCACTGAGTTGGTGCGATGATGCCCCACGATGTGAACCACAATGGTGCGGCTCCCCGGGAGATGAATCCTCTCTTGTAGATCGGCGTCAGGGCGCTGCAGGGCGGGCGACGCATAATCCCGCGTCGCCAGGGCCTGTGCACCGTGCTGGGCCGCCGCCCCGTGGGGTGGAAGCCGCCTGCAAGACTTTGGCACGAAACCTGCTCTGCTTTTGGTGCATGCGCCGCCGGCTTCCGATCAGCCGCAGCGCCCGCCGAATTCCGAGACCCCCATACCTGCTACCCGCTAGGAGTGATTGATGGCCAAGACCGTCGCTGATGTGATGAAGATGGTGAAGGAGAACGAAGTCAAGTTCGTCGACTTCCGTTTCACCGATACCCGTGGCAAGGAACAGCACGTGTCCGTGCCTGTGTCTCACTTCGATGAAGACAAGTTCACGTCGGGCCATGCCTTCGACGGTTCGTCGATCGCCGGCTGGAAGGGCATCGAAGCCTCCGACATGCTGCTGATGCCGGACCCCAACACGGCCAACATCGACCCCTTCTTCGAAGAGCCGACCCTGATCCTGACCTGCGACGTCATCGATCCGGCCGACGGCAAGGCCTACGAGCGCGATCCCCGCTCCCTGGCCAAGCGCGCCGAAGCCTATCTGAAGGCCTCCGGCCTGGGCGACGCCGCTTTCTTCGGTCCTGAGCCCGAGTTCTTCATCTTCGACTCCGTGCGCTGGGCCAATGACATGTCCGGCTGCTTCTTCAAGATCGAATCCGAAGAAGCCGCCTGGAACACCGGCAAGGAATACGAGCACGGCAACAGCGGCTACCGTCCCACCGTCAAGGGCGGCTACTTCCCCGTGCCCCCGGTCGACAGCGGCCAGGACATGCGCTCGGAGATGTGCCTGATCCTCGAATCGCTGGGCATCCCCGTCGAAGTGCACCACCACGAAGTGGCCAACGCCGGCCAGATGGAAATCGGCACGAAGTTCAGCTCCCTGGTCGAGCGCGCCGACTGGACCCAGCTGCAGAAGTACGTGATCCAGAACGTGGCCCATGCCTACGGCAAGACCGCCACCTTCATGCCCAAGCCCATCGTGGGCGACAACGGCAGCGGCATGCACGTTCACCAGTCCGTCTGGAAGGACGGCAAGAATCTGTTCGCCGGTGACGGCTACGCTGGCCTGAGCGATTTCGCCCTGTACTACATCGGCGGCATCATCAAGCACGCCCGTGCCCTGAACGCCATCACCAACCCCGGCACCAACAGCTACAAGCGCCTGGTGCCCGGCTTCGAAGCCCCGGTGAAGCTGGCCTACTCGGCCAAGAACCGCTCGGCCTCGATCCGCATCCCCTACGTGGCCAACCCCAAGGGCCGTCGCGTGGAAGCCCGCTTCCCGGATCCCAGCGCCAACCCCTACCTGTGCTTCGCAGCCCTGCTGATGGCCGGTCTGGACGGCGTGGAGAACAAGATCCATCCGGGCGAAGCCGCCACCAAGGACCTGTACCACCTGCCCCCGGAAGAAGACGCGAAGATCCCGACCGTCTGCCACAGCCTGGACCAGGCCCTCGAGTACCTGGACAAGGACCGTGCCTTCCTGACCAAGGGCGGCGTGTTCACCGATGCCTTCATCGATGCCTACATCGATCTGAAGATGCAGGAAGTGACCCGCTTCCGCATGGCCACCCACCCGGTCGAGTACGACATGTACTACGCCCTGTGATGGCGATGCGCGGGGTCTCTGCACGAACCTCGCAACAAAAGGGACGGCCTGGGCCGTCCCTTTTTCTTTTGTTGCCGGGTGTTTGCGAGGGACGATCCCGCGCAAAGATCGGGCGCGAATGCGCCACAATGGCTCTTCATGGCTTCGATCGCGCCCTGCTGCATGCTAAGCAAACCTTCCTCCCCGTCCCGCGGCCCTGTCGGGACCGGCCTGCTCGCCCTGTGCGGACTGCTGGCCTTCGGTGCCACAGCCCAGACGCCGGCCCCCCATGGGGCTCAGGCCTCCCAGGTCTACCGCTGCCCAGGACCGCCGGTGCTCTATACCGATGCCCTTTCCCCCAAGGAAGCGCAGGAAAAGGGCTGCCGCACGATCGAGGGCACGCCGGTGTCCGTGGTGTCCGTTCCCAAGCCGCGTGCCGCGGCCTCGGGGCAGGTGGTGTCCGAGGGGCCGCCAAGCGCCAAGGTGGACCCGGCCCTCCAGAAGGCCCGTGACTCCGACCGCCGCGGCGTGCTGGAGCGTGAGTTGCGCGAGGCCGAGGCCAAGCTCGGCGAGTTGCAGAAGGACTACGCCAACGGCCAGCCCGAGCGCCGTGGTGACGAACGCAACTACCAGAAGTACCTGGACCGTGTGGCCGATCTCAAGGCCAGCATCTCGCGCCAGGAGGCCGACATCGCGGCCATCAAGCGGGAAATTGCCAAACTGCCCTGAGCCGCATGCCGGGGCTGGACTCCGACATGACTGCCATTGATCAAGACCCCGAGGGCCTGCGCGCCCTGGACATGCTGGCCACCATGGTGGCCCTGGTGCACCCCGATGGTGCCTGCGTGCATGTCAATGCGGCGTTCGAGACCCAGATGCAGCTCTCGCGCCGGGTGCTGGCGCGAGGCCACGCACAGGACTGGCTCGAGGACACCGCGCGGCTGCGCGAGGCCATGGAGGGTGTCTCGCGCAATGCCTACTCCAGCAGCCGCTTCGAGACCCAGCTGCGCCGCGGCCTGCGCCCTCACGAAGAGCCGCTGCCGGTGCAGGTGATCGTCAGCCAGACGGACATGCCGGACCTGCTCCTGCTGGAGCTGATCGAGAACGCCCAGCAATCGCGCCAGGACCGCGAGGAGCGCACCCTGGACCAGGTGCAGGCCACCAAGGAGCTGATCCGCAACCTGGCCCACGAGATCAAGAACCCGCTGGGTGGCATCCGCGGCGCGGCCCAGCTGCTGGCCCTGGAGCTGCAGCCCACGGCCCTGGGCCCCGAGCTGGCCGAGTACACCGACGTCATCATCCACGAGGCCGACCGCCTGCAATCCCTGGTCGACCGCCTGCTGGCACCGCACCGGCGGGCCCAGGTGGTGGGTGACGTCAACATCCACGAGGTGTGCGAGCGGGTGCGTTCGCTGATCCTGGTCGAGTACCCCCGGGGGCTCAAGGTACGGCGCGATTACGACACCTCGCTGCCCGACTTCCGCGGCGACCGCGAGCAGCTGATCCAGGCCGTGCTCAACATCGTTCAGAACGCGGCCCAGGCCCTGGCGCCGCGCATCGCCGCCGGGGACGCCGAGATCGTGCTGCGCACCCGCGTGGCCCGGCAGGTCACCCTGGGCAAGCAGCGCTGGCGCCTGGCATTGGAATTGCATATCGAGGACAACGGGCCGGGCGTGCCGCCCGAGATCCGCGACCGCATCTTCTATCCCCTGGTCTCAGGGCGTGAAGGCGGCTCGGGCCTCGGATTGACACTCTCGCAGACGATCGCGCAACAGCACCAGGGCATGATCGACTGCGACAGCGAGCCTGGACGGACGGACTTCCGAATCACCCTGCCTTTGCCCTGAGGGAGTACTTGTGGCAAAGGGGAGAGCTGCATGAAATCCATCTGGATTGTTGATGACGACCACTCGATCCGCTTTGTGCTCGAGAAGGCCTTGACGCGCGAGGGGCTGCCGGTGCGCTGCTTCTCGAACACGCGCGAGCTGCTGGCTGCCCTGGAGGAGGACAGCCCCCAGGTGCTGGTCTCCGACATCCGCATGCCCGGCGGCTCGGGCCTGGACCTGCTGGCCAAGGTCAAGGAGAAGCACCCCGGTCTGCCGGTCATCATCATGACGGCCTACTCGGACCTTGACAGCGCCGTCTCTGCCTTCCAGGGCGGGGCCTTCGAGTACCTGCCCAAGCCCTTCGACCTCTCGCGCGCCGTGGAGCTGATCCGCCGCGCCCAGGAGGAGAGCCTGCGCGAAGCCGCGGTGGAGCAGGAGTCCGCCGCGCAGCTGCCCGAGATGCTGGGCCAGGCGCCGGCCATGCAGGACGTGTTCCGCGCCATCGGACGGCTGTCTCAGAGCAATGTCACGGTGCTGATCACCGGCGAGTCGGGCTCGGGCAAGGAGTTGGTCGCGCGCGCCCTGCACAAGCACAGCCCGCGGGGCGAGGGGCCCTTCGTGGCCATCAACACCGCGGCCATCCCCAAGGACCTGCTGGAGTCCGAGCTCTTCGGCCATGAGCGCGGCGCCTTCACCGGCGCCCAGGCCACGCGGCGCGGCCGCTTCGAGCAGGCCGAAGGCGGCACGCTGTTCCTCGACGAAATCGGCGACATGCCCCTGGACCTGCAGACCCGGCTGCTGCGCGTGCTGTCCGATGGGCAGTACTACCGCGTGGGCGGCCACAGTCCCTTGCGCAGCAATGTGCGGGTGATCGCGGCCACCCATCAGAACCTGGAGGAGCGCGTGCGCCAGGGCGCCTTCCGCGAGGACCTGTTCCACCGCCTCAACGTGATCCGCCTGCGCCTGCCGCCCCTGCGTGAGCGCCGCGAGGATGTGCCCGTGCTGGCCCGCTTCTTCCTGCAGCGCAGCGCCACCGAGCTGGGCGTGGAGCCCAAGCGCCTGTCCGAGGCGGCGCTGGCGTCGTTGTGCGCCTTCGACTTCCCGGGCAATGTGCGACAGCTGGAGAACATCTGCCACTGGCTCAGCGTGATGGCACCCTCGCAGCAGGTGGAGGCCAAGGACCTGCCGCAGGAGCTGCTGCAGGCCGAGCGCCCCGCCGAGCAGGCGGTGGCCGGTGAGGCGCCTGCGCCTGCGGCGCCGTCCTTCGTCAGCAGCGGCCCGGCCCTGCCGAGCTTCGGCGGCGGCCCCGACGCCTGGGTGGCCGAGATGGCCCGTGAGGCCCGGCGCCTGCTGGCGGCGGGCGAGCCCGAGGTCTGGGACCAGCTCTGCCGCCGCTTCGAGGCCAGCCTGATCATGACGGCCCTGGACATGACCCGCGGCCGCCGCATCGAGGCCGCCCAGAAGCTGGGCATCGGCCGCAACACCATCACGCGCAAGATCCAGGAGCTGGGCCTGGACGTCTGATGCTGCTCAGGCGGTGGGCTTGTCCAGCCAGACGCCGATGCCCTGGGCATTGAGCTCGATGTCCATGGCCAGCAGCGCGAGCTGGCGCTCGGGGGGCAGCGTGCAGCCATGCGCCGCCAGCGAGCGCAGGTAGAGGGCGGACAGCGCCTGCTTCAGCGCCTCGTGGCGGTCCTCGGCCTCGCGCAGCGCCAGGCTCAGCGCCACCGTCTCGTCCAGCAGGACCAGCAGGCGCTGGTGCAGCTCGCGGACTTCGCCCTCGCTGTAGCCGATGCGGCCGAAGTGGGTCAGCAGCATGCCTTGCGGGCGCCGCTCCAGCATGCGCTGCATGGACTGCTTCAGCGCGGGCGGGTCGAACTGCACGGGCGTGCTGGTGGGGAAGAGCCAGGGGCGGCCGTCCACGTCGAACTCGCGGTAGGAGAGGCCGAAGGTGTCGCCGGTGAACCAGCAGCCGCTTTGCGCGTCAAAGAGGCAGTGGTGGTGGCGGGCATGGCCGGGGGTGTCGATCAGCAGCAGCTCGCGGCCGCCCACGCGCAGGCGCTGGCCGTCCTCGCTGGCCTCGGCGCGCTCGGCGGGCACAGCCTGCAGCTGGCCGTAGGAGCGCTGCATCTCCTCCTCGCCATAGACGGCCAGCGCGCCAGCCCACAGCGCACGCGGGTCCACGAGGTGGCGCAGACCGCGCGGGTGGGCGAGCAGGCGGGCCTGGGGCAGGGCCTGCATCAGCAGACCCACGCCGCCGGCGTGATCGAGGTGCACATGGGTGGGGATCACCCAGTCCACGGCCTCGGGCGCCAGGCCCAGGTGGGCGAGGGCGCCCAGCAGGCGTGGCACGGCGTGGTTGGTGCCGGTGTCGATGAAGGCCGCGCGGCCCTGGTCCACCAGCAGGTAGGCGGCATCGAAGTCGTCACGCTGGAAGGCGGTGTCGATGCGGTACAGGCCTGGACCCAAGGACAGCAGATACGGTGGCATGCAGGCTCCCTAGAATGGCCTGCAACGATAACTGATGCACGAGGGCTCACCCATGGCTGTGAGGGAATTGCTGAAGATGGGCGACGAGCGCCTGCTGCGCCAGGCACAGCCTGTGCGCGAGTTCGGCACGCCGGCGCTGGAGGCCCTGGTTCAGGACATGCTGGACACCATGAAGGCCGCCAACGGCGCCGGCCTGGCCGCACCGCAGATCGGTGTGGACCTGCAGCTGGTGATCTTCGGCTTCGAGCGCAACGAGCGCTATCCGGAGGCCCCGCCCGTGCCGCTGACGGTGCTGCTCAACCCCGTCATCGTCCCCCTCGGCGAGGAGGAGGAGGAGGGCTGGGAAGGCTGTCTCTCGGTGCCGGGCCTGCGCGGCGTCGTGCCGCGCTTCAAGCGCATCCGCTACAGCGGCGTCGACCCCCAGGGCCAGCCCATCGAGCGCGAGGCCGAAGGCTTCCATGCCCGGGTGGTGCAGCACGAGTGCGACCACCTGATCGGCCGGCTCTACCCCTCGCGCATCCGTGATTTCAGCCGCTTCGGCTACACCTCGGTGCTGTTCCCGGGCCTGGACCCCAACGCCGACGACTGAAGTGCTGGCGTGGCGCGGGGCGGCCATCGCCCACTTGTTACATCCCGCCCGTCATCGGGCAGGCCCCTTGCTGCGTTGGGCCGACAGCCGAGGAGAGCCTCCATGACCATGAGACACCTGCAGGGCGCGTCCCTGCTGCGCCCCCTGACCCGGGCCTTCGCCAGCGCCCTGCTGCTGGCCGCCAGCCTCTGGGCCCTGCCTGCCCAGGCGGAGGACCCGCCCACGCGCGCCGCCCGCGTGGCGGAAACACAGGGCACGGCCTGGGTCTTCGACGCCGAGACCAAGGACTGGCAGCGCCTCAGCCCCAACCAGACCCTGGGCGAAGGGGACCGCATCCGCACCGAACGCGACGGCCGCCTGGCCCTGCGCGTGGGCTCCACCAGCCTGTGGCTGGATGATTCGGCCGACCTGGAGCTGAGCCGCCTCGACGAAGACCACCTCGAGCTGCTGCTGGCCCGCGGCCAGCTGGGCCTGCGCCTGCGCAATGCTGAGGCGGCGCGCGAGGCCCAGGTGCGCACCCGCGAGGGCCGTTTCTTCTTCGATCGCAAGGGCCTGTACCGCGTGGACCAGCTGGACCGCGGCAGCCGCGCCTTCAACTGGGAGGGCGAGCTGCGCTTCGAGGCGCGCGCGCCGGGTACGCCGGCCGTGTGGCTGCAGCCCAATGAACAGGCCGAGTTCTGGTGGGCCGACGGTCCGCGCGTCGAGCGCATGGTGCTGGAGCGCGATCGCTTCGCCGACTGGCTGCTGGGCATGAGCCGCAGCGAGGGTGATCTGCCGGCCTACCGCTATGTCTCGCCCGAAATGACGGGCGCCGAAGACCTCGACCGCTACGGCCGCTGGGAGCAGGCCGAGGAGTACGGCACCGTCTGGATCCCGCAGCAGGTGGCGCCGGACTGGGCGCCGTACCGCTATGGCCGCTGGGTCTGGACCCGTCACTGGGGCTGGTCCTGGGTGGATGACGCGCCCTGGGGCTTCGCGCCCTTCCACTACGGCCGCTGGGTCGTGGTGCGCGAGCGCTGGTGCTGGGTGCCGGGCCGCTACGTGCCGCGCCCGGCCTATGCGCCGGCCCTGGTCGCCTGGGTGGGCGGACCGGTGGTGAGCGTGGGCATCAGCATCGGCTCGCGGCCGCCGCCGCCGCGCTATGGCTGGTATCCGCTGGCCCCGCGCGAGGTCTATGTGCCCAGCTATCGCCACAGCCCGCATTACGGGCAGCGCATCAACCGCGAGCATGACCCGGTGACGGTGGTGAACCGCGGCTCGGCCCTGCCGCCGCCGCGCAGCAATCGCGAGGTGCGCGGCGCCGTGAGCATCTGGAGTGAAAGCGCCGCGCGCGTCGTGGCCAATACCGATGCCCATGTGCCCCTGCGCCCGCTGCCGCAGGCGCCCAGCCGCCAGGAATGGCGTCCGCAGGAGGCGCGGGGCGATGCCGGTGTGCCGCTGCGCGGTCTGCCACCCCAGGGCGCACCGGTCCAGGCCGTGCCGCCCATGCCGGGCCATCCGGTCGTGCAGGATCCGGTGCGACGCGACAATCCCCGCCAGCGCGGCGAGCGGGAGGACAGCGGCGTGCCACTGCGCGCGCTGCCTCAGCCGGCCGTGAATCCGCCCGCGGCCATGCCCCCGGTCATCCAGCCCGCGGCACCGGTGGTGGCTCCGCCGGCCGTGCTGCCCACCCCGTCTCGCGGTCGTGAGGACGGTCCGCCGCTGCGCCGCCTGCCCGAGCAGCCGCCACGTCAGGACAGCCGCGATGCCGTCCAGCCGCAGGCCGTGCCGGACCGCAGCCTTCAGGACCGCCTGGAGCGTGATCGCCAGGAGCGCGAGCGCATGGCCGAGCGGGACCGCCAGGAGCGTCAGGACCGCCAGGATCGCGTCGAGCGCCAGGAGCGGCAGCAGCGCTTCGAGCAGCAACAGCAACAGCAACAGCAACGCGAGCAGATGCAGCGTGAACAGCAGCAGCGCGAGCAGATGCAGCAGCACCAGCGCGAACAGCAGCGCGAGGTGCCCCTGCGGCAGATCCAGCCCGAGCGCGCGCGTGAACCCGTGCGTGCCCCCGAGCCGCCTCGCGTGGCCCCGCCCCAGCGTCAGGAAGAGGCACGCCCGTCGCGCCCATCCCCGCAGCAGGACAACGTGCCGCGCAAGGGCCGGCAGGACGAGCAGCGCTGAGCTGCGAAGGCCGGGCGCCGGTCAGAGCAGGGGGGCGAGGCCTTTCCAGACCTGCTCCAGCATCAGCGGATGGGCCTTGGCCAGAGGGTGAATGCGGTCCGCCTGGAACCAGGCCTCCGCATCGGGGCGGTCGGCCACGCCGGCCAGCAGGAAGGGCACCAGGCCGACCTTCTCGTCCCGGGCGACCGTCTCGAAGCTGTCGGCGAAGTCCCGGCCGTAGGCGGCGCCGTAGTTGGGGGGCATCTCCATGCCCACCAGCAGCACGCGGGCGCCGGCCTTCTTGCAGGCTTGGACCATGGCGCGCAGGTTGTCGCGGGTCATGCCCACGGGCAGGCCGCGCAGGGCGTCGTTGCCGCCCAGCTCGATGATCACGAGGCTGGGCTGCTCCTTGCTCAGCAAGGCCGGCAGGCGGGAACGGCCGCCGGAGGTGGTCTCGCCGCTGATGCTGGCATTGACCACCTCGAGCTCGCGCTGCTGCGCCTTCAGCCGTGCCTCCAGCAAGGCCACCCAGCCGCTGCCGCGGGCGAGGCCGTACTCGGCGGACAGGCTGTCGCCCAGCACCAGGATCTTGCGTTTCGTCGCGCGTGCCAGGGCCGGCGCCAGCAGCAGGCCCAGGCTCAGGCTACAGTGGGCCATCCACATTCGGCGTTGCATCGCTCTCCTCATGTCTGTATCCATCCTCGAAGTCGAACACCTGGGCAAGACGGTCCGCGATGCCACCGGCGAGCTGACGATTCTGCATGACATCAGCTTCACCCTGCAGGCGCGGGAGTCAGTGGCCATTGTGGGGGCTTCGGGGTCGGGCAAGAGCACGCTGCTGGCCCTGCTGGCCGGCCTGGACACCCCCAGCCACGGCACCGTGCGCCTGCAGGGGCAGGACCTCTATGCACTCGATGAAGACGCCCGCGCCGCCCTGCGCGCAGCCCATGTGGGTTTCGTGTTCCAGAACTTCCAGCTGCTGTCCAACCTGACGGCCCTGGAGAACGTCATGCTGCCGCTGGAGCTGCGCGGTGACCGCGAGGCCCGCGCCCAGGCGCAGGCCATGCTGGAGCGCGTCGGCCTGGGGCAGCGCCTCTACCACTATCCGCGCGTGCTTTCGGGGGGCGAGCAGCAGCGCGTGGCCCTGGCCCGCGCTTTTGTGCAGCGCCCGGCCCTGCTGCTCGCCGACGAGCCCACCGGCAGCCTGGACTTCGCCACCGGCGCGCAGGTAATGGCGCTGATGTTCGAGCTCAACCGCGAGGCGGGGACGACGCTGGTGATGGTCACGCATGACCTGGGCATCGCCGAGCGCTGTGAACGCCAGCTGCGCATTGAGGCAGGCCGGCTGGTGGAGCACGCCTGACGGCCCGGCAAAGCCGGATCCGCAGGCGTCGCGCGGGGCGAGCGTCGGCTTCGCCGAACGCTCTTGACCTCAGGGGATGGCCCGGCGTGGCGGACGCATGCTCAATAGGCGGTGAGTCGAGACCGGGTGACCGAGGTGGCGATGCCTGTTGCGCGCTTGCTGATCAGCACCCGGCATGCAAGAAGCCCGTGAGAGCGCTTTGCGTGTTGGTTCGTGGTGCAAGGCGGGCGGTACGGAGCAGGCTCCTGGCGATCACAACTTAGCGCGCAAAGAGCCATGAAAAAACCCGGCGCAAGGCCGGGTTCGTCAGGGAGCCGCAACGCGACTCGTCTGGGCACTCAAGCTCACTGGGCGAACTTGTAGTCGGTCTTGGCCTTGCTCACCAGCTCGCGCTGGAACTCGCCCATCTTCTGCTGTTCGATGCGCTGCTTGATCTGGCCCTTGACGTCGTCGAAGGCCGGGAAGGTGGCTTCGCGGGTGTCTTCCAGCTTGATGATGTGATAGCCGAATTGCGACTTCACCGGCTCCTGGGTCATCTCACCCTTCTTCAGGGCGGTCATGGCCTTGGAGAACTCGGGCACGAAGTTGTTGGGATTGGCGAAGTCCAGGTCGCCACCGTTGGCAGCCGAGCCGGTGTCCTTGGAGTTCTTGGAGGCGAGGTCCTCGAACTTGGCGCCACCATTGAGCTGCTTGATCAGGGCCTTGGCCTCGTCTTCCTTCTCGACCAGGATGTGGCGGGCACGGTATTCCATGCCGCTGTTGGCCGCCTTGAACTGCTCGTACTCCTTCATGGCTTCCGCGTCGGTGACGGGGTTCTTCTTCTTGAAGTCTTCCATCAGGCCGCGGATCAGGATCATCTGGCGAGCCAGTTCCATCTGGGTCTTGTAGTCGGCGCTGGCCGGGATGCCGCGCTTCTCGGCTTCCTGCAGGAAGATCTCGCGGCGGACCACTTCGTCCTTGACCTGCGTTTCCAGCTCGGGGCTGCGGGGCTGGCCGTTCTTGGTGACCTGTTCGATCAGCTGGTCGACGCGAGCCTTGGGCACGGCCTTGCCGTTCACCGTCGCGACGTTCTGGGCACTGGCCGACAGGGGAGCCAGGGCTGCGGTCAGGGCCGCGATCGAGGCGGCGAGCACAATCTTCTTCATGGACATTGGGCCTTTCAACAGACTCCACCGGCGAACACACCACCGGTTCTATCAGTGATACACCGCGTTACGCGGCGAGGTTTGAATAAAAACAGACGCCCACAGAACCTGCCGGTTCGGGGCGCCATTCGGTGCGGCTCAGGGTTCTCCCGGAGCCTTCGCATCGATGGCCAGGGCATGGATGCCCTGACGCATCAGCTCAGCCATCAAATCATATACGAGCCGGTGGCGCGCGACCCTCGTGAGACCCCTGAAGCGCTCGCTGACCACCCGCACGGTGTAGTGGCCGCCTTCGCGGGCCCCGGCGTGGCCGGCATGCTTCGCGCTGTCGTCCTCGATCTCCAGCCGCTCGGGCTGCAGGCCTTCGCGCAGGCGCTGTTCGATCACGGCCAGCGAGGCGCGGGGCAGGGCGTGCTGGGGGCTGTTCATGGGAGGACTTCCTTGTCGGCCGGGCTGTCTTCAGCGGGCGCGGACTCGACGATGTGACGGCTCATGTAGACCCCCTGGCCCAGCGTGAAAAGCACGAAGAGGCCCGTCACGCCGAAGACCTTGAAGTTGGCCCAGGTGGCGGTGGGGTAGTGAAAAGCTACGTAAAGATTCAGGACACCCAGGGCGATGAAGAACAGCACCGAGCCCCAGTTCATGCGCCGCCAGGCGAAGTCGGGCAGCTTCACGTCCTTCTCCATCATGCTGCGCAGCAGGTTCTTGCCGAACAGCAGGTCGCTGAGCAGGAACACCAGGGCCATGCCCCAGTAGAGGCCGGTGGGCTTCCACTTGATGAAGGTCTCGTCGTGCAGCCAGACGGTCAGTCCGCCCAGGACCACGACCAGGGCCAGGCTGATCCACAGCATCAGGTCGATCTTGTGGCCGCGCAGCTTGGTGATGAGGGCCTGCGCCAGGGTGGCGGCCATCACCACCAGCGTGGCCAGCAGCACGGGCGCCTCTTCCGGGCCGACCGCGCCGCCGGACACCATGAAGCCGAAGTGCGAGGACGCGAAAGCCGCCGCGGCGGCCTTGTGCGACTCGGCGATCTTGAAGGTGCCGAAGAAGAGGATCAGCGGCAGGAAGTCGAGCAGAAGCTTCATGAAGAGTGTTTGAGCGCCTGAGCCTCAGGCATCGGGCGCGAAGTCTATCGCGGCCGAGTTGATGCAGAAGCGCTCGCCCGTCGGGGCCGGGCCATCCGGGAAGACATGGCCCAGGTGCGCGCCGCACTGCTGGCAGCGCACCTCCACCCGCACCATGCCGTGGCTGCGGTCCTCGATGCGCTCGATCACGTCGGCGTTCACCGGGGCCCAGTAGCTGGGCCAGCCGCAGCCGGCGTCGAACTTGGTCTGCGCCTCGAAGAGCCGCGTGCCGCAGCAGACGCAGTCGTAGTGGCCGCGCTCCCAGTGGTCCCAGTACTGGCCGGTGAAGGCGCGCTCGGTGGCCGCGTGGCGGGTCACCTGGTACTGCATGTCGTCGAGCTGGGCGCGCCAGTCGGCGTCGCTCTTCTGGATGGGGTAGGGCTTGTCGCTCATGATGAACAGGACACCTCAAGATGGGAGGCCCAGTCGGGCGGGAAGTCCGCATCGGACGCTTGAACCGGTTCGTCGAACGGGCGCTGCAGAACTTTCAGCAGGCGCTCGATTTCATTGAAATCGCCGGCCTGGGCCTGGCGGATGGCGGTCTCGGCCAGATGGTTGCGCAGCACCACGGCCGGGTTGACGGCCTGCATGCGGGGCAGGCGCTCGGCGTCCACGCTGGCTTCGCGGGTGAGGCGCTCGCGGTAGCGCAGGGCCCAGAGGTCGAAGCGCTCGCGGTCCAGAAAGAGGTCGCGCAGCGGGCCCCCGTCGGGCTCGGCCATGGCCGGCCAGCGGGACAGGCGCCGGTGCGCGATGGTGTAGTCCGTGCGATGCAGGGCCAGCAGCCGCAGCCAGTCGTCGACCAGGGCCTGGTCCTCGGGCTCGGCCCGCGCCAGGCCCAGCTTGGCCCGCATGCGCGTGAGCATGGCCTGCTGGAAGACCTGGCGGTAGGGCTCCAGGGCCTCGCCCAGCAGCTCGGCCACGGCCTCCTCGTCACCGCCGATGAGCGGCATCAGGGCCTGGGCCAGGGCATGCAGGTTCCAGAAGGCGACCTGCGGCTGGCGGGCGTAGGCATAGCGGCCTTGGTGGTCGGAATGGTTGCAGACATGGCCAGGGTCGAAGCCGTCCAGGAAGCCGAAGGGGCCGTAGTCCAGGGTCAGGCCCAGCAGGGACATGTTGTCGGTGTTCATGACCCCATGGCAGAAGCCCACGCACTGCCAGGCGGCGAGCAGTTCGGCGGTCTGGCGGGCGACCTTCTCGAGGAAGGCCACCGGCGGCACCGGCGCGTCCAGGCACTCGGGCGCATGGTGGCTCAGGACATGAGCCATCAGCTGCCGCAGCGCCTCGTGCTGCCCGTGGTGCGCGAAATGCTCCAGGTGGCCGAAGCGCAGGAAGCTGGGCGCCACGCGGGTCACGACGGCAGCGGTCTCCACCGTTTCGCGCCGCACGCCCTGCGGCGAGCCGGTGATGCACAGCGCGCGGGTCGTCGGGATGCCCAGCGCGGCCATCGCTTCTGAGCACAGGAACTCGCGGATGGAGGAGCGCAGCACCGCCCGGCCATCGCCACGGCGAGAGTAGGGCGTGCGCCCGGCCCCTTTGAGCTGGACCTCCCAGCGCTGGCCTTCGTGCAGCAACTCGCCCAGGTGCAGCGCACGCCCGTCGCCCAGCTGGCCGGCCCAGACGCCGAACTGATGCCCGCTGTAGACACTGGCCCAGGGATCCATGCCTTCCCACAGCGCATTGCCGCTGAGGACCTGCAGGGCCTCCTCGCTGCGCCAGTCGGGTGGCAGGCCCAGCCGCTGCGCGCAGGGCTCGCTGTACGCCACCCAGTGCGGGGCGGGGAGCGGCTCGGGCGGGAGCCGTGTCAGGAAGCCGTCACCCAGGCGGGTGAAGCTGGCGGCATGCCGGGCGGGGACCTGGGCCAGCTGCTCCTGCCAATCCATCGCGCGACCCGTGGAGGGAGTGGCAAGGGCGTCACTGCCCGGGTCTGAAGAGGGGGGCGTGCCCTTGTCGAAAACCATGAGATCCAGTGTAACGAGGGTGACTAAGTCGCCACACGGCGCAGGGTTAACATGGCCCGATTCGGTCGAGTTCAGCCCCACGCAGGGCAGGAACCAAGGAGACATTGATGGGCTTGATGGGACAGATGATGTCCATGCCGCTGCTGATCTCTTCGCTGATCCAGCACGCGGCCCGGCACTCGGGTGACACCGAGATCGTCAGCAAGCGGGTCGAGGGCGACCTGCACCGCTACAACTGGCGCGAGTGCGAACTGCGCTCCCGCAAGCTGGCCCAGGCGCTGGCCCGGCTCGGGCTGAAGCCCGGGGACCGCGTCGGCACCCTGGCCTGGAACGGCTACCGGCACCTCGAGATCTACTACGGCAGCTCAGGCTCCCAGCTGGTCTGCCACACGATCAATCCGCGCCTCTTCCCCGAGCAGATCGCCTGGATCGCGAATGACGCGCAAGACCTGACCCTCTGCTTCGACCTCAACTTCCTGCCCCTGGTCGAGAAGCTGGCGCCGCAGCTGCCGCACATCCGCCACTACGTGCTGATGACGGACCGCGCCCACATGCCGGCCCAGACCAGCCTGCAGGGCCTGCTGTGCTACGAGGAGCTGGTGGAGGCCGAGGACGGCCGCTACACCTGGCCCCGCTTCGACGAGAACGCGGCCTCCAGCATCTGCTACACCTCCGGCACCACCGGCCATCCCAAGGGCGCCGTGTACAGCCACCGCTCCAGCGTGCTGCACGCCTTCGCCTCCGCGCTGCCCGACGGCATGGACTGCTCCTCCAAGGACGTGATCCTGCCCGTGGTGCCCATGTTCCACGTCAACGCCTGGGGCCTGCCCTACAGCAGCGCTATCGTGGGCGCCAAGCTGGTGTTCCCGGGGCCGCACCTGGACGGCAAGTCGCTCTTCGAGCTCTTCGAATCGGAGCAGGTGACCTTCAGCGCCGGCGTGCCCACCGTGTGGCTGGGCCTGCTCAATTACGTGGGCGCCAACAAGCTGCAGTTCAGCAGCTTCAAGCGCACGGTGATCGGGGGCTCGGCCTGCCCGCCGGCCATGCTGCGCACGCTGATGGACGACTACGGCGTCGAGGTCATCCATGCCTGGGGCATGACCGAGCTCTCGCCGCTGGGCACGCTGTCCAAGCTCACCGCGCGCCAGCTCAAGCTGCCGCAGGAGGAGCAGCGCCGCATCCTGGAGAAGCAGGGCAAGGTGATCTACGGCATCGACATGGCCGTGATCGACGACGCCGGCGACGCCCAGCCCTGGGACGGCGCCAGCAGCGGCAACCTGGTCGTGCGCGGCCACTGGGTGATCAACAGCTACTTCGGCCAGAACGAGTCCGCCCTGGTTCCGGTGAAGGAGCAGGGCGTCGATGCGGGCCTGTGGTTCCCCACCGGCGACGTGGCCACCATCGACGCCGACGGCTTCATGCAGATCACCGACCGCAGCAAGGACGTGATCAAGTCCGGCGGCGAGTGGATCTCCTCCATCGACCTCGAGAACATCGCCATGGCCCACCCGGCCGTGGCCGAGGCCGCGGCCATCGCCTGCCGGCATCCGAAGTGGGACGAGCGCCCGCTGCTGGTGGTGGTGCGCAAGCCCGGCACCAGCCTGAGCCGCGAGGAGATGCTGGCCTTCTACGAGGGCCGCATCGCCAAGTGGCAGATCCCGGACGACGTGGTCTTCGTCGACGAGATCCCGCACACGGCCACCGGCAAGATCCAGAAGCTCAAGCTGCGCCAGCAGTTTGCCGAGCACCGCCTGCCCGGCGCCTGAGCCGGGGCGGGCCGACCGCGTTCGCTGAAGCAGGCCCGGCCAGCGGGTCGGGACCTGCAAGACATGTTGAGACCGAGAACAGGCCCGCCAAAGGGCCAGAAGGAGACGTCCATGTTGACTGCATCGCGTGAGTTCAGGCTGCGGCACCTCGCAGCGTCCCTGCTTCTTGCCGGCCTGAGCCTCGGGGCCCAGGCGCAGAAGGGCGAGACGGTGAAGATCGCCTGGATCGACCCGCTGTCCGGCCTGATGGGCCCGGTGGGCCAGAACCAGGTCAAGAGCTTCCAGTTCTTCGCCGAGAAGTTCAACGCCACGAATCCGGCGGGCGTGAAGTTCGAGATCATCGCCATCGACAACAAGCTGAGCCCGGCCGAGACGCTCAATGCGCTGAAGTCTGCCATCGACCAGGGCGTACGCTACGTCACCCAGGGCAATGGCTCGGGCGCGGCGCTGGCGCTGATTGACGCGATCAACAAGCACAACGAGCGCAACCCGGGCAAGGAGGTGCTGTACCTCAACCACTCGGCCGTGGACCCGGACCTCACCAACAGCAAGTGCAGCTACTGGCACTTCCGCATGGACGCCGACACCTCCATGAAGATGGAGGCCATCACCACCTTCATGAAGGACCAGGCCGACGTCAAGAAGGTCTTCCTGCTCAACCAGAACTACGCCCACGGCCAGCAGGTGGCCAAGTACGCCAAGGAGATGCTGGCCCGCAAGCGGCCGGACATCCAGGTGGTGGGCGAAGACCTGCATCCGCTGGCCCAGGTGCGCGACTTCGCGCCCTATGTGGCCAAGATCAAGGCCAGCGGCGCCGACACCGTCATCACCGGCAACTGGGGTTCAGACCTGACCCTGCTGGTCAAGGCCGCCAACGAGGCCGGCTACACGGGCAAGTTCTTCACCTACTACGCCGGCGTCAGCGGCACGCCCACGGCGCTGGGCGCGGCCTCGGCGGGGCGCGTTTTCCAGGTGTCCTACAACCACTACAACCTCGGTGGGCAGATGGGCAAGTGGATGGACGAGTACAAGAAGCGCTTCAACGACGACTTCTACACCGGCAGCGTGATCCACATCTACAGCCTGCTGGGCGAGGCCATGGCCAAGGCCAAGAGCACGGACCCGGTCAAGGTGGCCGCCGCGCTGGAAGGGCTCACGGTGAAGAGCTTCAACGGCGAGGTGCAGGTGCGCAAGACCGACCACCAGCTGCAGCAGCCGCTGTTCATCTCGGTGTGGAACAAGGCGGATGCCAAGTATCCGTACAGCCCTGAGAACACGGGCTACACGCTGGTGCCGCTGAAGATGTACGACTCGTACGTCTCCTCCACCCCCACCTCCTGCCAAATGAAACGCTGAATCGGGCTGCATCGGCTGGCTGCGCGATCCGATCTGGCGACTGCGGTGCTCGCCGTACCCCAGTACGGCTGTGCTCCTCGTCGCCACCTCGGACCGCTCGCTGCAGCCGCTGCATACCCGATTCCCTGGCGGTGGCGGAGGGGGGCTGGCGTCGATGAACGCTTTCGCGGGCTGAACCTGCACGAGGTGATGTGGACCAACTCCTGATCAACCTGCTCAATGGCCTGGCCTCGGGGCTGCTGCTGTTCATGCTCAGCGCAGGCCTGACGCTGATCTTCAGCATGATGGGCGTGCTGAACTTCGCGCATGCCAGCTTCTACATGCTGGGCGCCTACGCGGCCTATGTGCTGGCGGGCTGGCTGGGCTTCTGGCCGGCGCTGCTGCTGGCGCCGCTGGCGGTGGGGCTTCTCGGTGCGCTGTTCGAGCGCACGGCGCTGCGCCGGGTGCACAAGTTCGGCCATGTGCCGGAGCTGCTGATCACCTTCGGCCTGTCCTACGTGATCCTGGAGCTGGTGCAGCTGGTCTTCGGGCGGACCTCGGTGCCCTTCGGCCCGCCGCCGGCGCTGCAGGGCTCGGCCTTCACGCTGTTGAAGGCGGCCGGGCAAGGCCTGACCCTCGTATGGGGCGACGCCACGCCGGCACAGTGCGCGGCAGCGGCCTGCTCCAAGTTCCCGCTGACCCGGGCCTTCATGATGGTGGTGGCCCTGGCGATGCTGGTGGCCTTGTGGGCCCTGTTGACGCGCAGCCGCATCGGGCTCGTGATCCAGGCGGCACTCACCCACCCGGAGATGGCCGAGGCCCTGGGCCACAACGTGCCGCGGGTGCTGATGCTGGTCTTCGGCAGCGGCTGCGCGCTGGCGGCGCTGGCGGGCGTCATCGGGGGCATCACCTTCGTGACCGAGCCGGCCATGGCGGCCATCGTGGGCTCCATCATCTTCGTGGTCGTGGTGGTGGGCGGCGTGGGCTCGCTGGCCGGGGCCTTCGTGGCCTCGCTGCTGATCGGCCTCATCCAGACCCTGCCGCTGACGGTGGACGCCTCGCTGGCCACGCTGGCGCAGCGCGCGGGCCTGGCGGTCACGCCGGCCACGCCGGGCTATCCGCTGCTGAAGCTCTCGCTGGCCCAGGTCGCGCCCATCCTGCCTTACCTGCTGATGGTGCTGATCCTGATCTTCCGGCCCAAGGGCCTGTTCGGCACGCGGGACGACTGAGGGAGCCGGCTGATGAATCAAGTGCGCGCCAGCGCGGCGCATTTCCACTTCAAGCCCTGGAACGTCGGCCGCTGGCTGGTGTGGGGTTGCTATGCCCTGGCGCTGGGCGTGGCGCCGCTGCTGTGGACCAGCAGCCTGGCCCACACCATGCTGTCGCAGATGGGCATCGGCATCATCGCCTGCCTGGCCTACAACCTGCTGCTGGGCCAGGGCGGCATGCTCAGCTTCGGCCATGCGGTCTACAGCGGCCTGGGCGGCTTCCTCGCCATGCACACGCTCAACCAGGTCTCGGCCGGGCAGCTGGCCCTGCCGGTGAGCCTGGTGCCGCTGGCGGGCGGGCTGGCGGGGCTCTTCTTCGCGGCGCTGTTCGGCTATGTGTCGACCAAGAAGTCCGGCACGCCCTTCGCGATGATCACGCTGGGTCTGGGCGAGCTGATCTGGTCCATGTCCCTGATGCTGCCGGAGTTCTTCGGCGGGGAGGGCGGGGTCTCGGGCAACCGCGTGGTGGGCGCGCCGGTGCTGGGCATCAGCTTCGGGCCGCAGATCCAGGTCTACTACCTGATCGCGCTCTACTGCTTCTTCAGCACCGCGGCCCTCTTCGCGCTGACCCGCACGCCGCTGGGCCGCATGCTCAATGCCGTGCGCGACAACCCCGAGCGCGTCGAGTTCATCGGCTACGACACGCGCTGGGTGCGCTTCCTGGCCTTCCTGATCTCGGGCTTCTTCGCGGGCATCGCGGGCGGCCTGGGGGCGCTGAACTTCGAGATCGTCACCGCCGAGGTGGTGGGCGCCGCGCGCTCGGGTGCCTACCTGCTCTTCACTTTCCTGGGCGGCGCGACCTTCTTCTTCGGGCCCATCATCGGCGCGGTGCTGATGGTGCTGGCCGGCGTGCTGCTGTCCGAGCTGACGCAGGCCTGGCTGCTCTACCTGGGCCTCGTGTTCCTCTTCATGGTGATGTATGCGCCGGGCGGCATCGCCGCGCTGATCATGATGAACCTGCGCGTGGCGGCCTTCGGCAAGCTCTCGCGCCTGTGGACGGCCTACCTGGCGCTGGCCGGCACCGGGCTGACCGTGCTGCTGGGCGCCAGCTGCATCGTGGAGATGCTCTACCACCTGCAGCTCAATGCCGCGATGGGGCCGGAGCTGGGCTTCATGGGCGCGCGCATCCGCAGCAACTCGGTCGATGCCTGGTTCGGCGCGGTGCTGGCCATGGTCGTCGGGCTGGGTCTCTTCGAGCTGGCGCGGCGGCGCTTCCGGGCCGAGTGGGACCAGACCCAGGAAGAGATCGAGCAGGACATCAAGCGCCGGGAGAGCCTGTGAGCCAAGCCCCTTCTGACACCGGGACGCCCTACGCGCTGGAGCTGCTGGACCTGCGCAAGCGCTTCGGCCGCAGCGAGATCATCCGCGGCGCGCAGCTGCAGGTGAGGGCGGGCGAGCGCGTGGCGCTGATCGGCCCCAACGGCGCCGGCAAGTCCACGCTCTTCAACCTCATCAGTGGCCGCTTCCCGCCCACGAGCGGCGAGGTGCGCCTGCACGGCCGGCGCATCGACGGCCTGCCGCCCTACAAGATCAACCGCCAGGGCCTGGCGCGCAGCTTCCAGGTCTCCAACCTCTTCTCGCGGCTCTCGGTGTTCGAGAACATCCGCTGCGCCCTGCTGTGGTCCATGGGCTACCGCTACAGCTTCTGGCACTTCCTGGCCGGGCTGGACGGGCTCAACGACCGGGTGGAGGAGCTGCTGGAGCAGATCCAGCTGGACAGGCGCCGCGACGTGCTGGCCATGAACCTGACCTATGCCGAGGCCCGCGCGCTGGAGATCGGCATGACCATCGCCAGCGGGGCCTCGGTGATCCTGCTGGACGAGCCCACCGCGGGCATGAGCAAGAGCGAGACGCAGCGCTTCATCCAGCTGATCCGCCAGGTCACCGAGGGGCGCACCCTGCTGACGGTGGAGCATGACATGGGCGTGGTCTTCGGCCTGGCGGACCGCATCGCGGTGCTGGTCTACGGCGAGGTCATCGCCTTCGACACGCCCGAGGCCGTGCGCGCGGACGCCCGCGTGCAGCAGGCCTACCTGGGCTCCGTCCTGGCCGAGCAGGCCGCAGCGGGAGCGACGGCATGACATCGGAAAAGACAGGGCGCCGCCTGGTGCTCGACAAGGTCCATGCCTTCTACGGCAAGAGCCATGTGCTGCACGGTGTGGACATGGTGGTGGAGCCCGGCGAGATCGTCGCCCTGCTGGGGCGCAACGGCTCGGGCCGCTCCACCACGGCCAAGACCATCATGGGCCTGGTCGACGGCACGGGCTCTGTGCGCTTCGGCGAACAGGAGCTGCTGGGCCGCAAGGCCTTCGAGATCGCGCACGCGGGCATCGGCTACGTGCCCGAGAACCGCGACATCTTCCCGCGCCTCACCGTGCACCAGAACCTGCTGCTGGGCCAGAAGCGCGGGCAGAAGGTGCCGCGCTGGAGCTTCGAGGACATGTACCGCATGTTCCCCCGCCTGCTGGAGCGCCAGCACACCGAGGCCGGCGTGCTCTCGGGCGGCGAGCAGCAGATGCTGACCCTGTGCCGCACGCTGATGGGCGATCCGGACCTCATCCTCATCGACGAGCCCACCGAGGGCCTGGCGCCCATGATCGTGGAGCTGGTGGCCGAGTACCTCAAGGAGCTCAAGCGCCGCGGCATCGCCGTGCTGCTGATCGAGCAGAAGCTGGCCATCGCGCTGGACATCGCCGAGCGCTGCTATGTGATGGGCCACGGCCGCATGGTCTTCGAGGGCAGCCCGGCCGCGCTGCGGGCCAATGCCTACATCCGCAAGGAGTGGCTGGAGGTGTAGGCCCGGCGCGGGACTGCGGCTTCCACACCACAGCGCCCGCGTGAAGGAATCAGCGGCCCCCCCTGGTGCGGGGGCCAGGTCTTGCTTGCCCCTACCTTGAGGATGGTCGGGGTCCCGAGGCAGAGTTACATTCTTTCCAGCCCGGTGGGGCGGCACTCACCGGTTGCCTCCGTTCACCACCGGCGCAGGGGGAATGATGGGGAATCAAGCAACGATGTCGATGTTGATGGCTGCACTGGGCGGCCTGCTGTTCGGGGTCCTGGCAACCTGGTTGTGGGCCTGGCAACGGCAGAAGGCCTTGCAGCATCGCATGGCCCAGCTGGATGCCGCACGCAACCAGCTCGGCCAGCAGAACACGGCCGCCCGCCGCCAGATCGAGCAGCTCCAGAAGGAGCTGTCCGACATTCGCCTGGCTGACGAGCGCGCCCACCACCGGGTCGTGCACCACGAGCCCCTGCCGCAGAGCGGGGACAGCGTCACGCCCGAGCTCCTGCCCGAAGACGAACCCGAACGCCCCAACGACGGCTTTGCGCCGACGCAGCTGCTGAACCGCGGCTGAGTCCGGCCGCGCCGTGCGGCCCGGGGCGCGGGCGGCAGCGCCGCCGGTCTTTCGTGCGCGGCACGCTCAGGGTTCTCCCCCGTTTGTCGCCGCTGGGACAGGACCGGGCCGCAGGGTCTGCCTAGAATCGAACGATCGTTCTATTTCTGCGGCACACATGACACGCTCCAGAGTGGCCGCAGCCCTCCACTGCACAAGGAAGGAAGCCCGCCCATGAGTGCCAGCTACGAGGTTCACGGCGCCGTTGCCGTGATCACCCTGAACAACCCGCCGGTCAACGGCCTGGGTTACGCCACCCGCAAAGCGGTGGCCGAGGGGATCGACCGGGCCGAGGCCGATGCCGCGGTCAAGGCCGTCGTCATCACCGGCGCCGGCAAGGCCTTCTCCGGCGGCGCGGACATCCGCGAGTTCGGCAGCCCCAAGGCCCTGGCCGAGCCCAATCTGCATTCGCTGATCGCCAAGGTCGAGGCCTGCAGCAAGCCCGTCATCGCGGCCATCCACACCGTGTGCATGGGCGGCGGGCTGGAGCTGTCCCTGGGCTGCCATTACCGCGTGGCGGCGCCGGGCGCCAAGATCGCGCTGCCCGAGGTCAAGATCGGCCTGCTGCCCGGCGCGGGCGGCACGCAGCGCCTGCCGCGCGCCCTGGGCGTGGAGCCGGCGCTGAACATGATCGTCAGCGGCGAGGCGGTGGAGAGCCAGCTGCTGGCCATGGTCCCCGGCCAGAAGCTCTTCGACAAGATCACCAGCGGCGAGCTGATGAGCGAGGCCCTGGACTTCGCCGCGACCGTCATTGCCAGGCATGCCGACGGCAGCCCGCTGCCCCGCGTGCGCGACCTCAAGGCCCGCCATGCCGAGCCCGACGCCTACTTCCAGTTCGCCCGCAACATGGTCGCAGCCCAGGCGAAGCACTTCCCCGCACCGCTGCGCTGCCTGGAAGCCGTTGCCGCCTCGGTCTACAAGCCTTTCGATGAAGGCATCAAGGCCGAGCGCGAGGGCTTTGTGGCCCTGATGATGACGCCCGAGAGCAAGGCCCTGCGCCATGCCTTCTTCGCCGAGCGTGCCACCAGCAAGATCCCCGACGTGCCCGAGGACACGCCCCGGCGCGAGATCCGCAAGGTCGCGGTGATCGGTGCCGGCACCATGGGCGGCGGCATCAGCATGAACTTCCTCAACGCCGGCATCCCGGTGGTCATCCTGGAGATGAAGCAGGAAGCCCTGGACCGCGGCCTGGCCACCATCCGCAAGAACTACGAGGGTCAGGTCAAGAAGGGCAAGCTCAAGGAAGACAAGTACCAGCAGCGCATGGCCTTGCTGAGCACCACGCTGAGCTATGCGGACATCGGCGACGCCGACCTCGTCATCGAGGCCGTCTTCGAGGACTTGGGCGTCAAGCAGCAGGTCTTCGAGCAGTTGGATGCCGTGATGAAGCCCGGCGCCATCCTGGCCTCCAACACCTCGACGCTGGACCTGAACAGGATCGCCGCCTTCACGAAGCGCCCGCAGGACGTGATCGGCATGCACTTCTTCAGCCCGGCCAATGTGATGAAGCTGCTGGAGGTCGTGCGTGGCAAGGAGACGGCCAAGGACGTGCTGGCCACGGTGATGGCCCTGGGCAAGACCATCCGCAAGACCTGCGTGGTCTCGGGCGTGTGCGACGGCTTCATCGGCAACCGCATGATCGAGCAGTACAGCCGCCAGGCCGGCTTCCTGCTGGAGGAGGGCTGCACGCCGCAGCAGGTGGACAAGGCGGTCGAGAAGTTCGGCTTCGCCATGGGCCCCTTCCGCATGGGCGACCTCGCCGGCAACGACGTGGGCTGGTATATCCGCAAGCGGCGCTACCAGGAGAAGCCGCATCTGCGCTACTCGAAGACGGCCGACCTGCTCTGCGAGATGGGCCGCTTCGGCCAGAAGACGGGCGCCGGCTGGTACGACTACGCCGCCGGCAAGCGAGACGCCGTCCCCTCGGCCGTCGTGGTCGAGATGATCGAGAAGCACCGTGCCGCGCAGGGCATCACGCCTCGCAAGATCAGCGACGAGGAGATCGTGCAGCGCCTCGTCTTCTCGCTGGTCAACGAAGCCGCCCACATCCTGGAAGAGGGCATCGCGCTGCGCGCCTCGGACATCGACATGGTCTACCTCACCGGCTACGGCTTCCCGCTGTGGCGCGGCGGCCCTATGTGCTATGCCGACACGGTGGGCCTCTACAACGTGGTCGAGGCCATGAAGCGCTTCGCCCGCAACCCGCTGGACGACGCCAGCTTCTGGCAGCCGGCGCCGCTGATCCAGCGCCTCGTTGCCGAAGGCAAGGGATTCACGGATTGATGACCCACCCCCTGCTGGCTTCGCCAGCCCCCTCAAGGGGGCCGAGCCCGGACTGGGTGGGTCCAGCGGACCCGCCCAGCCTGGCGAGGAGTCGGACCCGCAGGTCCGACGCGGCCTGCAAGGCCATCCCCAGGCCCGGCAGAGCCGGATCCTCGGGCGCCGCTGGGATTGGGTTGAGGTTTGCGGCGGGTTGTTCTCGCCTCATCGCGGAGAGTTTTTCATGAGCCAAGCACTGATTGTTTCCACCGCCCGCACCCCGCTCAGCAAGAGCTGGAAGGGTGCCTTCAACATGACCCACGGCGCCACCCTGGGCGGCCATGTGGTCAAGGCCGCCGTCGAGCGGGCCGGCGTGGCGCCGGACGCCATCGAGGACGTGCTGATGGGCTGCGCCTTCCCCGAAGGCGGCACGGGCAACAACATCGCGCGACAGATCGCCCTGCGTGCCGGCCTGCCCGTCAGCGTGGCGGGCATGACCGTCAACCGCTTCTGCTCCAGCGGCCTGCAGACCATCGCCATGGCCGCGCAGCGCATCATGGCTGGCGAGGGCGATGCCTACGTGGCCGGCGGCGTGGAGAGCATCTCCTGCGTGCAGCAGGAAATGAACAAGCACATGATCACGGAGCGCTGGCTGATGAAGCACAAGCCCGAGATCTACTGGACCATGCTGCAGACCGCCGAGAACGTGGCCCAGCGCTACGGCATCTCGCGCGAGCGCCAGGACCACTACGGCGCCGCCAGCCAGCAGAAAGCCTGCGCCGCGCAGGCGGCCGGCCTCTTCGCCGAGGAGATCGCGCCCATCACCGTCACCGCGGGCGTGGTGGACAAGGTCCAGGGCCTGGTCACCCGCGAAGTGAGCGTCAGCGTGGACGAAGGCCTGCGCGAGGGCACGACCTACGAGGGCATCAAGGACCTGCGCAGCGCGCTGCCCGGCGGCGTGGTGAGCGCGGGCAATGCCAGCCAGTTCTCTGACGGCGCCGGCGCCTGCGTGCTCGTCAGCGAGCGCTATGCCCAGCAGCAAGGGTTGAAGCCCCTGGGCCGCTTCCTCGGCTTTGCGGTGGCCGGCTGCGAGCCCGATGAAATGGGCATCGGCCCCGTCTTCGCCATCCCCAAGGTGCTCAAGCGCCTGGGCCTGGGCGTGGATGACATCGACCTCTGGGAGCTCAACGAGGCCTTCGCCGTGCAGGTGCTCTACTGCGCCGACACCCTGGGCATCCCCCTGGACCGCCTGAATGTCAATGGCGGCGCCATTGCCGTGGGCCATCCCTACGGCATGTCGGGCCAGCGCCTGACCGGCCACGCGCTGCTGGAAGGCCGCCGCCGCGGCGCCAAGCGGGTGTGCGTGACGATGTGCATCGGCGGTGGCATGGGCGCGGCCGGCGTGTTCGAAGTCCTCTGATCCGAGCCCTGAGGGCGGCGCCGTGCCGGTGCCGCCCTTTATTGACCTGACCGCGCTGCGGCCCAGCCTGCAGCAGGAGACGCCATGGAACTGGACCTCGCCACGCTTCAGGGCTTCATCGCCCGTTCCCCCTTCATGGTTGAGCTGGGCGTGCAGGCCGTGGCCGTGGAGCCCGGCCGCGTGCGCACGCGCCTGCCCATTCGCGAAGGCCTGCGCCAGCACACGGGCCTGGTGCATGCGGGCGTGCTGGCCTCGCTGGCCGACCACAGCATGGGCTCGGCCGCCCAGACGCAGGCGCCGCCCGGGCAGTGGATTCTCACGGCCGAGCTCAAGACGAGCCTGCTGCGCGGCGCCCGCGGCCAGCAGCTGGAGTGCGAGGCCTGGGTCCTCAAGGCCGGGCGCACGCTCAGCTTCACCGAGGCCGAGGTCCATGCCGTGGACGGCGAGACCCGCACGCTGGTGATGAAGGCCTCGGCCACCATGGCACTCACGCCCGCCTGAGCGCGGGCCCCATCGACTGCTGGAGATCGCCATGCGCGACACCCTCGACTTCCTGCTCTACGGCTGGCTCCAATCCGAATCGCTGAACCAGCGCGAGCGCTTTGCCGACCACAGCCGCGAGACCTTCGACGCCGTGCTGGACACCTGCGAGCGCATCGCCCGCGAGAAGTTCGCGCCCGTCAACCGCCTGCTCGACACCCAGGAGCCGCACTTCGACGGCGAGCGTGTGCACCTGCCCCAGGCCACGCGCGAGGCGCTGGATGCCTACGTCGAGTCGGGCATGCTCAGCGCCGCCCAGGACTACGAGAACGGCGGCATGCAGCTGCCCTGCACGGTGGAGATGGCGGCCAATGCTTTCTTCAGCAAGGCCTGCATCGCACTGGGCGGCTACGCCATGCTCACCAACGGCAATGCCAATCTGCTGATGGCGCACGGCACGCCGCGGCAGCGCGAGGTCTTCGCCAAGGCCGAGTTCGAGGGGCGCTGGTTCGGCACCATGTGCCTCTCCGAACCGCAGGCGGGCTCCTCGCTGTCCGACGTGGCCACGCGGGCCGAGCCCGACGGCGCCGATTCTGAAAACGACCCCCTCGGCCCGCGCTACCGCCTGCGCGGCCACAAGATGTGGATCTCCGCCGGCGAGCACGAACTGCGCGAGAACATCGTCCACCTCGTGCTGGCCAAGATCCCCGGCCCGGATGGCAAGCCGGTGCCCGGGGTGCGCGGCATCTCGCTGTTCATCGTGCCCAAGTGGCTGGTGGACGCCGAGGGTCAGCTCACGGGGGAACGCAACGACGTGGTGCTGGCCGGCCTCAACCACAAGCTGGGCTACCGCGGCACCACCAACTGCCTGCTGAACTTCGGCGAGGGCCGGCATCAGCCGGGCGGGCAGGGCGGGGCCATCGGCTATCGCGTGGGCGCGCCCGGTGAGGGGCTCAAGGCCATGTTCCACATGATGAACGAGGCCCGCATCGGCGTGGGCCTGGGCGCCACCATGCTGGGCTATGCGGGCTACGAGGCCAGCCTGGCCTATGCCCGCCAGCGGCCGCAGGGCCGGCCGCTGACGGCCACGGGCAAGGACGCCGCCTCGCCCCAGCGGCCCATCATCGAGCACGCCGACGTCAAGCGCATGTTGCTGGCGCAGAAGAGCTATGTGGAAGGGGCGCTGGCCCTGGAGCTGTTCTGCGCCCGCCTGGTCGACGAGCAGCACACGGCCGAGGCCGAGGCCGCAGGCCGTGCGCGCCTGCTGCTGGAGGTGCTGATCCCCATCGCCAAGAGCTGGCCCAGCGAGTGGTGCCTGGAGGCCAACTCCCTGGCCATCCAGGTGCTGGGAGGCTATGGCTACACGCGGGACTTTCCCGTCGAGCAGCACTGGCGCGACAACCGCCTCAACATGATCCACGAGGGCACGCACGGCATCCAGGCCCTGGACCTGCTCGGCCGCAAGGTGGTGATGGAAGGCGGCGCGGCGCTGATGGCGCTGGCCCGGCGCATCAACGAGACGATCAGCGCGGCAGGTCAGGTGCCAGGTCTTGCCGAGGCCGCCAACCAGCTGGCTCAGGCCCTGGCACAGGTGGGCGCCGCGACCAAGGCGGCGTGGGCCACCGGCGAGCCCGAGGCCGCGCTGGCCAATGCCACGCCCTATCTGCAGGCCTTTGGCCACACGGTCCTGGCCTGGATCTGGCTGGACGTGGTGCTGGCCCTGGCACCGGACGACACCCGTGACTTCGCCCAGGGCAAGCGGGCCGCCCAGGCCTATTTCTTCGCCTACGAGCTGCCACGCATTGCCGCCTGGCTGGCCGTGGTGCAGCGCCGCGAAGCGCTGTGCCGCGAGATGCAGGACGCCTGGTTCTGACCTCTCAGGAAATTCAAAGGAGACTCCCATGAGCACCAAGGTGCAGGACTTGTTCGACCTCAGCGGCCAGGTGGCCCTGGTCACCGGCGGCTCGCGCGGCCTGGGGCTGCAGATCGCCGAAAGCCTGGGCGAGGCGGGCGCGAAGATCATGCTCAGCTCGCGCAAGGCCGCTGACCTGGAGGAGGCCGTGGCCCAGCTGCAGGCGCGGGGCATCGATGCCCGCTGGATCGCCGCCGATGCCGCGGATGAAACCCAGGCCCGCGGCATCGTCGAGCAGACGATGGAACGCCTCGGTCAGATCGACATCCTCGTCAACAACGCCGGCGCCACCTGGGGCGCACCGGCCGAGGACCATCCGCTGGAGGCCTGGGACAAGGTGATGAACCTCAACATCCGCAGCCTCTTCGTGATGAGCCAGGCCGCGGCGCAGGCCAGCATGATCCCGCGGCGCCACGGCCGCATCATCAATGTGGCCTCCATCGCCGGCCTGGGCGGCAACCCGGCGATGATGAAGACCATCGCCTACAACACCAGCAAGGGCGCGGCCGTGAACTTCACCCGCGCGCTGGCCGGCGAGTGGGGCCGCTACGGCATCACGGTGAACGCGCTGGCGCCGGGCTTCTTCCCCAGCAAGATGACGCAGGGCCTGCTCGCGGCCATGGGCGAGGACAAGATCGCCGAGGCCGCGCCCTTGCGCCGCCTGGGCGACGAGGACGACCTCAAGGGCGCGGCCCTGCTGTTCGCCTCCCGCGCCGGCAAGCACATCACGGGGCAGGTGCTGGCGGTGGACGGCGGTGTGTCAGCTATCCACGGTGCCTGAGGCCCTAGACTGACGCCATGAAACGCACGCCGCCCCTGTCTTTCCCCGTCCGCATCCCCTTCGTCGAGCAGCTGGGCTTCGAGCTGCACAGCCTGGGCGACGGCCGCGCGGAGCTGCGGGTGGACATCCGCGAGGGCCATCTCAACTCCTGGGAGGTGGCCCATGGCGGCGTGCTGATGAGCCTGCTGGACGTGGCCATGGCTCATGCCGCCCGCAGCATCCACATGCACCAGGAAGGCATGGGCCCCGGCGTGGTCACCATCGAGATGAAGACCAGCTTCATGCGCCCCGCCGAGGGTGAGCTGCGCGCCCAGGGCGAGCTGCTGCATCACACCGCCACCATGGCCTTCTGCGAGGGGCGGGTGCTGGGTGAGGACGGTCGGCTCTGTGCGCACGCCACCGCCACCTTCAAGTACCTGAGGGCCTTGCCGGGGCAGGGGCGCCAGCTCAAGTCCCTGCAGCGCCGCGAGGCGGACTGAGAGAGGGGCCGGGTCCACGCAGGGCCCGGCGCGCGGCGGCCTTCAATGCTCTGGCGCAGGCAGGGCCATGTCCGGCCAGGGCGATTTCAGTGCCAGCACCCGGCGGCGCTCGATGGCGGCGCGGGCCCAGTCCCGGCCCTGGTGCTGGTCCAGCAGCCGGCGGAAGCTGCCGTCCTGCTGGGCGAGCTGCAGCCCGCGTTGCAGGCGCTGCAGCAGCGGCTGCCGGTCACGGCGCGCCATGAAGTAGACGGGCCAGGCGTAGTGCAGGGCCAGGTGCGGCTCCACCATGAGCTGGTCATTGCCGCCGAAGCTGGCCAGCTCCGCGTAGGCCTCGGAGACGCCGCGCTGCAGGTAGTCGAAGCGCCGGGCGCGCAGCATGGCCAGCAGGGCCTCGGTGCCCGGGCCGGCGACCACGGGCAGGCCGTTGGCCTCGAACACGGCCAGGTCGGCCCACTGGCGGCCAAAGCCGCCCGTCAGCTTGCCCAGCTGCGCCAGGGTCTGGATGCGGGCGAAGCGCGGCGCGTCCTCCTTGCGGATCAGCAGCAGGCGGTAGCCCAGGCGGCCGGCGTGCAGGTCGATGGGCAGGACGGCAAACTCCGCCAGCCGTGCCGGGCTGGGCGGCAGATAGACCAGGTCCACCTCGCCGCTGCGCAGCAGCTCCAGGCAGCGCTCCTGCGAGGGATCTGCCCCCTGGCCATGGCGGATGAGGGTGAAGGACTCGCCGCGTTGCGCGGTCTTCTCCATCAGGAGTCGGGTCAGGGCGAGCCGGTAGTCGTAGCGGGGCGACTCGGTCTGGCACAGGCGCAGCTGCTGGGCCTGGGCCTGCAAGAGGGCCAGGCCCAAGAGCAAGGCCAGCCCCTGACGCAGGAGGCGGCACCGAGTCAGGGCAGGGAGCAACACGGCCGGCAGTCTATGCCAGGGCCGCGGCTCCTGCCGGTTTGGGAACCGATTGCACCGCCCGAAAAACCCAGTCCATTCGTGACCAATGCCGCGCCCGGGGCCTTGTGTGCAGGACGCGCCAGCCCCGTCCAGGGCCGGTGGGGGCCGTGCCATCGCAGGCCTCCTCAGCGCGGCGCCGCTCCCAGCTGGAGACGGAAGAAGGCGACCACTTCCAGCAGCCGGGCGGACTGGTTGCGCAGGCTCTCGGCAGCGGCGGCGCTTTCCTCGACGAGCGCCGCGTTCTGCTGGGTGACCCGGTCCATGGCGCTCACGGCCTCGCCGACCTGCCCGATGCCGGTGCTCTGCTCACGGCTGGCGGCGCTGATCTCGCCCACGATGTCAGTCACGCGGTGGATCGCCTTCACCACTTCGTCCATGGTGCTGCCGGCCCGGTCGACCAGCTGGGTGCCCTGCTCGACGCGCGCCGCGCTGTCGCCGATCAGTGACTTGATCTCCTTGGCTGCCTCGGCGCTGCGCTGGGCCAGGATGCGGACCTCTCCCGCCACCACGGCGAAGCCGCGACCCTGCTCGCCGGCGCGAGCCGCCTCGACGGCCGCGTTCAAGGCGAGGATGTTGGTCTGGAAGGCAATGCTGTCGATGACGCCGGTGATGTCGGCAATGCGGCGCGAACCCTCGTTGATGCTCCTCATGGTCTCGACGACCTCGGCCACGACACCCCCGCCGCGCCGGGCCACCTCCGAGGCCTGCAGGGCCATTTGATTGGCCTGCTGCGCGTTGTCGGCGTTGTTGCGCACGGTGGAGCCCAGCTGGTCCATGGTGGCGGCGGTCTGCTGCAGGGCGCTGGCCTGCTCCTCGGTGCGCTGGCTCAGGTCTGCATTGCCATGGGCGATCTGCTCGCTGCCCGTGGCCACGCTCTCCGCGTTGGATCGCACGGTATGGACGATGCCGGCCAGGGCGTCCTGCATGTGCTGCATGGAGCGCATCACGGCGGAGAACTCATCCGCTTGCGTGTCTTGCACGGGCTGGGTGAAGTCGCCGTCGCGCAGGCGGTTGGCCACGGCATTGAGGGCATGGACGCGCTGTCGAAGGGCGCGGGCCAGGTAGGCGGTCGTGGCCATCAGGGCCAGGACCGCCGCCACCGCCACGAAGCCGAACTCGAGGCGGGCATTGCCGGCCTGACTCTTCACCAGCTGCAGCTCCTCCTGCAGGCGAGACTCCTGGTACTTGACGTTGTCGGCGATCTCATGGAGCAGGGCGTTGCGCGCTGGAATGGTCTGGTCCACCAGGAAGGCAAAGGCCTCGCTCATCTGTCCGGCCTCGATCAGCGCGAGGTTCTTCTGCTCGACCTCCGCGAAAGCCTGGACCTTCTGTTGAACGGGGCGGAAGCGTTGGCGCCCGGTCTCGGTATGCAGGGCCTTCTCGTAGGCGCCCAGCTGCTCGGTGATGGCCTCCTTGAGCCGCTTGATGTCCTGCAGCGTCGTGTCACGCTCCTGCGGCGTGCGGGACAGCATGGCGTGACGCAGCTGGAGGGACAGGCGCGTCACTTCCAGCTGGGCCAGGGCCATGCGCTGAAGCTGAGGAAACCTGGAGGACTCGGCCGCGTGAGCAGCCTCTTGCAGGGTGACCAGCTGCCGAGAGGTGTACACGGCGGCGCCGATGAGGATCAGCGCCAGGGTTGCGGCCATGATCAGCAGGCGGCCGATCAGACCAAGGCGAGGGTTTCCGGTCAGCGACATGGTGCTTCCTTCTGGGCTGGCAGGGCAGGACGAATGCGGTGGACGGTCGCGGCCGGCAAGGCAGCCGGGCGTTGGCTCCTGGGCATTCCAGGAGAGTGCAATCGTTATCAATCTGAACCGAACATGCAAGCGAATGTGACACGTTTCGAAGCGGCCGAGCCCCCCGGTCCGGCCTGATTCAGCCGCGGAAGAGGGACTTGTTCACGATTCAAATCCCCCGCCGGCGGGCCTGCGCGGCCTGCATTCCGGCACCGCCGGCCTGCAGCCGGAAGAAGGCCACCACGTCCAGCAACTGGGCCGACTGGCCGCGCAGGCTCTCCGCGGCCGCGGCGCTTTGCTCGACCAGGGCCGCGTTCTGCTGGGTGACCCGGTCCATCTGCGTCACCGCCTCGCTGACCTGGCTGATGCCCGTGCTCTGCTCGCGGCTGGCCGCACTGATCTCGCCCACGATGTCGGTGACGCGGCTGATGGCCTGGACCACCTCGCCCATGGTCGACCCGGCGTGGTCCACCAGCTGCGTGCCGTGCTCGACGCGCTCCACGCTGGTCGTGATCAGGGACTTGATCTCCCGCGCCGCCTCGGCGCTGCGCTGGGCCAGGGTGCGCACCTCGCCTGCCACCACCGCGAAGCCGCGGCCCTGCTCGCCGGCCCGAGCGGCCTCCACCGCCGCGTTCAGGGCGAGGATGTTGGTCTGGAAGGCGATGCCGTCGATCACGCCGATGATGTCGGCGATGCGGCGCGAGCTCTCGTGGATGCCCTTCATGGTCTCCACCACCTCGGACACCACGCCGCCGCCCCGCTGCGCCACCTCGGACGCATTGACGGCCAGCTGGTTGGCCTGCTGCGCGCTGTCGGCGTTGTGGCGCACGGTGGAGCCGAGCTGGTCCATGGTGGCGGCCGTCTGCTGCAGGGCGCTGGCCTGTTCTTCGGTGCGCTGGCTGAGATCGGAGTTGCCCGAGGCGATCTGGGAGCTGCCGGTGGCCACGCTCTCGGCGTTGGCACGCACGGTATGCACGACGCCCAGCAGCTTGCTGCGCATGTCCTCCAGGGCAGCGGTGAGCTGGGCGACTTCGTCCCGGCCCTGGGCGTCCAGGCGCACGGTCATGTCGCCCTCGCTCATGGCGCGGGCCGCGACCACCGCCCGCTGCAGCCCGCGGCTCACCTGGCCGGCCAGCAGGAGGGCCAGCAGCACGGCACCGCCCAGACTCAGGACGATCAGGATGGCGATGATGTTGCGGCTGCGGGCATAGTCGGCCATGCCCTGCTGGGCCAGCTGGTCGGCGTAGTCCTCCTTGAGGCGGCTGAGCAGCTTGAGCTGGTCGTCGACGGCGTTGAAGGTGGGCACATAGGTCTCGTACAGGTACTGCTGGGCCGCTTCCGGATCCGCACCCTCGGCCAGCTTGCCTTCCAGGGTGGCCAGGGTGGCCTCCCAGGGCTGCATCAGGGCCTTCAACCGGGCGATCTCGGCCTGGCCGCGCTCGGTGACGTAATGCGGCAGCGCCTTGTCGAGGTCAGCCTTCATGGCCCGGACGTTGGCCTTCACCGTCTGGCGGGCCGCCTCGCGCTTCTCGGGCGTGGGGGCCAGCAGCACGTTGCGCACGTCTCGGGCGAGCAGGACCAGATCCTTGTTGGCGTCCTTGATGCTGGAGATGGCCATCAGCTCCTGCGTGTACATGGTCCGGCCGTTCTCGGCCACGGTGCCCAGGGCGCGCAGCCCGACGAGGCCCACCACCGCGGCGAGCAGGGCCATGGCCAGCATGGCACCCAGAAGGCGGGTGCCGATCTTGAAATTCGTGAACTGCATGGTCTCTCCAGCGCAGACGCCTTTTGCGACCCCTGTCGCATAGGCCCGGCGCTTTGTTTCCTCGGTACTTCCCTGATGGCTGGAATCCATTGCAAGCAAGCTTCCTGCGAATAGAGGCGAACGACCGTTCGTTTTTGTCGCCACTGAGACGAGTGTCACGAATGGGCCATGATTCAATCTCTGCCATGAGGGCCTGAACCTGGCCCGTCCAACCGACACAGCTAGCGACAAAGAGGAAGCCATGAGCATCAACCGCCAAATCCACCTGGTGTCCCGCCCCACGGGCGAGCCGACGGTCGACAACTTCCGCCTGGTCGAGGCCCCGCTGCCCGCCGTGCAGGAAGGCCAGGTGCTGGTCCGCAACCACTACCTGAGCCTCGACCCCTATATGCGCGGCCGCATGAGCGACGCCAAGAGCTACGCCGATCCGCAGCCCCTGGACCAGGTCATGATGGGCGGCACCGTGGGCGAGGTGGTGGAGTCTCGCAACCCGGCCTTCAAGGCGGGGGACCAGGTGGTGGGCATGGGCGGGTGGCAGGAGTACCAGCTGGTCGACGCCAGCCAGCGCGGGGTGCTGCAGAAGGTCGACACCACCCACATTCCGCTCGCCGCCTACCTGGGCGCCGTGGGCATGCCCGGCGTGACGGCCTGGTACGGCCTGACCCAGATCATCAATCCCAAGGCCGGCGAGACCGTGGTGGTGAGCGCCGCCAGCGGCGCCGTGGGTGGCGCCGTGGGCCAGCTGGCCAAGGCGCGTGGCGCGCGCGCCGTGGGCATTGCCGGTGGCCCGGACAAGTGCCGCTATGTGGTTGAGGAACTGGGCTTCGACGCCTGCATCGACTACAAGGAGCACCGTGAGCTGAAGTCGCTCCTGGCGGCCCTCAAGCAGGCCTGCCCGCAAGGCATCGACGGCCACTTCGAGAACGTGGGCGGCATGATCCTGGACGCCGTGATGATGCGCGCCAACGCCTTCAGCCGCATCGCCATGTGCGGCATGATCTCCGGCTACAACGGCGAGCCCATCCCGATGATGGCGCCCCAGCTGATCCTGGTGAACCGCATGAAGATCGAGGGCTTCATCGTCTCCGAGCACATGCAGCTGTGGCCCGAGGCCCTGAAGGAGCTGGGCATGATGGTCGCCACTGGCAAGCTCAAGTACCGCGAATCCATTGCCGACGGCCTGGCCGCCGCGCCCGAGGCCTTCCTGGGCCTGCTCAAGGGCCGCAACTTCGGCAAGCAGCTGGTGAAGCTCGTCTGATGGGCCCGCTCTTCTGGTCCTGCCTGCCCCTGCAGGCCCTGGACGCCGAGGGCGTCTACGAGATGCTGGCGCTGCGCAACGAGGTCTTCGTCGTCGAGCAGCGCTGCCTCTACCAGGACACCGACGGCCGCGACCGCGACTGCCTGCACGTCATGGGCCGGGACGCCACCGGGCGCCTGCTGGCCTATGCCCGCCTGCTGCCGCCCGGGCTGAAGGGGCCGCAGCAGCAGCGCGCCGCCATCGGCCGTGTGCTGACCTCGCCGGCCCTGCGCGGCCAGGGGCAGGGCCGGCCGCTGGTGCGCCAGGCCCTGCGCGAGTGCGAGCAGCGCTGGCCGGGCGTCGGGCAGGAGCTCAGCGCCCAGGCCCATCTGCAGGACTTCTACGCCAGCCTGGGTTTCCGCGCCGTCTCTCCGGTCTATGACGAAGACGGCATTCCCCATATCGACATGTGCCGCGACCCGGCACCCGCGGAGTGAAACGATGAAGCAGTACCAGGGCCGCACGGCCGTGATCACCGGCGCCGCCTCGGGCTTCGGCCTGGAGGTCGCCCGCCTGGCCGCGCAGCGCGGCATGAACCTCGTGCTCTGCGATGTGCAGGCCGATGCCATGGCGCGGCTGGAGGCCGAGTTCGGCGCCCATCCCTTGCTGCTGCGCCAGGTGGACGTGGCCAAGGCCGACCAGATGGAGGCCCTGGCCGAAGCCGTGAAGGCGCGCTTTGGCGCCCCGCACTTCGTCTTCAACAACGCCGGCGTGGGCTCGGGCGGGCTGATCTGGGAGAACAGCCTGTCCGACTGGGAATGGGTGCTGGGCGTCAACCTGATGGGCGTCGTGCATGGCGTGCGCCTGTTCACGCCCATGATGCTGGCCGCGGCCGAGGCCGACCCCTCGTGGGAGGGCCACATCGTCAACACCGCCTCCATGGCCGGCATGCTCAATCCGCCGAACATGGGTGTCTACAACGTCAGCAAGCACGCGGTGGTGAGCCTCAGCGAGACGCTCTATCAAGACCTGACCCTGGTGACGGATCAGATCCGCTGCTCGGTGCTGTGCCCCTACTTCGTGCCCACCGGCATCTCCCAGAGCCACCGCAACCGCACGCCGGACCATCCCATGGACAAGCCCAGCAAGAGCCAGCTGGTGTCCCAGGCCATGACTGACAAGGCGGTGAACGCCGGCAAGATCACCGCGGCCGACGTGGCGGCCCTGGTCTTCCAGGCCATGGACGAGAGCCGCTTCTACGTCTTCAGCCACCCGCAGGTGCTGGGCGGGGTGCAGACGCGCCTGGAGGACGTGATGCAGCAGCGCAATCCCACCGACCCCTTCGCGGACAAGCCGGCGCTGCGCGAGCAACTGGTGGCGGCACTGCGCAAGTCCTGAAGCAGGGCAGGGGCGGGGTGCCTGGCTACTTCTGGCACACTGCCGGCCCCGTCCGCTGAAGTCCCGCCATGTCCTCCAACTCTTCCCTCCCTGCACAAGCCCTGGTCATCGGCGGAGGTCCCGCGGGCCTGATGGCGGCCGAGCGCCTGGCCGCGGCGGGCCTGCGTGTCGACCTCTACGACGCCATGCCCTCCGTGGGCCGCAAGTTCCTGCTGGCCGGCAAGGGCGGGCTCAACCTCACGCACTCCGAGGAGCGCGAGGCCTTCGAGCAGCGCTTCGCCGAGCGCGCGCAGGCTCTGCGGCCCTGGCTGGACCGCCTCGACGGACCGGCCCTGCGCCAGTGGGCGGCGGGCCTGGGCATCGAGACCTTCGTGGGCAGCTCGGGCCGCGTCTTCCCGACCGACATGAAGGCCGCGCCGCTGCTGCGCGCCTGGTTGCAGCGCCTGCGCGCCGCGGGCGTGCGCTTCCACATGCGCCATCGCTGGCTGGGCTGGGCGGCGGAAGGCGCGCTGCGCTTTGCCGCGCCCGAGGGCGAGCGCACCGTGCCAGCGCCCGCGGCGCTGGTGCTGGCCCTGGGCGGCGCGTCCTGGCCGCAGCTGGGCTCCAACGGGGCCTGGCAGGGCCCGCTGGCCGAGGCGGGGGCCGAGATCGCCCCGCTGCGCGCCGCCAACTGCGGTTTCGACCTGGGTCCGCGCCGCGAGGGTGCGGCCGAGGCGGGCTGGTCCGCCTTCTTCGTCGAGCGCTGGGCGGGTCAGCCGGTGAAGCCGGTGCGGCTCGTCTTCGAGGGCCGCAGCGGCCGCCGCTTCGAGCGCCAGGGTGAATTCGTGGTCACGGCCCGCGGCATCGAGGGCTCCCTGGTCTATGCGGCTTCGGCCCTGCTGCGCGACGAGATCGCTGAGTTCGGCGAGGCCCTGCTGCACCTGGACCTGCTGCCCAACCATGACGAGGCCCAGGTGCTGGCCGAGGTGCGCCGGCCGCGCGGCCCGCGCTCGCTCTCCACGCACCTCAAGAGCCGTCTGGGCATCGAGGGCCTCAAGGCGGCGCTGCTGTACGAGGTGCTGGACAAGGCCGAGATCCAGGACACCGAGCGCCTGGCCCGCACCCTCAAGCGCCTCCCGCTGCGCCTGGCGGCAGCACGTCCCGTGGCCGAGGCCATCAGCACGGCCGGCGGCGTGCGCCTGGAGTGCCTGGACGAGCACCTGATGCTGTGCCAGCGCCCCGGCGTCTTCTGCGCCGGCGAAATGCTGGACTGGGAGGCGCCCACCGGCGGCTACCTGCTGACGGCCAGCATGGCCAGCGGCTGGGTGGCAGGCGAGGGCGCGGCAGCCTACGCGAAGCGCCAGGCCTGACGCGGCACTGAAACCAGCGGAAACGCGCCCGCGCGGGGCCTGTGGCACACTCGCGCGCTTTCAGCATTTCCCTCTCCAGACGTCTTGGACAAGATCCTGCTTCAGATTGCCGCCGAGCTGAATGTGCGCCCGGCCCAGGTCAACGCGGCCGTGGAGCTGCTTGATGGCGGGGCCACCGTGCCCTTCATCGCCCGCTACCGCAAGGAAGTCACCGACGGGCTGGACGACACCCAGCTGCGCGAGCTGGAGTCCCGCCTGGGCTATCTGCGCGAGCTGGCGGACCGCCGCGCCGCGGTGCTCAAGAGCATCGAGGAGCAGGGCAAGCTCAGCCCTGAGCTGCGCGCCGCCATCGAGGCCGCGCCGACCAAGCAGGAGCTGGAAGACCTCTACCTGCCCTACAAGCAGAAGCGCCGCACCAAGGGCATGATTGCCCGCGAGGCCGGCCTCGAGCCGCTGGCCGACAAGCTCTTCGCCGATCCTTCCCTGGACCCGCAGGCCGAGGCGCAGGCCTTCCTCAACCCCGACGCCGGCTTTGCCGATGCCTACGCGGTGCTGGACGGCGTGCGGGACCTGCTCTCCGAGCGCTGGGCCGAGGACGCCGTGCTGATCGGCAAGCTGCGCGAGTGGCTGTGGGAGGAGGGCCTGTTCAAGTCGAAGCTGATGGACGGCAAGGACGAGAACAACGCCGACGTCGCCAAGTTCCGCGACTACTTCGATTACGCCGAGCCCATCAAGACCGTGCCCTCGCACCGCGCGCTGGCCGTGTTCCGCGGTCGCACGCAGGAGTTCCTCGATGCCAAGCTGGTGCTCGACGAAGAGATCCTCCCCGGCCAGCCCTCCCTGGCCGAGGGCCGCATCGCCCGCCACCTGGGCTGGAGCCATGGTAAGCGTGCGTCCGACGAGCTGATCCGCAAGACCGTGGCCTGGACCTGGAAGGTCAAGCTCTCCATGAGCCTGGAGCGCGACCTCTTCTCCCGGCTGCGCGAGGAGGCCGAGCGCGTGGCCATCAAGGTCTTCGCCGAGAACCTGCGCGACCTCCTGCTGGCCGCGCCGGCCGGCAAGCGCGTGGTGATGGGCCTGGACCCGGGCATCCGCACCGGCGTGAAGGTGGCCGTGGTGAGTGACACCGGCCGCGTGCTGGACACCTCCACCGTCTACCCCCACGAGCCGCGCAAGGACTGGGAAGGCTCCATCCACACCCTGGGCCGCCTGTGCGCGACGCACGGCGTGAACCTGATCGCCATCGGCAACGGCACGGCCTCGCGCGAGACCGACAAGCTGGCCGCCGACCTCATCAAGCGCATCCAGCAGCTGGCCCCCGGCACCCACATCGAGAAGGTCGTGGTGAGCGAGGCCGGCGCCTCGGTCTACTCGGCCTCCGAGTTCGCCTCCAAGGAATTGCCGGAGCTGGACGTGAGCCTGCGCGGTGCGGTGTCCATTGCCCGCCGCCTGCAGGATCCGCTGGCCGAGCTGGTGAAGATCGACCCCAAGAGCATCGGCGTGGGCCAGTACCAGCACGACGTCAACCAGAGCGAGCTGGCGCGCACGCTGGACGCCGTCGTCGAGGACTGCGTGAACTCCGTGGGCGTGGACCTCAACACGGCCTCGGCGCCGCTGCTGTCGCGCGTGTCGGGCCTGTCGGCCACGGTGGCGGGTTCCATCGTGCGCTGGCGTGATGCCAACGGGGCCTTCCGCAACCGTCAGCAGCTGCTGGACGTCACGGGCCTCGGGCCCAAGACCTTCGAGCAGGCGGCCGGCTTCCTGCGCATCCGCGATGGCGACAACCCGCTGGACCTCTCCGGCGTCCACCCCGAGACCTACCCGGTGGTGCAGCGCATCCTGGGCCAGGTCGGGCGCCCCATCACGGAAGTCATGGGCAAGGCCGACGTGATCCGCAGCCTGAAGCCCGAGGCCTTTGCCGACGAGCGCTTCGGCGCCATCACGGTCAAGGACATCCTGGCCGAGCTGGAGAAGCCGGGCCGCGATCCGCGCCCCGACTTCAAGGTGGCCCGCTTCAATGAGGGCGTCGAGGACATCAAGGACCTGGCCGAGGGCATGATCCTCGAGGGCACGGTCTCCAACGTGGCGCAGTTCGGCGCCTTCGTGGACCTGGGCGTGCACCAGGACGGCCTGGTGCACGTGAGCCAGCTGTCCAACAAGTTCGTCAACGACGCCCGCGAGGTCGTCAAGACGGGCGACATCGTCAAGGTCAAGGTGCTGGAGGTCGACCTGGCCCGCAAGCGCATCTCCCTGACGATGAAGCTGGACGCCGCGGCGCCACGCGGCGCAGCCAAGGCGGACAACAGCTTCCGCCCCGCCGCGCGCAACGAGCGTCCCGGCCGCGCAGCCGCGCCCGCCGCACCGGCCGGCAATGCCATGGCGGCCGCCTTCGCCAAGCTGCAGGGCAAGCGCTGACGCCAGGCGCCGGTTCCTGCAGTTCGGCGCAGGCACTGACCAGTGGCGACGCTGAAACCGCCGCTGGTCGCAGCGGTGCTGACAGCGCGCGCCGCTGCCGCTATCGTGCGCCCCAGTCCGAAGAACAGGACGCAGTTCAGGAGTTTCCGTGCGCCTTCACCCCATTGCCGCCGCTGCGGCGCTTGCCCTTGCCTCCCTGGCGACCCTGCCCGCGCTGGGCCAGGAGATGCCCCAGGGAGCCGATCCCCAGGGCCGCCCCCAGCAGGGCAACAAGCTGGAGCGGGTCGAGATCACCGCCCGCCCGCAAAGTGACACCGAGCTGCGTCGCCGCGCGCCCGTGGCCAAGCAGATCTACGGTCGCGAGGAGATGGACAAGTACGGCGACAGCAACCTCGCCGACGTCCTCAAGCGCCTGCCCGGCGTGGACATGCAGGGCGGCGGTCCCCGCATGCGCGGCCTGGGTGCGGGCTACACGCTCATTCTGATCAATGGCGATCCCGCGCCCCCGGGCTTCGACTTCACCCAGCTGAATCCGGCCCAGGTGGAGCGCATCGAGGTCACCAAGGGCCCCACCGCCGACCAGAGCGCGCAGGCCGTGGCCGGCGCCATCAACATCATCCTGAAGGAAGCCCCCAAGGTCACGCAAAAGGACCTGCGCGTGGGCTTCGGCTACAGCGCCGTGCGCCCAACGCCGGGCGCCAACTTCACCTATGGCTCGCGCCAGGGCGGCTTTGCGTATTCGCTGCCGGTGTCGCTATTCGAATGGCGCGGCCAGAACGATGCCCGCAATGCGCGCCACATGCCCGGTGCCGACGGCCTGAGCTCGGATTCGCTGCAGGACAACGAGCAGGCCTTCTGGGGCCATGGCTTCAACACCGCGCCGCGCATCAACTGGAAGATCTCCGATGAGGAGAACGCCAGCCTGCAGGCCTTCATCCAGAAGGGGTTCTGGAACAACCGCCAGACCTTCATCACCGAATCGGCCACGGCCAATGCGGTGCTGGACGACGACGCGCTGAACAAGGGCACCTGGCACAACATCCGCCTGAACTCGCAGTGGTCGCGCCGTTTCAATGACACGCAGAAGCTGGAGCTCAAGCTGGGTGGCGGGGACTCCGGCGGCACCTTCCGCAGCCAGACCTACCGCGACCACGCTGAGCGTCGCCTCACCACGGGCTCCAACGAGGACCGCAGCGTGACGCAGGCCGGCAAGTTCGGCCAGCTGATCGGTGATGCCCACAGCCTGACCCTGGGCTGGGACCTGGAATGGCGCCGCCGTGACGAGGAGCGCACCGTCGTCGAGCTGGGCCACCCGCAGCTGCCCGACTTCGACGGCCAGCCCTTCGGCGCCCGCATCCAGCGCCAGGCCCTGTTCATCCAGGACGAATGGGAGCTGTCGCCGCAGTGGTCCACCTACCTGGGTCTGCGCAACGAGCGCATCGTCACCGAGAGCCGCGGCCTGGCCGAGACCATCCGCAACAGCAGCTCGGTGCTGACGCCCCTCTGGCACCTCAACTACAAGCTGGACCCCAAGGGTCGCGACCTCATCCGCGCCAGCCTGACCCGGAGCTACAAGGCGCCCGAGCTCAACGCCATGCTGGCCCGCCCCGGCATCAGCGGCCTGTTCCCTGACGTCAGCAAGCCCAACACCGAGCTCTCGCCGGACCGCCTGGGCAACCCCCTGCTGAAGCCCGAACTGGCCACCGGCCTGGACCTGGCCTACGAGAAGTACTTCACCGGCGGCGGCATGCTGAGCATCGGCGTCTTCCACCGCGAGGTGAAGGACCTGATCCGCAACGTCGTCTCGCTGCAGTCCGTCAGCTGGGCCGGTGTGCCGCGCTGGATCTCGCAGCCCGTGAACATCTCCAAGGCCCAGAGCAGTGGCCTGGAGCTGGAGCTCAAGGGGCGTGCCGGCGAGCTGCTGCCGGCCCTGTTCGACGCCAAGCTGCCGCTGAACCTGCGCAGCGCGCTGAACATCTACCGCTCCAGGGTCGAGGCCGTCGAAGGGCCCAACAACCGCCTGGAAGGCCAGCAGCCCTGGTCCGCCAACCTGGGCTTCGACTACCGCTTCAGCAGCCTGCCGCTGACCACCGGTGCCAGCCTGGCCTACACGCCCGGCTACGCCACGCAGCAGACGGCTAGCCAGGGCGTGGAGCAGTCCCGCAGCCGCTCGCTGGACGTGTTCGCGCAGTGGGCCTTCAACCGCACGACCTCGCTGCGCATCGCGGCCAACAACTTCGTGCCGGTCGACAGCTGGAACAGCACGACGCTCAGCAGCGGCTACGGCAGCCGCAGCGATCGCCAGGGCCGGACCAACTTCAACGTCGGTCTCGAAATGAAGCTCTGATCCGCTCGGGTTTTCGTCAGCGGTTCTAATCGCGACCATGACGAAAGCATTGCAGATCTTCGCGGGCCCTCGGGCCCGCGCCCGTTTGGCGCAGCAGGGGCTGCGGCCGGAGGATGTCCAGGTCATCCCGGCGGCGGCGGGCGGTCCCAAGGGGCTGATCCTCAACCCGCTGGACCAGTACATCTTCGGCGACTGGCTGGCCGCCAGCCGCCAGGAGGTGCATCTGCTGGGCGCCTCCATCGGCGCCTGGCGCATGGCGACGGCCTGCCTGGCGCACCGGCCCGCGGAGGCCGTGCCGGAGTTCCAGCGCCTGGCCGAGGAGTACATCCACCAGCAGTACGAAAGTGCGCCGGGCAAATCCCCCACGGCGGCGGTGGTCTCGCGGGGATTCGGGCAGAAGCTGCATGAGGTCTTCGGCGGCCGGGAGGCTCAGGTGCTGAGCCACCCCCGCTGGCGTCTGCACCTCTTCACCTCGCGCGGGCAGGGCCTGCTCGCGCGCGAGCACCGCTGGCGCACGCCGGTGGGCTATGCCGCGGCCTTTGCGGCCAATGCGCTGTCGCGCCGGGCCATGGGCCGCTGGCTGGAGCGTGTGGTGTTCTCGGACCTGCGCTCGCCCCTGCCCATGGACCTGCGCGACTACCGCAGCCGCCAGGTCGGCCTGAACGCCCGCAATCTGCAGGCGGCGCTGCTGGCCAGCTGCTCGATCCCCTTCTGGCTGCAGGCGGTGCACGACATCGCCGGGGCGCCGGCTGGCGCCTACTGGGACGGTGGCATCACGGACTACCATCTGCACCTCAACTACGCCGCGATGGTGGGGGAAGGCGTTGTGCTGTACCCGCACTTCCAGCGCGAGGTGGTGCCGGGCTGGCTGGACAAGGCACTCAAGCACCGCCACCGCGCCACCGCCTTCCTGGACAACGTCGTGCTGCTGGCCCCGCACCCCGACTGGGTGCGCAGCCTGCCCAACAGCAAATTGCCCGACCGGGCCGATTTCCAGCGCTATGGGGATGACGTGGCCGCTCGCGCTGCCGCGTGGCGCCGCGCCATCGACGAAAGCCAGCGCCTGCGGGACGAATTCGCCGAGGCCTGCCGGCAGGACACGATCCAGGCGCTGCCTCTGTGAGCGTGTAACAAAGCGCATGAGCCTTCCGCGGTGATCAACCAAAGGCGGGCCTCGTGCGTTGGAGGGCTGTCCTGACTTCTCGATGGGTACGCCCATGCTGTCCTCCAAGCCCCGTTCCTGGTCTCTGGCCCTGGCGCTGTCCGCCCTGTCCGTGTTGACGCTCGCCGGCTGCGCCCATGAGCGCCGTCGCGACTGGGACGACGGCCAGGTCTACGGCGACAACCGCGGCTACGGCGCCGGACGCTACGAGGACCGCCGCTACGCCCCGCCGCCCAGCCGCTATGGCGGCGACCGGGTGCTGTACGGGACCGTCGGGCGCATCGAGGCCTACGGCCGTGGCGGCGATCGTGGCAGCTCCGGTGCGGGTGCCGTGGCGGGGGGTGTCATCGGCGGCGTCATCGGTCATGAGATGAGCGACCGCCGCGACCGCGGCGTGGGAACGGCCATCGGCGCGGTCGTGGGCGCCGTGATCGGCAATGAGATCGAGCGTGACGGCAACCGGGGCGGCGGCTCGCGCTACCGAGTCTGGGTGCGCCTGGAACGCGGAGGCGAGCAGGCCTTCGATTTCGAGCGCCTGGACGGTCTGCGCAGCGGTGACCGCGTGCGCATCGTCGACGGCCGGCTGCAGCGCTATTGAGCCTGCGCAGCCCGTTATGGCTACAATCGGGGCCTCTTTGACCAACAAGGGCTGAGAAAGGCGAGATGGTTATGACACCGCGAACTACGACCTCCACCGGAGCATAGTCGGCCGCGGCACGTCTCGTCTTTGGGCATCACTCCATCACCTCGATCCGGTGATGCCTCCCGAACAAAGCGCGGCACCAGGCCGCGCTTTTTCATTTCCGGGCTTCGTTCCAGCTGCCGTGGCGCACGAACGGCGAGGCCCTTGCGATTCGGAGCACCCCATGATTTCCATCCAACTGCCTGACGGTTCCAAGCGCGAGTTCCCGCAGGCCGTCACTGTGGCCGAGGTGGCCGCTTCCATCGGCGCCGGCCTGGCCAAGGCCGCGCTGGCCGGCAAGGTCGATGGCAAGCTGGTCGACACCAGTCACCTGATCGAGGCCGACGCCCAGCTGGCCATCGTCACCGACAAGGACGCCGATGGCCTGGAGGTCATCCGCCATTCCACGGCTCACCTGCTGGCCTATGCCGTCAAGGAGCTCTTCCCCGAGGCCCAGGTCACCATCGGCCCGGTCATCGAGAACGGCTTCTACTACGACTTCAGCTACAAGCGTCCCTTCACGCCCGAGGATCTGGCGGCCATCGAGTCCAAGATGAACGAGCTGGCGAAGAAGGACGAGAAGGTCACGCGCTCGGTGCTGCCGCGCGACGAGGCGGTGTCCTACTTCAAGAGCATCGGCGAGGCCTACAAGGCCGAGATCATCGAATCGATCCCGCAGGGCGAGGACGTGTCCCTCTACGCCGAGGGCGCCTTCACCGACCTCTGCCGCGGCCCGCACGTGCCCTCCACGGGCAAGCTCAAGCACTTCAAACTGATGAAGGTGGCCGGTGCCTATTGGCGCGGCGACCACCGCAACGAGCAGCTGCAGCGCATCTACGGCACGGCATGGGCCTCCAAGGACGACCTGCAGAAGTACCTCACCCTGCTGGAGGAAGCCGAGAAGCGCGACCACCGCCGCCTGGGCAAGGACCTGGACCTCTTCCATATCGACGAGCACGCTCCCGGCGTGGTCTTCTGGCACCCCAAGGGTTGGACGGTCTGGCAGGAGGTGGAGCAGTACATGCGCCGCGTCTACCGCGAGAACGGCTACCTGGAGGTCAAGGGCCCGCAGATCATCGACAAGTCGCTGTGGGAGAAGACGGGCCACTGGGACAAGTACCGCGAGAACATGTTCACGACGGAATCGGAGAAGCGCGACTACGCGCTCAAGCCGATGAACTGCCCCGGCCACATCCTGATCTTCAAGCAGGGCATCAAGAGCTACCGCGACCTGCCGCTGCGCTTTGGCGAGTTTGGCCAGTGCCACCGCAACGAGCCCACGGGCGGCCTGCACGGCATCATGCGCGTGCGCGGCTTCACGCAGGATGATGGCCACATCTTCTGCACGGAAGACATGATCCAGACCGAGGTCACGGCCTTCACGACCCTGCTGCAGAAGGTCTACAAGGACTTCGGCTTCACGGAAATCCTCTACAAGCTGTCCACGCGCCCCGAGCAGCGCATCGGCACGGAAGAGAGCTGGGACAAGGCTGAGGCCGCCCTGGCTGAGGGCCTGCGCGCCTCGGGCTGCGAGTTCGAGTACCTGCCGGGCGAGGGCGCCTTCTACGGCCCCAAGATCGAGTACACGCTCAAGGACGCCCTGGGCCGCCAGTGGCAGTGCGGCACCATCCAGGTCGATCCCAACATGCCCGAGCGCCTGGACGCCGAGTTTGTGGCCGAGGACGGCAGCCGCCAGCGCCCCATCATGCTGCACCGGGCCATCGTGGGCAGCCTGGAGCGATTCATCGGCATTCTCATCGAGCAGCACGCCGGCGCGCTGCCCGTCTGGCTGGCCCCGACCCAGGTCGTGGTGGCCAATATCACGGACGCCCAGGCCGATTACGTGGCTGATATCGTGAAATCGCTGCAAAAACAAGGGCTTAGGGTGGCCGCAGATTTGCGCAACGAAAAGATCACGTATAAAATCCGCGAGCATTCCTTGCAGAAGGTTCCGTACATCCTTGTCGTCGGTGACAAGGAGAAGGCAAACGGAGCCGTTGCGGTGCGCGCCCGTGGCAACCAGGACCTGGGTGTGATGTCGCTGGCCAGCTTCAGTGAGAGGCTGGCGGCGGACATCACCAACAAGGCCTGAGTGGTTGGAGTTGGGCGCGCTTTTGCTTATTGCCGGGCCCCATGCCTTGGGCTCATTGAAAGGGTGGCACCATCGCTACTTTTGCTGACCGTCGTGCGATTCCCGAGCGTAAGCATCGGCTGAACCGCGAAATCCTTGCTCCCGAGGTCCGTCTGAACGGCCCGGAGAACGAACCCATCGGTGTCGTGAGCATCCAGGAAGCCCTGCGTATGGCGGGCGACATGGATGTGGATCTCGTCGAGATCTCCGCCACTGCCAATCCGCCGGTCTGCCGGCTGATGGACTACGGCAAGTTCAAGTATCTGGAGCAGAAGCGCGCGGCCGAGGCCAAGGCCAAGCAGAAGGTCATCGAGGTCAAGGAAGTCAAGTTCCGCCCGGGCACGGACGAAGGCGACTACCAGATCAAGATGCGCAATCTGCGCCGCTTCATCGCCGAGGATGGTGACAAGGGCAAGGTGACGCTGCGCTATCGCGGTCGCGAGATCACCCACCAGGACATCGGTATGCGGCTGCTGGAGCGCATCCGTGACGAACTGGCGGATGTGGCGGTCGTCGAGCACATGCCCAAGCTGGAAGGCCGGCAGATGATCATGGTCCTCGCGCCTAAAAAGCGTTGACCCCAGGGCCCGCGGGTACGCGGGCCCACCCCCTGAAGCTTGAAAATTCGGGGGTGCATACAAAACCGGGCGTTGGCCCGGTTTTGTATGCAAGTGGCCGTCCTTGGGGCGGCCCGGCGGACGGCCTGAAAAGGCCTCGCTGGCAAAGAGCCGCCCGTGGGGCGGCATCGTTGTCGGTGGTGTGCCGGCGTTGCTTGGGCCCCGGCCCATGGTTCAGGCCCGTCGATCTGGTCGTCGACGGGCTTATTAGTCTCCCTGAGGCTGGCAAGTGTTGCGAGTCCCGCAACCGCCCCAGGGGACGCATTTAAAAGGAGCAGTCATGCCCAAAATGAAGACCAAGAGCGGCGCCAAGAAGCGTTTCCGCGTCCGTCCGGGTGGTACCGTCAAGCGCGGTCAGGCCTACAAGCGCCACATCCTGACCAAGAAGACCACGAAGAACAAGCGCCAGCTCCGCGGTGCCGTGAACGTGCATGAAACCAACATGGGTCACATCGCTGCGATGCTGCCCTATGCCGGTCTGTAATCCCACGATTTAAGGAGATACAACATGCCTCGCGTCAAACGTGGTGTTACCGCACGTGCTCGTCACAAGAAGGTCCTGGCTCTGGCCAAGGGCTTCCGTGGTCGTCGTAAGAATGTCTTCCGCATCGCCAAGCAGGCGGTGATGAAGGCAGGCCAGTACGCCTACCGTGACCGCCGTGCCAAGAAGCGCGTGTTCCGCCAGCTGTGGATTGCTCGTATCAACGCAGCAAGCCGTGGCCTGGGTCTGAGCTACAGCAAGTTCGTGGCTGGCCTGAAGAAGGCCCAGATCGACATCGACCGCAAGGTCCTGGCTGATCTGGCTGTGAACGATCCGGCTGGCTTTGCCAGCATCTTCGCCAAGGTGAAGGCCGCTCTCGCCTAAATGTCCCGATGCGGTGCAAGCCGCATCAGGGCGGCCCCGGCTGCAAGGCCGGGGTGCGCACCCCTTGAAGGCCGACACCCTGGTGTTCGGCCTTTTCTTATTGCTTTCCTGCTTACGAGTCCGCCGCTGCGATGAACGATCTCGCCCAATTGCTGCAAAGCGCCCAGGCTGAATTTGCCCAGGCCTCCACCCCTGCCGACCTGGAGAACGCCAAGGCGCGGTTCCTGGGCAAGTCCGGCCAGGTGACCGAGCTGATGAAGGGCCTGGCCGCGCTGCCGGTCGAGGAGAAGAAAACCCGCGGCGCCGAGATCAACCAGCTCAAGCAGGGCATCGAGGCGGCGCTGAACGCCCGCCGCCAGGCGCTCGCCGACGCCGAGCTCGAGAAGCAGCTCAAGGCCGAAGCCCTGGACGTCAGCCTGCCCGGCCGCCAGCGCGGCACCGGTGGCCTGCATCCCATCACGCGTGCGATGGAGCGCATCGAGGCCATCTTCGGCTCCATGGGCTTCGACGTGGCTGACGGTCCCGAGATCGAGACCGACTGGTTCAGCTTCTCCTCGCTGAACAATCCCGAGAACCATCCTGCGCGCTCCATGCAGGACACCTTCTACGTGGACATGAAGGACGAGGGCGGCCGCTGGTTCAACCTGCGCCCGCACACCAGCCCCATGCAGATCCGCTACGCGCAGGCCCATGCCAAGCGCTATGCCGGTCAGGACACCATGCCGGAAATCCGCGTGATCGCCCCGGGCCGCACCTACCGCGTGGACAGCGACGCCACGCACTCGCCCATGTTCCATCAGGTTGAAGGCCTGTGGGTCGGCGAGAACATCAGCTTCAAGGACCTGAAGTCGGTCTACCTGAACTTCATCATCGCCTTCTTCGAGACGGATGCGCTGCAGCTGCGCTTCCGTCCCAGCTACTTTCCCTTTACCGAGCCCAGCGCCGAGATCGACATCATGTTCGAGACCGGCCCGCTCAAGGGTCGCTGGCTGGAGGTTTCCGGCGCCGGCCAGGTGCATCCGCAGGTGATCCGCAACATGGGCCTGGACCCGGAACGCTACATCGGCTTCGCCTTCGGCTCCGGCATCGACCGCCTGGCCATGCTGCGCTACGGCGTCAATGACCTGCGCCTGTTCTTCGAGGGCGACCTGCGCTTCCTGAGCCAGTTCAAGTAAGCCCCGCTTGCCCTGATCGCGAGCATCGCAAGAACACCACCGAACACGCTGACGAGAATCCCATGCAATTCCCTGAGTCCTGGCTGCGGGCCTTCTGCAATCCGCCCCTGAACACCCAAGAGCTGGCTTCGCTGCTGACCATGTCCGGCATGGAAGTCGAAGAGCTGAGCCCGGCCGCGCCGCCCTTCAGCGGGATCGTGGTCGCCGAGATCCTGGAGGCCGAGCAGCACCCTAACGCTGACAAGTTGCGGGTCTGCAAGGTCAATGCCGGCCCGGCCTTCAACAACGGCGAGCCGCTGCAGATCGTCTGCGGCGCGCCCAATGCGCGCGCCGGCATCAAGGTGCCCCTGGCCACCGTGGGTGCCGAGCTGCCCCCGGGTGAGGACGGCAAGCCCTTCCTGATCAAGGTGGGCAAGCTGCGCGGCGTCGAGAGCTTCGGCATGCTGTGCTCCGCCCGCGAGCTCAAGCTCAGCGAGGACCACGGCGGCCTGCTGGAACTGCCGGCGGAGGCGCCCGTGGGCCAGAACATCCGTGAGTTCCTGAACCTGGACGACACCCTCTTCACGCTGAAGCTCACGCCCAATCTGGGCCATGGCCTCTCGGTGCTGGGCGTGGCCCGCGAGGTGGCCGCCCTGACCGGCGCGCCGCTGACCCTGCCCGCCATCACGCCGGTGAAGCCGGTGGTCGACCAGACCGTGCCCGTGCGCGTGGAAGCGCCGGATCTCTGCGGCCGCTTCGCCGGCCGGGTGGTGCGCAACGTCAACCACAAGGCCCAGACGCCGGCCTGGATGGTCCAGCGCCTGGCCCGCTGCGGCCAGCGCTCCGTCTCGGCCCTGGTGGACATCTCCAACTACGTGATGTTCGAGCTGGGCCGCCCCTCGCACATCTTCGACCTCGACAAGATCGACCGCGAGCTCATCGTGCGCTGGGCCAAGGCGGGCGAGCAGCTCAAGCTGCTGAACGGCAACACCGTCGAGCTGGACGAGAAGGTGGGCGTGATCGCCGATGCCAGCCAGGTCGAGTCCCTGGCCGGCATCATGGGCGGCGACCACACCGCCGTCTCCGACGACACCCGCAACGTCTACATCGAGGCGGCCTTCTGGTGGCCCGAGGCCGTCATGGGTCGCGGCCGCCGCTACAACTTCAGTACGGATGCCGGCCACCGTTTCGAGCGGGGGGTCGATCCCGAAAGCATTGCCGAGCACATCGAGCGCATCACCCAGCTGGTGCTGGAGATCTGCGGTGGCGAGGCTGGCCCGCTGGTGGACCAGCGCGTCAACATGCCCGCGCCGAAGCCCGTGACCCTGCGCGTGGCCCGTGCCGCCAAGGTGATCGGCATGCCCGTGACGCAGGACGAATGCGCCGGCGTGTTCCGCCGCCTGGGCCTGCCTTTCATGCAAGGTGAGGGCACCCTGACCGTCACGCCGCCGAGCTGGCGCTTCGACATCAGCATCGAGGAAGACCTGATCGAGGAAGTCATCCGCGTGCTGGGCTACGGCAAGCTGCCGGCCACGCCGCCGCTGGCGCCCGTGGTGGCAAAGACCCGCTCGGAATCGCGCCGCGGCGTGCATGCCTTGCGCCATGCCGTGGCCGCGCGCGACTACTTCGAGACCATCAACTTCAGCTTCGTGGAGGAGCGCTGGGAGCGTGAGCTCGCCGGTGAGGAGAACCCCATCCGCCTGCTCAACCCCATCACCAGCCAGCTCTCGGTGATGCGCACCAGTCTGATGGGCAGCCTGCTCAACGTGCTGCGCCACAACCTGGCCCGCAAGGCCAGCCGCGTGCGCGTGTTCGAGATCGGCCGCGTCTTCCTGCGCGACGCCTCGGTGCAGACCGGTGCCGCCAGCGTGGCCGGCATCGCCCAGCCCATGCGCCTGGGCGGCCTGGCCTTCGGCCCGGCGGACCAGCAGCAGTGGAGCCAGCGCGATCGCGCCGTGGACTTTTTCGACGTCAAGGGCGATCTGGAAGCCCTGTTCGCCCCTCGCCAGCTGCGCTTCGTGGCGGCTGGGCATCCGGCCCTGCACCCGGGCCGCAGCGCCCGTGTGGAGCTGGATGGCCAGCCCATCGGCGTGATCGGCGAGCTGCATCCCAAGTGGCGCCAGGCCTACGAGCTGCCTCAGGGCGCGGGCGCGCCGGTGCTCTTCGAGCTGGAGCTGGACGCCGTGCTGGCGCGCAGCTTGCCGGTGGGGCAGGGCGTGCCGCGCCAGCAGGCGGTGCTGCGCGACATCGCGGTGATCGTCTCGGATACCGTCACACACGAATCCTTGATGCAAACCATCGGCACGGCCGGGGATGCCCTGGTACGCTCGGCGCGTCTGTTCGATATCTTCAAGCCTGCCCAGCCCAGTGGTGAGCTGAAGGAAGGCGAACGCAGCATGGCCATCCGGCTGGAGCTGCTGGACGAAGAAGCCACGCTGACGGACGAACGCATCGAGCAGGCCGTGGCCACGGTGCTGTCGGCCCTGGGTGAAAAGCTGGGCGCGCGTCTGCGCGCCTGAGGAGGAGCTTTCGCATGAGCACGGACGAGATGAAGCCAGCGGGCGGCCCGCTGCTGCTGCCCAGCCTGGAGACGCCCACGCTGACCAAGGCCGAGCTGGCCGAACTGCTGTTCGACAAGCTGGGCCTCAACAAGCGCGAGTCCAAGGACATGGTCGAGGCTTTCTTCGACATCATCCATGGCAGCCTGGTGCAGGGGCGCGAGGTGAAGCTCTCGGGCTTCGGCAACTTCAACATCCGCCGCAAGGCACCGCGCCCCGGTCGCAATCCGCGCACCGGCGAGTCCATCCCCATCAAGGCACGCAATGTCGTGACCTTCCATGCGAGCCACAAACTCAAGGGGGTGGTGCAGGGGGATGTTCCCGGCGACGAGGACTTCGAGTAGAGTCTGACCTCCCCACCTGAAGCCCTTGATTTCAATGGACAAAGCGCTTCCCGCCATTCCCGCCAAACGCTACTTCACCATTGGTGAGGTGAGCGAGCTGTGCGGCGTGAAGCCTTATGTGCTGCGCTACTGGGAGCAGGAGTTCACGCAGCTCAAGCCCATGAAGCGGCGCGGCAACCGGCGCTATTACCAGCACCACGAGGTGCTGCTGATCCGCCGCATCCGCGATCTGCTCTATGACCAGGGCTTCACCATCAGCGGCGCCCGCAACCAGCTGGCCGATGGCCTGGCGCGTCCGGAGACGGCCGCCAGCTTCCATGATGAAGCCGTGGCTGCCGAGGCCCTGGCCCAGGAACTGCACGCCCTCGAGGCCTCGCACGTGCAGGCCATGGCCATGGCTGCCGACAAGCACGAGTCCGCCCGCCTGAGCGTCAGCGTGGAAAAACTGAGCCTGGAGCAGGTGCGAGAAGAATTATTGGCAATTCGCTCCACACTACTTGCACAACTCTAAAAAATCGTTCTATAATCTTTCTTCTTCGTCGGGGTGTAGCGCAGCCTGGTAGCGCACTTGCATGGGGTGCAAGGGGTCGCGAGTTCGAATCCCGCCACCCCGACCAAAGATAAGCACGAGCCCGGTACCGAAAGGTACCGGGCTTTTTGCTATGTGGCGCGTGCCAAGTGCATGTGGGCGTGCCATGAGCCATGAGCCATGAGCCATGAGCCATGAGCCATGAGCCATGCGCGCGGTTGCCAGCCGCGTCGTGCGCCGTGTGCGGCGCGGTCTGCATTGCAGCCACCCGTGCGCCGTGGGACCCTGTGCTGGCGAGGGGGCAAGACCTGACCCTCCGCGCGAATGCATCGCCCATGTGTGCTTTTCATGTGAGCCACTCATGTGCAGCACTCATGCCGCTGTCGTGACGGCTGAGCCCTGGCCTGCGACCGTTCGTCTCAAGCCACTGCGCGTCAGGCAGACCTTTCAGACAACATGGCGGCATTGCAGCGGGACGGGCGCCTGATGCCAGGCCCCTCAGATGCCGGCCGGCCTTGCGGCTTGCTAGCAGGCCGGACCGCTGCACCGCCCGCTCGGGGCCCGCTGCCGGCGGGGCTCCCGGGCTTTGTCCAGAGCACATCGAGAGGTCCTGCCGTGACGCCCCAGAAATCCCGACTCCTGCCCGTGCTGGCCGCCCTGTCGTGGGTGATCGCTTCGCAGATCGCCCAGGCGCAGTCATCGTCCGGCTTGCCCTACGAGCCAGCTTTCAAACCCAGCCTGCACAAGGGCCCGCCTGCGGGTGCGGCCAACGAGGTGCTGGTGCTGGGCACGCCGCATCTGTCGGGCATGAAGGGCGTGATCGAGCAGGGCATGCTCTCGCCCCTGCTGAAAAGGCTGGCGCAGTGGCGGCCGACTGGCATCGCCATCGAGCGCCTGTCCGGCCTGCAGTGCGACAGCCTGCGGCGCCAGCCCGGCCGCTACGCCGACACCGTGGCGACCTACTGCTTCGACGTGGCGCCTGCCGCCAGCGCCATCGGCCTGGATGTGCCGGCCGCCAACGTGGAAGTGGAGCGGCAGCTGGCAGCCTGGCCAGCAGCGCCGACGCCAGCGCAGCGTCGGCGCCTGGCGGTCCTGCTCATGGCCGCGGGCGAGCCCGCATCGGCATGGGTTCAATGGCTGCGCCTGCCTTCAGCGGAGCGCCGGGCCGGTGACGGCATGAACGCTGAGGCCCTGAGCCAGCTGGAGCGATGGGCGGGGCCCCCCAGCGAAATCACCTGGATCGCCGCAGCCCTGGCCGCTGAGCTGGGGCTGGAGCGCCTGTACGCCGTCGACGACCACAGCGCCGATACGCCGGATGCCGCCGACCCCGCCGAAAGAAAGGCGCAAGGAGAGGCCATCCAGAAGGCCTGGAACAACGAGGCCACCCGGACCCGGATGGCGCAGGACAAGGCCTTGCAGGCAGGTCTGAAGGAGCCAGGGGGCTTGCTGAGGCTGTACAGGGCCTACAACGCGCCTGAGGCGCCGACGCTGGTCTACGCTTCCGACTTCGGGGCGACCCTGGTGGAGCCCTCACCCCAGGCCTACGGGCGTGAATACCTGGGCTACTGGGAGACACGCAACCTCCGCATGGTTGCCAATATGCGCGAGGTCCTGGGCCAGCATCGGGGCATGCGGATGCTCAGCATCGTCGGCGCATCCCACAAGGGCTATTACGAGGCCTATCTTCAGCAGATGCACGACGTGAACCTGGTGGACCCGATGTCGGTGCTGAAGGACTGAGCAAGGCCTGGCCCCCGCGTCCGTAGAATGCCGCCCATGACTCAAACCACCGTCCCCTCGCTGTCCAAGCGCCGCCTGTCCCGCCTGAACCGTCGCCAGCGCAAGAAGCTGCGCGTCGGCGAATTCCAGGAGCTGGGTTTCTGGGTGGAGCTGAAATTCAAGTCCGCCCTGGACGACGCCGCCCTGGATGCCTTCTGCGCCGCCGTCTATCCCGCCCTGGCGGCCCAGGGCCTGCAGATTGGCGGCCTGGGTGGCTGGCTGCCCCTGGCCGAGACCGACGGCTTCGTCGGTACCCTGGGCCGCGGCTCGGTCAGCGAAGCCCAGCGCGACGCCGCCGCGGCCTGGCTCAAGGCCTATCCGGCCGTGGCGCAGGTGCGCGTGAGCCGCTGGGTGGATGCCTGGTATCCCCGCGATGAAGAGCTGCAGATGCAGGACGCCTGAAGCTGCCAAGCTTGTGAGAAGCCGCCTCCGGGCGGCTTTTTTGTTTGTCAATAGTTATATCTTTCCTATATCTTTCGGAATTGGCAGGTTCTTGAACCGGTTCAAGGATTCTTGCCCTTGCGGCGCCTAGTCTTGCGCCCATCTGTTTGATCCACGCAAGGAGGCCCCATGAGTCAGGGCAGCGGTTTCACCAAGCAGATGGCACGAAACATGTTCTGGGGCGGTTCTGTATTTTTCGCCCTCCTGTTCGCAGCCATCGTGTTTCACACGGAGCAGCGCATCCCGCAGCGCTCCAATGCCCAGGCCATCACGCCTGCGGTGGTGGCGGGAAAGAAGATCTGGGAGACGCGCAACTGCATTGGTTGCCACACGCTCCTGGGCGAGGGCGCCTATTTCGCGCCTGAGCTGGGCAATGTCTACAAGCGCCGTGGCGGCGAGTTCATCAAGGCCTGGATGAAGGCCCAGCCCACCCACGCCGAAGGCCGCCGCCAGATGCCCCAGTTCAACCTGGACGAGCAGCAGCTCAGCGACCTGGTCGAGTTCCTCAAGTGGACGAGCGAGGTCAACACCGAGCAGTGGCCCCCCAATATCGAAGGCTGAGGAGGCGCACCCATCATGATCACCCTCAAGTACAAATCCCAGGCGGTGGCGAAGTACTACTTCATCGCCGCCCTGGCCCTCTTCACCGGCCAGATCCTCTTCGGCCTGGGGCTGGGCCTGCAGTACCTCGTCGGGGACTTCCTGTTCCCCTACATCCCCTTCAACCAGGCACGGATGGTGCACACCAACCTGCTGATCGTGTGGCTGCTGTTCGGCTTCATGGGGGCGGCCTACTACATGGTGCCGGAGGAGTCCGAGACCGAGCTGCACAGCCCCAAGCTGGCGCTGGCGCTGTTCTGGATCTTCCTCGTGGCCGGCGCACTCACCATCGTGGGCTACCTGGCCGTGCCGTATGCCAAGCTGGCCGAGCTGACCGGCAATGACCTGCTGCAGACCATGGGGCGCGAGTTCCTGGAACAGCCGCTGCCGACCAAGCTGGGCATCGTGGTCGTGGCCCTGGGCTTCCTCTACAACATCAGCATGACCGTGCTGAAGGGCCGCAAGACGGCCATCTCCCTGGTCCTGCTGATGGGCCTGTGGGGCCTGGCGCTGATGTTCCTGTTCAGCTTCGTCAATCCGCACAACCTGGTGCGGGACAAGATGTACTGGTGGTTCGTGGTCCACCTCTGGGTGGAAGGCGTCTGGGAGCTGATCCTGGGCTCGCTGCTGGCCTATGTGCTGATCAAGACCACCGGCGTGGACCGCGAGGTGATCGACAAGTGGCTGTACGTGATCATCGCCTTCGCGCTGATGACGGGCATTCTGGGCACCGGCCACCACTTCTACTTCATCGGCCTGCCCGGCTACTGGACCTGGATCGGCAGCATCTTCTCGGCGCTGGAACCCATCCCCTTCTTCATGATGACGGTCTTCGCCTTCAACATGGTGCAGCGTCGCCGCCGTGAACATCCAAACCAGGCCGCCGTGCTGTGGGCGGTAGGCACCTCGGTGATGGGCTTCCTGGGCGCGGGCCTCTGGGGCTTCATCCACACGCTGTCGCCGGTCAACTACTACACCCACGGCACCCAGGTCACCGCGGCCCACGGCCACCTGGCCTTCTACGGTGCCTATGTGCTGGTGGTGATCACGCTGATCAGCTACGCCATGCCCATCCTGCGCGGCCGCATCGCCAACAGCCAGCGTGCGCAGAACGTGGAAATGTGGAGCTTCTGGATCATGACCATCGGGATGGGCGTGATGGTGCTGGCCCTGACCGGCGCCGGCATCCTGCAGGTCTGGCTGCAACGCATGCCCACCGAAGGCGCCATGGGTTTCATGGCGACCCAGGACCAGCTGCGCTTCTTCTACTGGGTGCGTCTGGCCGGCGGCGTGGGCTTCCTGCTGGGGCTGCTGACCTATCTGTCGAGCTTCTTCATCGGCGGCGAGCCGGTGACGCAGGCGGATGCCGACGCCCGTGGCGGCGGCATGCTGCGCGGCCAGCCCGCCCAGCGCGTGCGTGATCTGTGATGGACCAGTGAACGAGGAGAACCCGGTGGACAGACTCCAGGTACCCGCCGCCCAGCTGGGGCAAGGTGAACTGCCTTTCTATGCGGAGCAGGGAGAGGAATGCCGGGTCTTCGCTCACGCGCATGCCCAGCGCCTGCCCCTGCTGATCAAGGGGCCGACGGGCTGCGGCAAGACGCGCTTCGTCGAGCACATGGCGGCCCGCCTGGGCCGCCCCCTCATCACGGTCAGCTGCCATGACGACCTCACGGCAGCCGACCTGGTGGGCCGCTTCCTGATCCAGGACGGCGCCACCGTCTGGAGCGACGGGCCGCTGACGCGGGCCGTGCGCCAGGGCGCCCTCTGCTACCTCGACGAGGTGGTGGAGGCGCGCCGAGACACCACGGTGGTGCTGCACCCGCTGGCGGACGACCGCCGCATGCTGCCCATCGAGCGCACCGGGGAGCAGATCGCCGCGGCGCCCGGCTTCATGCTGGTGATCTCCTACAACCCCGGCTACCAGAACCTGCTCAAGAGCCTGAAGCCCAGCACGCGGCAGCGCTTCGTCGCGCTGCAGATGGGCTATCCGGCGCCTGAGGTGGAACAGCGCATCGTGCAGACCGAATCGGCCTGCGACGAACTGCTGTCCCAGCAGCTGGTACGCCTGGCCTGTGCGCTGCGCCGCCTGGGTGAGCACGACCTCGAAGAGACTGTCAGCACCCGGCTGCTGGTGGCCGCGGCCCGCCTGGCCGTGGCCGGCCTGCCGCTGCGCCTGGCCGTGCAGACCGCCATCGTGGATGCGCTGACCGATGAGGCCGACACGGCCGCCGCCCTGGCCGAGGTGGTGGGCGCGGTACTCTGACATGGACCGCCCCCCTTCTGTCCTGCTGAAGCCCGCTGGCGGCAGCGGCCGCTCGGCGCCTTCGCAGCGCCTGCGCCGCAGCCTTCAGCTGGGCTTCTTCCTCCTTTTCATCTCTGCGCCGCTGCTGGACCTGCTGCGCTTCGACCTGCACGAGACGCAGCTGTGGCTCTTCGGCCAGCCCTGGCACCTGGGGCTGGACGCCGTGCAGCACGGCCGGGCCAGCGGCGCCGATGCCGCGCTGAACCTGCTGCTGAAGGCCCTGCTGCCCATCGCGCTGGTCGTCGGCAGCTTTCTCTTCGTGGCCTGGCGCTACGGCCGGCTCTACTGCGGCTGGCTGTGCCCGCACTTCTCCATCGTGGAGCTGCTCAACGAGCTGCTGCACCGCGCCATCGGCAAGCTCTCGCTGTGGGACCGTCTGCCCGTGAAGCGTGCCGGCCGCAGCCCGGACAGCCGCTGGTGGCCGGTGTTCGGCCTGGCCTGCGTGCTGATGGGCTTCATCTGGGCCATCACCCTGGCCAGCTATCTGCTGCCGCCCAGAGAGCTGTGGAGCGGCCTGTGGAACGGCACGCTGACGCCCAACCAGGCCCGCTTCATCGGCATCGGCACGCTGGTGTTCAGCGCCGAGTTCGCCTTTGCCCGCCATCTGTTCTGCCGCTTCGGCTGCGCCGTGGGCCTGTTCCAGAGCCTGATGTGGATGGCCAATCCCAAGGGCATGGTGGTGGCCTTCAAGCGCGAGCAGGCCCGCGACTGCAAGTCCTGCGACATCGCCCCCGGCCTTGCCGGCTCGGCCTGCGACACCGCCTGCCCCATGCGCCTGAACCCGCGCAACATCAAGCGCATGATGTTCTCCTGCGTGCAGTGCGGCCAGTGCCTGGACGCCTGCGAAAGCTCGCAGGGCCGGCGCGAGAAGGCGCCGCTGCTGGAGTGGCAGGTCGGCATCGAGGCGGTGCGTGAGACCCTGCGCCAGAAGAAGCTGGAAGCCCTGCAGCAGTCGCAGGCCCACCCGTTGACGACGCCCCGCGAGAACGACGGATCCGCCACGAACGACAGCCGCCCGGACCGGGAGGCCGCCTGATGGAAGAGTGGGTTGGCAAGACCTGGCACCGCTGGGTCACCCGCGCCGCCGAGCAGGGGCACCCGCAGGCCGCGGTGGAGCTGGCCCAGGTGCAGCGCGCCCTGGGCCTGCTGTTCCGCGCCGGCGGTGGCTCGCATGCCCTGCGCCTGGCCGAGGCACAGGCCCTGCGCCACGGCGGTCCGCGCGGCTGGCTGCAGCGCCTGGCCGGCAGCGAGCAGCGCGCGGCCCAGGCCCAGCTGGGCCCCGAGGTGCTGGCCCTCCCGGCACGGCTCGACGTGTTTCCCGATCCGGCCCTGAACCGGGGTCTCTATCTCTGGCTGGCGGCCTTGTCCTCGTGCTGGGACGCCGACGGAGCAGGGCAGGGCGGTTGGCTCGCTGCCAATGTTCGGGCCACGGCTCTGGCGCTGGAGCGCTTCCCGGGCCTGTCTCAGCTTCATGAACGCCTGCTGGACGCCCACCTGCGCCAGCGGCCCGATCCGGACACCATGGGCGCGGACGCCCGCCCGGAGCGCCTGCTGCGCCAGGCCCTGCAGGCCCGCGGCCGGCTGGAAGGCCTGCCCGGCGCTGCGCATTCGCTTCAGCCCGAGGCCCTGGCCGCCGTGTGGCTGTGGCTGCAGCCCGCCCCCGCGAGCGTGGCCATGGCGGCCCGCCAGGAGGGCGCCGCGCCCACCGCCGGCCACAAGGCCGCCCAGGACCGCCAGCGCCGCAGCGCCCGCCGCAACGAGGACAGCAGCAGCAAGCAGGGCCTGATCCTGATGTTCCGTGCGGAGTCGGTGCTGTCCTGGTCCGAATTCGTCAAGGTCAACCGGGCCGGCGATGACGACCCCGACAGCGACGGCGCTGCCGTGGCCAATGACATGCGCCAGCTGGACGTGGCCGAGGGCGGCGAGACCCTGGCCTCGCGGGTGCGCTTCGACCTGGACCTGCCCAGTGCCGCCGCGGACGATGCCCCCGTGGGCTTGCCTGAGCGCCTGCCCGAGTGGGACTGGAAGGCCCAGCAGCTGCGCGAGGACTACTGCGGCCTGCAGCGCTTCGTCGCGGCAAGACCTGACCCCTGGCTGCCGCCACCGGCCCTGCGTCTGCTGGGCCACCGCATGCGCCGCCGCCTGGAGGTGCTGCGCGCCGCGCCGCGCTGGCAGAAGGGCCTGCCCCAGGGCGACGAGCTGGACCTGGACGCCTGGGTGCGCCATGCCAGCGAGACCCGGCTGATCGGTGGACGCCGCTCGGCGGAGTCGCCGCCCGTCTTCCAGCAGACGCAGCGCCAGGACCGCAGCCTGGCCTGCCTGCTGATGGCGGACCTGAGCCTGTCCACCGACGCCTGCGTGCAGGGCGAGATGCGGGTGATCGACGTCATCCGCGACGCGCTCTATGTCTTCGGCGAGGCCCTGGCTGGCCTGGGCGATCCCTTCGAGATGCTGGGCTTCTCCTCGGTCAAGCGCCAGCAGGTGCGCATCCAGCAGCTCAAGGGCTTTGACGAACGCTGGGGGGCGATGTCCCGCCACCGCGTGGGCGCGATCAAGCCGGGCTTCTACACCCGCATGGGCGCGGCCCTTCGCCATGCCACCGAGCGGCTGGCCGAGCGGCCGGAGCGCCAGCGCCTGCTGCTGCTGCTGACCGATGGCAAGCCCAATGACCTGGATCACTACGAAGGGCGCTGGGGCCTGGAGGACACGCGCCAGGCGGTGCTGGCAGCACGCCAGGCGGGCCTGAGCCCCGTGTGCATCAGCATCGACGAGGGGCCGGCCGAGTACCTGCCCTATCTGTTCGGCCAGCAGGGCTTTGTGCATCTGCGGCGGCCGCAGGAGCTCGTCAGCAGCCTCCCGCGCCTTTATGCACGCCTGGCCGCCTGAGCCACACAAACACAGTACGACAGAGGAACTAGGGCGCCACAGGGCCGCCATCGTTCGGAAGAACTAGGTGCCGGGCACGCTTGATCCAACTCAAATCCGCGCTCGGCGGGCTCCACAGAATCGCGCTCGTCAGGCCTGCAAAGGTCGCCAGCCATTCCCGGGAGCCCCCATGCCAGCCACCTTCGATCTCCCCCGCTACCTGTCCGTCCTGCCGCTGTTCGGTGACATGCAGCCCACCGAGCTGCAGGCCCTGGCCGAGCAAGGCTGCCAGCTGCACCGCATGGGCCGGGGCGAGACCGTGTTCCGCGTGGGGCAGGCCTGCGATGCCTTCCATGTGGTGGTGACGGGGCAGGTCAAGCTCTATGCGCTCTCGCCCAGCGGGGCCGAGAAGGTGATCGAACTGGTGGGGCCGGGCAACAGCTTCGGCGAGGCCCTTATGTTCACCGACCGGCCGCACATCGTGAATGCGCAGACGCTGTCGGAATGCCTGCTGCTGTCCATCAGCAAGGCCGCGATGATGGAGGAAATCGCTCGCGACCCGCGCTTCGCACTGCGCATGCTGGCCGGCGTTTCGCGCCGTCTGCACGGCCTGATCCGCGACGTGGAGTCCTACTGCCTGCACAGCGGCATCCAGCGCGTGATCGGCTTCCTGCTCAGCGAGCAGGAGGAGGATTACGAGGACGGTGACACGCTGACCGTCTCGCTGCCCGTCAGCAAGGCCACGATCGCGTCGCGGCTGTCACTGACGCCGGAGTACTTCTCGCGCGTGCTGCATGAGCTGGAAGCGGAGGGCCTGATCCAGATCGACCGCCGCGACATCCGCATCCTCAACACCCGCGGCCTGGCGTCCTACCCCTTGCAGTGAGTGGCCTGCATGGCCGGAGACAGCTGCTCGTGAAGCGCGACCACCTCGCCGATGATCAGCAGGGCCGGCGGCTTCACGCCATGCAGCCTGGCCAGCATGGGCAGGGTCTGAAGGCTGCCGCGCAGGCAGCGCTGCTGCGGGGTGCTGGCCTTCTCCACCAGCGCGGCCGGCGTGTCCGGCGACAGGCCGTGGCCGATCAGCTGCTCGCTGATGATGGCCAAGCTGCCCAGGCCCATGTAGATCACCACCGTCTGGCGCGGCCGGGCGAGCATGTCCCAGTCCAGGTCCACCGAGCGTGGCTCGCCGTCGACCGCCTCGCGCAGATGACCGGTGGCGAAGACCAGCGAGCAGGCGTGGTCCCGGTGCGTCAGCGGGATGCCCGCCAGCGCGCCCGCGGCCTGCGCAGCGCTGATGCCGGGGATCGTCTCGAAGGGAATGCCGGCGGCGGCCAGGGCCTGCGCCTCCTCGCCGCCGCGGCCGAAGATGTAGGGGTCGCCGCCCTTGAGCCGCAGCACCGCGCGGCCGCTGCGGGCCAGGCGGATCATCAGCTCGATGATGCCTTCCTGCGTGAGCGTGTGATGGCCGGCTTCCTTGCCGACATAGATCAAGTCCGCGTCGTCGCGGATCAGCTTGAGCACGTCCTTGGACACCAGGTGGTCGTAGAGCACCAGCGTGGCCTGGCCGAGGGCGCGTGCGGCCTTGACCGTCAGCAGGTCGGGGTCGCCAGGGCCTGCGCCGACCAGCGTGACCGGCGCGGGCTGGGCTGCGCTGGCGCTGGTGGGGGTCGAGAAATACAGCGGCTCGTCGAGTCGGCTCATGGGGCTCTCCTTGGATGAGCCCATTGTGGAAAGGGGCTCTTGTGGCGTCCTTGAACCAGTTCAAGGACGCCGGGGGCTGGCGGCGGGACGATGGCCTCGCTCGGACCAGGCACAAGCAGCCCCTGCCGAGCCCAGCAGAGTCTGGACGACGTGCTGCCTCTGGGGCGCCGCCCATTGCATTGGTTTGCCGGGCCCCGTCCCTGTCGGAGTGGAGTGATGAAGACACCGCAAAGTCCCCGGTTCGCCGTGATCAGCGTGGCCGCCCTGGCCCTGCTGGCCAGCCTGCACGCTCAGGCCCAGGATGCCAAGAAGAGCGTGACCCCCGCGGAGGTGAACTACCAGGCCGGCTCATCGCCCCTGGCCAGCGAGCCCATGTACCAGAGCAGCAATCCCAAGGCGCCGCCCATGACGCAGGCGGAGTTCGACCTGGGTCGCAAGATCTATTTCGAACGCTGCGCCGGCTGCCACGGCGTGCTGCGCAAGGGCGCCACCGGCAAGCCGCTGACGCCGGACATCACGCTGGCCAAGGGCACGGACTACCTCAAAGTCTTCATTGCCTATGGCTCGGCCGCCGGCATGCCCAACTGGCTCACCTCGGGCGAGATGAACGACAAGGAAGTCGATCTGATGGCCCGCTACATCCAGCAGGACCCTCCCACCCCGCCGGAGTTCGGGATGGAGCAGATGAAGGCCACCTGGAAGCTCTTGATCGACCCCTCCAAGCGGCCGACCAAGAAGATGAACAGCTACAACATCGACAACATCTTCTCGACCACGCTGCGTGACACCGGCGAGGTCGCGCTGATCGATGGCGACACGAAGCAGATCATCAACATCGTCAAGACCGGCTACGCGGTGCACATCTCGCGCACCTCGGCTTCGGGCCGCTATCTCTTCGTGATCGGCCGCGACGCCAAGGTCAACATGATCGACCTGTGGATGGAGAAGCCCGACAACGTGGCCGAAATCCGCGTGGGCCTGGAAGCCCGCTCGGTCGACACCTCCAAGTACAAGGGCTACGAGGACAAGCTCGCCATCGCCGGCAGCTACTGGCCGCCGCAGTTCGTGATCATGAAGGGCGACACGCTGGAGCCGCTGAAGATCGTCGCCACACGCGGCATGACGGTGGACAAGCAGGAATACCACCCCGAGCCGCGCGTGGCCTCCATCGTGGCTTCGCACTTCAAGCCCGAGTTCGTGGTGAACGTCAAGGAGACCGGCAAGACGCTGATGGTCGACTACTCCGACCTCAACGCCCTGAAGACCACCGAGATCGGCACCGCCCGCTTCCTTCATGACGGCGGCTGGGACTCCAGCAAGCGCTACTTCATGGTCGCGGCCAACCAGAGCAACAAGATTGCCGCGGTGGACGCCAAGGAAGGCAAGCTGGCCGCGCTGATTGACGTGGACAAGATCCCGCACCCGGGTCGTGGCGCCAACTTCATCCATCCGAAGTTCGGCCCCGTGTGGTCCACCGGCCACCTGGGCGGTGACAGCATCTCGCTGATCGCCACCGATCCCAAGGGCCACAAGCAGTACGCCTTCAAGCAGGTGGCCGTGCTCAAGGGGCAGGGCGGCGGTTCGCTGTTCCTGAAGAGCCACCCCAAGAGCCAGCACTTGTACGTCGACACGCCGCTGAACCCGGATCCCAAGCTCTCGCAGTCGGTCGCCGTGTTCGACATCAAGAACCTGGACAAGGGCTACACCGTGCTGCCCATCGCCGAATGGGCCGGTATCACGGACGGCGGCGCCCAGCGCGTCGTGCAGCCTGAGTACAACAAGGCCGGTGACGAGGTGTGGTTCGCCGTCTGGTCCGCCAAGGACAAGCAGTCCGCCCTGGTGGTCGTGGACGACAAGACGCTGAAGCTCAAGACCGTGATCAAGGACCCGCGCCTGATCACGCCGACGGGCCACTTCAACGTCTACAACACCCAGCACGACGTCTATTGATCGAGCGCTGGCAAGACCTGACCCCGGCCCTCGACCGAGGACCGGGGCGGTCTCCAAGACAGCAAGCAAGGAGCACACATGAGAGCTTTGTTGATCACCCTGAGCCTGGGCCTCGCCGCCATCTCGGCGCATGCCGACGTGGATGAGGCCATGAACAAGGCCGGCTGCATGGCCTGCCACAGCAAGGACAAGAAGGTGGTGGGCCCGGCCTTCAAGGACATCGCGGCCAAGTACAAGGGCCAGGACGTCACGGCCAAGCTGATGGAGAAGGTCCGCAAGGGCGGCTCCGGCACCTTCGGCCCGATTCCGATGGCGCCGGTCGGCCCGGACAAGATCAGCGATGGCGACCTCAAGGCCGCCGTCGAGCAGATCCTGAAGAGCTGAGCGCCCATGCGCAGCGCGGTCCGCCTGCTCCTGCTGGCCCTGGCCTGGCCGGTCTGCGGCTCGGCCGCGCCGGTGCCCGAGCGCCAGGCCGAGCTGCTGCGCATGCTCAGGCAGGACTGCGGGTCCTGCCACGGCATGCGGCTCACCGGTGGCCTGGGGCCGGCCCTCACGGCCGATGCGCTGCAGGGCAAGCCCTGGCAGAGCCTCAGCGCCACCATCTTCCACGGCCGGCCCGGCACGCCCATGCCGCCCTGGAAGAGCATGCTGAGCAGCGACGAAGCCGACTGGCTGGCGCTGCAGCTGCTGAGCCCGCCGCCGAGTGGCCTGACGCCTGCGCAGGCGGTGCCGAGGAGACAACCATGAACAAGAAGCGCCCCTGGCTGCGGGCCCTCTGGATGAGCGCGTCCGCGCTGCTGCTGACCCTGCTGGGCGCCTGCGTCAGCGCGCCGCCGGCGCCGGTGACGCGCTGGGTGGGCACTGGCGACCTCGGCCTTGTGGTCGAGCGAGCCGACGGCCGCCTGCAGGTGGTCAACACCAGCAGCCGCAGCGTGCTGGGCCGCATCGAGGGGCTGGGCGACCTGTCCCATGCCTCCATCGTCTATGCGCGCGACGGCCTGCATGCCTATGTCTTTGGCCGCGACGGCGCCCTCAGCAAGGTGAACCTGGGCGAGCGCCGCATCGTGGCCCGCGTGCAGCAGGCCGGCAACTCCATCGGCGGGGCGATCTCGCAGGATGGCCGCCTGGTCGTGGCCCAGAACTACCAGCCTGGCGGCATCAAGGTCTTCGACGCCCAGACCCTGCAGCCCCTGGCCGACATCCCCGCCGAATACGCGCCGGGAAAGTTCTCGCGCGTGGTGGGCCTGGCGGACCTGCCTGGCCAGCGCTTCATCTACGCGCTGTTCGATGCCGACGAGATCTGGGTCGCCGACCTCGCCGACCCGCGCGTGCCCAAGCTGCAGAAATTTCGCAACATCGGCCGCCAGCCCTACGACGCGCTGGTGACGCCCGACGGCCGCCACTACATCGCCGGCCTCTTCGGCGAGGACGGCCTGGCCAAGATCGATCTCTGGGCAGCCGAGCCGTGTGTCGAGCGCATCCTGGGGGGCTACGGCCGCGGCCAGGAGCCGCTGCCCGTCTTCAAGATGCCGCACCTGCGCGGCTGGGCCGTGGCCGGCCGTCATGCCTACCTGCCCGCCATCGGCCGGCACGAAGTGCTGGTGGTGGACACCGAGACCTGGCGCGAGGTCGCCCGCATCCCGGTGCAGGGCCAGCCCGTCTTCGTGATGGCCCGGCCGGATGGTCGCCAGGTCTGGGTCAACTTCGCCGTGCCCGACTACGACCGCGTGCAGGTCATCGACACCCAGACCCGCCAGATCGTGCAGACCCTGAGCCCTGGCAAGGCCGTCCTGCACATGGAGTTCACGCCGCGCGGCGAGGCCGTGTGGATCTCCTCGCGTGACGCGAATCGCGTCTCGGTGATCGACACCGCCAGCTTCGCCACGCTGGCCACGCTGGACTCGTCCTCGCCCAGCGGCATCTTCTTCACCAGCCGGGCCGGCAAGGTGGGCCTGTGAACGCACGGCCCCTCGACCCTTCCGCCGGCCCCGCGCCGCTGCGCGAAGCCCTGCTCAACGACTGGCAGCAGCGGCTGCCGCTGGTGGCCCAGCCCTTCGAGGCCATGGGACGGCGCTACGGCTGCAGCGAGGCGGTGGTGATCGAGCAGCTGGCTCAGGCGGTGAGCCAGGGCTCGGTCTCGCGCCTGGGCGGCGTGTTCGCGCCGGGCTCGGGCGGGGCGGGGCTGTTGTGCGCGCTGGCCGTGCCGCCGGAACGCCTGGAGGCGGTGGCGGCCCTGGTCAACGCGGTGCCAGGCGTCAACCACAACTACGAGCGCGAGCATGCGTACTCGCTGTGGTTCGTGATCACCGGGCCCTCGCGGGAATGGATCGAGCAGCGGCTGCGGGAGCTGGAGCAGCGCTGCGGCCTGCAGGCCCTGCGCCTGCCCATGGTGCGGCCGTATCGCATCAACCTGGGCTTCGACCTGCGCGCCCGCGGCCCGGCGCCCGTGCCGGCGGGTGCGGCCCAGCCCGCGCGCGTGCGGGCGATCACGCCGGCGCAGCGGCCGCTGGCGGCCTTGCTGGAGCAGGGCCTGCCTCTGCAGCCCCGGCCTTTTGCTGCCTGGGCGGCGGCCCTGGGCTGGACCGAGGCCCAGGTGCTTTCGACGCTGCAGGCCTGGCTGGACGAGGGCGTGCTGCGACGCCTGGGCGTCATCGTGCGCCACCATGAGCTGGGCATCGCCAGCAATGCGATGTGCGTCTTCGACGTGCCGGACGACGACGTCGATGCCCACGCACGCGTGCTCGCGCAGCAGCCCGGCGTCACCTTGTGCTACCGCCGCGAGCGCGGCCAGGGCTGGCCCTTCAACCTTTTCTGCATGATCCATGGCCGCGAACGCGACGCCGTGCGTGCGGCGCTGGACGTCGCCCGCGAGGCCGCCGGCCTTCATGCCTTTCCCCAGGCCCAGTTGTTCAGCCGTCGGCGCTTCAAGCAGTGCGGCTCGGGCTATTTCGTCGATGCGCTGCCGGCCCCGGCCGCCAGCCTGTCGACCCAGGAGTGTGCCCATGCATGAGCCTTCCGCCGCGCGCCGCAGCCTGGCGCGCCTTGACGCCCTGGACGCGGCACTGATCAACCGCCTGCAGGGCGCGCTGCCCCTGGTGCCCCGCCCCTTTGCCGCCGTCGCCGAGGAGCTGGGCTGCAGCGAGGCCGAGCTGCTCGACCGCCTGCACCGCCTCCTGGGGGAGGGCACGCTGACCCGCTTCGGCCCGCTGTTCCAGATCGAGCGCGCCGGCGGACGCTTCGTGCTGGCCGCGCTGCAGGTGCCCCAGGAACGCTACGAGGCCGTCACGGCCCAGGTCAACGCGCATCCCGAGGTGGCTCACAACTACCGCCGCGAGCATCTGCTGAACATGTGGTTCGTGCTGGCCACCGAGCAGGAATCGGACATCACGCGTGTGGTCCATGCCATCGAGGCCGAGACCGGCCTCAAGGTCTGGGCCTTCCCCAAGGAGCGCGAGTATTTCGTGGGCCTGCACCTGCCGGCCCGCGCCACGATGGAGGCCCGCCCATGAGCCCCGCATTGCAGGCCTCCGCGCCGCTCAGTGCGCTGGAGCGCCACCTCATCGCCGCCACCCAGCAAGGCATGCCCCTGGTGGCCAAGCCCTACGAGGCCCTCGGCGCGCTGCTGGGTATCAGCGAGACCGAGGTCCTGCACCTGATGCAGGACATGCAGGATCGCGGCCTGATCCGCCGCATCGGTGCCGTGCCCAACCACTACCGCCTGGGCTACCTGGCCAATGGCATGACGGTGTGGGACGTGGACGACGCCCTGGTCGACGAGATCGGCGAGCGCATCGGCAGTCTGGCCTGCGTCAGCCATTGCTACCGACGCCCGCGCCACCTGCCGCAGTGGCCCTACAACCTCTTCGCCATGCTGCACGGCCGCAGCCGCGAGGAGGTGGAGGCGCAGGCGCAGGAGATCCGCCAGCTGCTGGGCGACGCCTGCCGCGCCAACGACATCCTCTACAGCAGCGCCATCCTGAAGAAGACCGGCCTGCGCCTGTCGGCGCGTCCGGCAGCCATGGAGGACTGAGCATGCTTCGCATCAGCCAATACCTGCGCGAGATCGCCACCGCCGAGCGCGAGGGCGTGTACCCGAGCCCTCGCCGTGCGCAGTCGGGCGGCGAGACCCGCCCCGTCGTGATCTGGAACCTGACCCGCCGCTGCAACCTCACCTGCAAGCACTGCTATGCGCTCTCGGCCGATCACCACTATCCCGGTGAGCTGAGCCATGAGGAGATCTGCACCGTGATGGACGACCTGCGCGCCTATGGCGTGCCGGTGCTGATCCTCTCGGGCGGCGAGCCACTGCTGCACCCGCAGCTCTTCGAGATCGCCAGCCGCGCGCAGGGGATGGGCTTCTACACGGCGCTCTCCAGCAACGGCACGATGATCGACGCCGCGATGGCGGACCGCATCGCGGCCCAGCACTTCGACTACGTGGGCGTCAGCATCGACGGCAGCCGTGACACCCACGACCGCTTCCGCCGCAAGGTCGGGGCCTATGACGAGTCCATGGCCGGCATCCGCCTGCTGCACGAGCGCGGCGTGAAGACCGGCCTGCGCTACACCTTCACCGACCTCAACGGCCAGGACTTCCCCTTCCTGTTGCAGCTGATGAAGGACGAGGGCGTGGACAAGTTCTACTTCTCCCACCTCAACTACGCTGGCCGCGGCAACATCCATCGCGGCCGTGACGCCCACTTCGAGGCCACGCGCCAGGCCCTGGACCTGCTCTTCGAGACCGCCTGGGCCGATGCCGAGGCCGGCAGCAGCCGCGACTACGTCACTGGCAACAACGACGCCGATGCCGCCTACCTGCTCGCCTGGGTGGGCCGGCGCTGGCCCCAGTGGCAGGCCCCGCTCCGGGCTCGCCTGGTGGCCTGGGGTGGCAATGCGTCGGGCGTGGGCGTGGCCAATATCGACAGCCAGGGCGAGGTCCACCCCGACACCATGTGGGGGCACCACCAGCTCGGCAATGTGCGGGAGCGTCCGTTCTCTGCCATCTGGAGCGACCGCAGCGACCCGCTGATGGACGGCCTCAAGATGCATCCGCGCCCCGTCAAGGGCCGCTGCGCCGAGTGCCAGCACTTGGCGCTGTGCGGCGGCAACACGCGGGTCCGTGCCCACCAGCTGACCGGCGACTACTGGGCCGAGGATCCAGGCTGCTACCTGGACGACAACGAAATCGGCCTCTCGCAGGAGGCCGCGAGCCGGCTGGCGCGGGTGGCGCTCACGCCCTTCAGCGGCAAGCGCCGCGTCATCGAGGTGCTGTCGGCATGAACGAAACCTTCAAGTCCTTCTGCAAGCTGCTGCTGGCCCTGGGCCTCGTGATGGTGGGCCTGGACTACGCCCGCGCGGCAGACGAGGCCCCCAAGCCCCTGTCCGGCGCGGCGTTGTACCAGCAGCACTGCGCCAGCTGCCACGGCGCCGAGCGCACCGGCGGCATGGGCCCGGCGCTGCTGCCTGAGAGCCTGGAGCGCCTGCGCAAGCCCGAGGCCCTGGCGGTGATCCGCAGCGGGCGCGCGGCCACGCAGATGCCGGCCTTTGGCGCTCAGCTCAGCGAGGCCGAGATCCAGGCGCTGCAGGCCTTCGTCTACGCGCCTCAGCTGCCCGTGCCGCGTTGGAGCGATGCCGACATCCAGGCCTCCCACAGCTTCGAGCCCGACAGCGCCCGCTGGCCCGCAAGGCCCCAGTGGAGCGCCGACCCCATGAACCTCTTCGTGGTGGTGGAGGGCGGGGATCACCACGTGAGCCTGGTGGACGGCGACCGCTTTGAGGTCCTGCACCGCTTCGCCAGCCGCTTCGCCCTGCATGGCGGGCCCAAGTTCACGCCGGACGGCCGCTATGTCTTCTTCGGCTCGCGTGACGGCTGGATCAGCAAGTACGACCTCTGGAACCTGAAGCTGGTCGCGGAGGTGCGCGCCGGGCTGAACATGCGCAATGTGGCCGTCAGCGCCGATGGGCGCTGGGTGATGGCGGCCAACTACCTGCCGCGCAATGCCGTGCTCTTCGACGCGGACCTGCAACTGGTGCGCAGTTATCCCGCCCAGAGCCGCGACGGGGCGCAGAGCTCCCGGGTCTCTGCGGTGTACGACGCCACGCCGCGCAGGAGCTTCGTCGTCGCCCTCAAGGACCTGCCCGAGCTCTGGGAGATCAGCTACGACCCCAAGGCCGAGCCCATCCACGAGGGCTATGTGCACGACTACAAGATGGGCGAGGCCCTGCCCACGCCGGGCTATCAGAACATTCGCCGCACCCTGCTGGAGGAGCCGCTGGACGACTTCTTCTTCGACGACAGCTACGCCCATGTGCTGGGCTCGGCCCGGCCCCGCGAGGGCGGCGGCAGCCTGGGCCAGGTGGTCAACCTGGACGTGCGCAAGAAGATCGCCGAGCTGCCCATCCCGGGCCTGCCGCACCTGGGCTCAGGCATCAGCTTCACGCGCGAAGGCCGGCGCCTGCTGGCCAGCCCCAACCTCAAGGACGGCCGCATCAGCGTGGTTGACCTCAAGAGCTGGCAGCTGGTCAGGGAGATCGTCACCCCCGGCCCTGGCTTCTTCATGCGCAGCCATGCCCAGAGCCCCTATGCCTGGACCGACTCCATGATGAGCCCCGCGGCCAAGGACACGCTGAGCATCATCGACAAGCAGCGCCTGGAGGTCGTCGCCCAGGTGCGCGAGCCGGGCAAGACCCTGGCCCACGTCGAGTTCACCAAGGACGGCCGCTACGTGCTGGCCAGCCTGTGGGAGATGGACGGCGCGCTGATCGTGTACGACGCCCGGACCTTCAAGGAACTCAAGCGCCTGCCCATGAGCAAGCCAGTGGGCAAGTACAACGTCTGGAACAAGATCAGCCGGGAGGAGGGGACCTCGCATTGACGGCGAGCCCCGGCGCGCCAGGCAGGCCATCCGGCGCGCGGGAACGAGGCGAGGGGAGCGTGCAGCACGGCAGCGATCGTGCTGTCAGCGCCGTCCTGGGGTGGCCTGGGATTCTTGTGAAGGGTCGCGGGCGTGCTCAGCAGGCCGACGCGCCCAGGCGCTCCACGCGCTGGGTGAGGAAGGCCACCGCCAGCTCGGACTCCGGCTGCAGGCGCTGGCCGATGTAGAGCTCCTGGCGGCGCTGGCTGATCTGGGTGCGCAGGCGGCTCTGCATGATCTCGAAGGGGGCCAGGCCGCGGCCCTCGGCGCCCTCGATGGCCTGCATCAGCTGGTGCATGGGATGGGCCTGCAGCGAGATCAGGTGGGCCTGCACCACGCGCAGGCGGCCCTGCACAGCCAGCTCGCTGCGGCGCAGCCATTCCAGCACGGCGTCGCCATTGCTGCCGGTGACCTTCAAAGGGTCCTCGCCGGCATCCAGCAGCAGGCGTTCCAGCAGGAAGCGGTTGCCCTCGGCATAGGCCCTGTTGGCGTCCATCATGGCCTGCTCGCGCTGGCGACGCTGGGACTCGTTGGGCGCCAGGTCCGGGTGCAGACGCATGGCTGCGCGGCGGTAGAGCTGCTTCAGCGAAGGCGGTTCGATCTCGACCACGCCGCCGCCCTCGGGCTGCTGCGGCAGCGGCGCCGACTCCGGCAGGCGCGGGACCTGGGGCAGGGCGGTGGCGCGGGGCGGGGTGGGCAGCGGTGCTTCCAGGCCGTTGCGGCGCAGGGCCTCGGCCAGGTACAGGCTGGCGGCGTGCAGCTGGGACTCCAGCGCGTCCAGTTCCAGGTAGAGCGGGCCCAGCAAGGCGGTGTAGCGGTCCACGAAGGCCTGCAGTGCGGCGTGCAGCAGGTGAAAGCTCTGCTCCTGCTCGGCGACATAGCGCTGCAGGTCCGCCATCTGCTGGCGGCGGCGTTCGAATTCGTGGCGAGTGAGCACAGGGCGGCGCATGGCAAATCCAGGGAAGGCGTCAGGTCTCACGGCTCGCAAACATACTGGGCACTATTGTGGCCTGCCGCTGACGGCCGCCAATGAAAAAGAGCCCGCGGATGCGAGCTCTTTTGCCCAGATTCGGGTATTCCTGAGCCGCCGGGCGGCTCAGGTCTCCCGTGGCTAGGGCTTGGCGGCTGAAGCGCCATCCGCCGCGGGGGCCGCCATGGCGGGCATCGAGGCAACGCCCGCCGGCTCGGAGGCCGCCGGGGCCGGGGCGCTGACGGGCGCCGGGCTGGCCTCCGCCGGCTTGGCGGTGCCTTGCGTCATGGGCAGCAGGGGCACGATCAACAGGGCCACGATGTTGATGATCTTGATCAAGGGGTTCACGGCCGGGCCGGCGGTGTCCTTGTAGGGATCGCCCACGGTGTCGCCGGTGACGGCGGCCTTGTGCGCCTCGGAGCCCTTGCGGTGCACGACGCCCTTGTCGTCAGTGAAGCCTTCCTCGATCAGCTTCTTGGCGTTGTCCCAGGCGCCACCGCCGGTGCACATGGAGATGCCCACGAAGAGGCCGGTCACGATGGTGCCCATCAGCACACCGCCCAGGGCGGCCGGGCCCAGCGTCATGCCCACCACGATGGGCGCGATCACCGGCAGCAGCGAAGGGATGATCATCTCCTTGATGGCCGCCGAGGTCAGCATGTCCACGGCTGCGCTGTAGTCGGGCTTGGCCGTGCCTTCCATGATGCCGGGGATCTCCTTGAACTGCCGGCGCACCTCGACCACCACCGAGCCCGCGGCACGGCCGACGGCCTCCATGGCCATCGCACCAAAGAGGTAGGGAATCAGGCCGCCGATGAACAGGCCCACGATGACCTTGTGGTCGGACAGGTCGAAGCTCAGGTGCATGCCCCGGGCTTCGAGTGCGTGGGTGTAGTCGGCGAACAGCACCAGGGCGGCCAGGCCGGCAGAGCCGATGGCATAGCCCTTGGTCACGGCCTTGGTGGTGTTGCCCACGGCGTCCAGCGGGTCGGTGATGTCGCGCACGCTGTCAGGCAGGTCGCTCATCTCGGCGATGCCGCCGGCGTTGTCGGTGATGGGGCCGTAGGCGTCCAGGGCCACGATGATGCCGGCCATGGACAGCATGGAAGTGGCCGCCACCGCGATGCCATACAGCCCGGCCAGGTGGAAGGCGGTGTAGATGGCCGCGCACACGAAGATCACGGGCCAGCCCGTGGACTTCATCGAGACGCCCAGCCCGGCGATGATGTTGGTGCCGTGGCCGGTGGTGGAGGCCTGCGCGACGTGCTGCACCGGTGCGTACTGCGTGCCGGTGTAGTACTCGGTGATCCAGACCATCGCGGCGGTCAGCACCAGGCCCACGGCACAGGCGCCGAACAGGGACATGGCATTGGCCTTGAGGCCGCCGGCCAGCTCGATCTCGCCGGGGAACATGGCCGTCGTGACAAAGTAGAAGGCGATGAGGCTCAGCACGCCGGCCACGATCAGGCCCTTGTACAGCGCCGGCATCACGTTCTTCATGCCCTCGCTGGCCTTGACGAAGCCGCAGCCGATGATGGAGGCGATGATGGACACGCCGCCCAGCGCCAGCGGGTAGACCACGCCGGCATGGGTGGCGGAGCCGCCCACCATCAGCGCGCCCAGGGCCATCGCCGCGATCAGGGTCACGGCATAGGTCTCGAAGAGGTCGGCGGCCATGCCGGCGCAGTCGCCGACGTTGTCACCGACGTTGTCGGCGATCACGGCGGGGTTGCGCGGGTCGTCTTCGGGGATGCCGGCCTCGACCTTGCCCACCAGGTCGGCGCCGACGTCAGCGCCCTTGGTGAAGATGCCACCGCCCAGGCGGGCGAAGATGGAGATCAGCGAGGAACCGAAGGCCAGGCCCAGCATGGGCTTGAGGGCCTCGCTGGTGGCGCCCGTTCCGCCGGTGATGGCGTAGTAGAAGCCGCCCACGCCGATCAGGCCCAGGCCCACGACCAGCATGCCGGTGATGGCGCCGCCCTTGAAGGCCACGTTGAGCGCCGGGCCCATGCCCTTGGTGGCGGCCTGCGCGGTGCGCACATTGGCGCGCACCGAGATGTTCATGCCGATGAAGCCACAGATGCCCGACAGCACGGCCCCGATCACGAAGCCCACGGCCGTCTGCAACCCCAGGCCCGGCACCACCGCGATCGCGATGGCCAGCACGACCCCGACGATGGCTATGGTGCGGTACTGCCGCCCCAGATAGGCCGCCGCACCTTGCTGGATCGCCGCAGCGATCTCCTGCATCCGGGCATTGCCGGCGTCCTGACTCAGGATCCAGCTGCGTTGAATGAAACCATACAGAACCGCGGCCAGGCCGCAGGCCAGCGCGAAATACAGCGCCACACTCGTCGACATGTACATGTCTCCTTCGTTGTCTCTGCCGTTTGAAAAAGACGCCTGCTTCTCAACGTCAGTCCTGCACGCCGTTCAACAGGTCCGTCGGGCCATGCTATGCGAGCGGAAGTGCCGAAAGATTGATCGTTTACCAGTGGTTGCCAGAATTCCCTGGACGCTCAAACAGGGGCAGGCAGGGGCCTGTGTCAGGCTGAGATCAGGGGCGCCGCTAGAATCCGGGTTTCCCCGTGACGCGAGCGCGGACCCCTTTCGTTGACTACCCATAAGACCATGAGCCTGCACAACGTGACCCCCGGCCCCAAGGCGCCTGAGCAATTCAACGTGATCATCGAGATCCCGATGAACGCCGACCCGATCAAGTACGAGGTCGACAAGGAAAGCGGTGCCCTGTTCGTGGACCGCTTCATGACCACGGCCATGCACTACCCGTGCAACTATGGCTACATCCCCCAGACCCTCTCGGACGATGGCGACCCCGTGGACGTGCTGGTGATCACCCCCTTCGCCCTGACCCCGGGCGTGGTGGTGACCTGCCGCCCCATCGGCGTCCTGAAGATGGACGACGAAGCGGGGGGTGACGCCAAGCTGCTGGCCGTGCCCACCAGCAAGATCCTCCCGATCTACGACCACTGGAACAAGCCCGAGGACATCAACCCGATGCGCCTGAAGGCCATCCAGCACTTCTTCGAGCACTACAAGGACCTGGAAGCCGGCAAGTGGGTCAAGGTGCAGGGCTGGGAAGGCCCCGAGTCCGCCCGAGCCGAGATCGTGACCGGCATGGAAAACTACGCCAAGGCCCAGCAGAAGTAAGCCGGGCACCGAGCAGGGCAAGAGCTGACCCCCGGTCGGCTCCGCCCCCCCGGAGGACGCCCCAGGATGACGCCGCCGATGGCCCAGGCCCCGGCGGCGTTTTTCATGCACCTAGGCTTCGCCTGCAGGAGCACGCTTGAAGGGCTGGTGGGCCCGCAGGTCCTCGGCATAGCCCGCGATGGCCGGTCCTTCACGGTCCAGGTAATCGGCCACCGCCTCGCGGAAGTCCGGATGGGCCAGCCAGTGGGCCGACTGCGTGCCGACCGGCATCAAACCGCGCGCCAGCTTGTGCTCGCCCTGGGCGCCACCCTCGAAGCGCCGGTAGCCCTGGGCCATGCACCAGGCCAGGGGCTGGTAGTAGCAGGCGTCGAAATGCAGGCAGGAGATGTCGACCAGGCTGCCCCAGTAGCGGCCGTAGGCCACACCCTGGTCGGGGTCCAGGGCGATCAGGGAGCTGGCGACGGGCTCGCCGTCCAGCTCGGCGATGAAGAGCAGCCAGTGCCGCGCCATAGCGGCCCCCATGCGGTGGAAGAAGTCGCGGCTGAGGTAGGGCGTGCTGCGGTGCTCGGCGTAGGTCTGGCGGTAGCAGCGGTGGAAGAAGTCCCAGTCCTGCTCGCGGATCTCCTCGCCCAGGAGCGCCCGGTAGCGCACGCCCGCCTCGCGCACGCGGCGCTGCTCCTGCTGGATCTTCTTGCGCTTGTCCCGCTGCAGGCTGGCGAGGAAGGCCTCGAAACTCGCCGGTGGAGCCGCCCCGGCCTCCCAGTGGAACTGCACGCCGCTGCGGCCCAGCCAGCCGGCGCCGACCAGGGCCTGCTGCTCCGCGGCCGTCGGAAACAGCACATGGACGGAGGAGAGCTTCAAGGCTTCGGCATGCGCACGCAGGGCCTCGATCAGGACCCGGCGGGCGGCCTCGTCGCGAGCCAGCAGCCGGCTGCCGGGCACGGGCGTGAAGGGCACGGCCACCAGCAGCTTGGGGTAGTAGGCCAGGCCGTGCCGCGCGTAGGCATCGGCCCAGGCCCAGTCGAACACGTACTCGCCGTAGGAATGCGTCTTGAGGTAGGCCGGGCAGGCGGCCACGAGCTCGGGGCCCTCCCAGACGCTGAAGAACTGGGGCGTCCAGCCGCTGTGCTCGGCGGCCGATTGCGAATCGTGCAGGGCCTGCAGGTACTCCAGGCGCATGAAGGGCGTGGGCTGCGGGCTGGCGGCCAGCAGGGCATTCCAGGCGGGGGAGGGCAGCTGGCCGGGATCGTCGTCGATCCGGACCTCCAGGGGCGGTCGAAGGCTCATCGTGGGCGGGATCTTAGGGCGAGGGGCGCAGCCAGCCATTGCGGAGGGATTTGGACCCCGTGCAAATGATGGCAGGATGCAGGCCATGGAATTCCACAACCTCTACAACCATCAGCTGGCACGCATTGCCGTGGGCGTGCCGCAGTGCCGTATCGCCGACCCGTCCTTCAATGCCCTGCAGACGGCAGCGCTGATGCAGCAGGCCCATGAGGCTGGTGCGGCCGTGGTGGCCTTTCCCGAGCTGGGCCTCTCGGCCTACAGCTGCGACGACCTCTTCCATCAGCGCGCCCTGCTGGACGCCTGCGAGGAGGCCCTGGCCGAGCTGCTGCAGCACTCGCTGGCGCTGACGCCCATCGCCATCGTCGGCCTGCCGCTGCGCCTCGAGCACCGGCTCTTCAACTGCGCGGTGGCCCTGCACCGGGGCCGCCTGCTGGCGGTGTGGCCCAAGACCTATCTGCCCAACTATGCCGAGTTCTACGAGGCCCGCCAGTTCAACGCGGCCGACGAGTTGCTGAGCCGTGAGATCGAGCTGCTGGGCCAGCGGGTGCCGGTGGGCACCGATGTGCTGGTCGAGGCGCAGGACGTGCCGGGCCTGGTGATCCATGCCGAGATCTGCGAGGACGTCTGGACACCCATCCCGCCGTCCAGCTATGCGGCCCTGGCCGGTGCGACGGTGCTGGTGAACCTCTCGGCCTCCAACGTGACCGTAGGCAAGGCGGCCTATCGCCGCCAGCTGGTCTCGCAGCAGGCGGCGCGCTGCCTGGCGGCCTATGTGTACACCTCGGCGGGCGCAGGCGAGTCCAGCACCGATCTCGCCTGGGATGGCCAGGCCCTGATCAGCGAGAACGGCGACCTGCTGGCCGAGTCGCAGCGCTACCACCGCGGCTCGCAGCTGATCTTCGCGGACGTGGACCTGGAGCGCCTCGCCCGCGAGCGCATGCGCCAGACCAGCTACGGCACGTCGGTGCGCCGCCACGCCCCGCAGCTCCAGGGCTTCCGCCGCGTGGGCCTGGAGCTGGCCCCGCCGCGCGAGCAGGCCCTGGGGCTGCGTCGCCGCGTCGACCGCTTCCCCTATGTGCCGACCGATCGCAGCCGCCGGGACGAACGCTGCCATGAAGTCTTCAACATCCAGGTGCAGGCCCTGGTGCAGCGCCTGGAATCCAGCGGCATCCGCAAGCTGGTGCTGGGCGTCTCGGGCGGGCTGGACTCGACCCACGCGCTGCTCGTGGCCGCCCGCGCCATGGATCAGCTGGGCCTGCCGCGCCAGCACATCATCGGCGTGACCATGCCGGGCTTTGCCACCAGCACCCGCACGCGGGACCAGGCCTGGCGGCTCATGCAGGCCATCGGCTGCGAGGCGCGCGAGATCGACATCCGCCCCAGCTGCACGCAGATGCTGCAGGACCTCGGCCATCCCTATTCGGCGGGCCAGGCGGTCTATGACGTCACCTTCGAGAACGTGCAGGCCGGCGAGCGCACCAGCCATCTCTTCCGCCTCGCCAACCACCTGGGCGCCCTGGTGCTGGGCACGGGCGACCTCAGCGAGCTGGCCCTGGGCTGGTGCACCTATGGCGTGGGCGACCACATGTCGCACTACAACGTGAACGCCAGCGTGCCCAAGACGCTGATCCAGTACCTGGTGCGCTGGGTGGCCGAGACCGACCAGCTGGGCCATGACAGTGGTCGTGAGGTCCTGCTGGACATCCTCGCCACCGAGATCAGCCCCGAGCTGGTCCCGGGCCAGGCGCTGCAGAGCACCGAGAGCCACATCGGGCCTTACGAGCTGCAGGACTTCAACCTCTTCTACACCCTGCGCCATGGCTTCGCGCCGGCCAAGATCGCCTTCCTGGCCCTGCAGGCCTGGGGCGACCGGGAACGGGGCGAATGGCCCGACGGCGAGCATGTGAAGCGCAACGAATACGAGCTTGCCGAAATCAAAAGGGTGCTCGGCATCTTCGTCAAACGCTTCTTCCAGGGCAGCCAGTTCAAGCGCAGCTGCGTGCCCAACGCCCCCAAGGTGGGCAGTGGCGGATCGCTGTCGCCGCGGGGTGACTGGCGGGCGCCCAGCGACGGCGAAGCAAGCGTCTGGCTGGCCGATCTGCAGAGGATTCCGGGCTGAGATCCATGCTTAAATCGGGGCAACAGCCTTTATCAATCCGCTTTGGAGTCCCCGATGAAACAGATCACCGCCATCATCAAACCCTTCAAGCTGGACGAGGTCCGCGAGGCCCTGGCCGAGGTGGGCGCGTCCGGTCTGACCGTCACCGAGGTGAAGGGCTTTGGCCGCCAGAAGGGCCACACGGAGCTCTACCGCGGTGCCGAGTACGTGGTGGACTTTCTGCCCAAGGTGAAGGTCGAGGTGGTGGTCAAGGACGATGACGTCGAGCGCTGCATCGAGGCCATCCTCAAGGCCGCCAAGACCGGCAAGATCGGCGACGGCAAGATCTTCGTGACCCCGGTCGAGCAGGTCATCCGCATCCGTACCGGCGAGGAAGACGAAGCCGCCGTCTGACCGGCGGACCTGCCATGCCGACGTGCAAAAGCTAAGGGCGCCCTCGAGGCGCCCTTTGTCATTGCGAAAGGCCTGTCAGAAGAGGCGGTGCCAGGCCGCCGCGCCCCAGACCCCGGCGCACAGCAGCAGGGACAGCAGCACGGCCGCGCTGGCCAGGTCCTTGGCGCGCTTGGAGAGATCGTGCAGTTCGAAGCCCACGCGGTCGATGGCGGCCTCGATGCCGGAGTTCAGCAGCTCGACGATCAGCACCAGGAGCAGAGAGCCCAGCAGCAGGGCGCGCTCCACCCAGCCCTGTCCCAGCCAGAAGGCCAAGGGCACGGCCACCACGCAGAGCCACACCTCTTGGCGGAAGGCGCTTTCGCCGCTGTAGGCGGCTTTCAGGCCGGCCCAGGAATAGCCAGCCGCATGCAGGATGCGGTTCAGGCCGGTGCGGCCCTTGTGCGGGTTGCTCATGGCTTCTTGCGCGCAGGCGGCCGCTGCGTGATCACGCGGGTCCGGCACAACAGGTCGTGCAGGAACTGGCGCGAGGGATGCAGCCGCGCCAGCAGCACATAGCCCAGCACGCCGGCCAGCAGCGCGCCGGCGATGGCGCCGCCGCCATGCAGCTCGGCGAAATGGACCGAGGCCAGGGCCGGCAGGAACCACAGCCAGGACAGCAGGTAGCGGGCGAGGGCGCGCCCCTGGCTGAGCGGGGCGCCGTGCTCGTCGACCACGCGCAGATGCCAGGCCTTCATCGCGACGGTCTGCCCGCCATGGGTCCAGAACCAGATGAAATAGATGCCCAGCACCACGAACTCGAAGGCCTGCAGGCCTGCCTTGCCGATCAGCGCACTGCGCTGCTGGGTCAGTGCGGCGTAGAGATAGCCCGAGATGAAGGTGACGCCGAACAGCAGCACGCCTTCATACAGAAAGGACGCCATGCGGCGCCACAGGCTGGGCGCCTGCCCGGGGAACTGCGCTTCCATGGCTCAGCGAGCGGGCGTGGAGGCCGCGGCGGCGGGTGCCTGAGGAACGCGGGGCAGCAGGGTCTTGGGGTCGACCAGGGCCGGGTCCACGATCAGCTTGCGCCGGCCAGGCAGCTGGCGGCCCGCCTGCGGCACGCCCTGCGTGATCAGCACCGTGCTGACACCCGGGCGAGCCTGCAGCACGGACGGCGCGACAGCCACCGGCGCGGCCGCCTGCTTCGGGGGCACGAAATCGGTCTTGGCGCCGCTCAGCGGCTTCTGGGCCTGGGCCGCGGCCTTGCGGTCGGCGCGCTTCTGGGCCGCCTTCTCGGCGCCCTTCTGGGCCAGGGCCTGGCGCTCCTCAGGTGTGAGGGCCTGGTAGGCCTCCCACTTGGACTGGAGTTTTTCCGACTGCAGCTTCTCGTCGCGCAGCTGGGGGTTGGACTGGAAGCCCACCCGCGCCTGCTGACGCTCCGCGGGGCTCATGCGCGTCCAGGCGATCATGCGCTCGCGCAGGCGGGCCTGCTGTTCGGGCGTGAGGGTGTGGAAGCGGGCGGCGATCTCCAGCCACTTGCTCTTGCGGGCGGCATCCAGGCCGTCCCATTCATCCGCCAGGGGGGCCAGCACCGCCTGCTGGGCGGGACTGAGGCTGGCCCAGCGCTGCACACCCACCAGGCTGGCGGTGGGCAGGGGCCTGGGCGCCTGGGGCAGGACGGGAAGGGCTGCCGAGGCGGGCGCCGTGGCGCTGGCGGCCACGGCGGGCGCATCGCTGGACTGGGCGTAGGCGCTGCCCAGCAGTGCCGGGATCAGCAGCAGGGCGAGCGGGCGGCGGACGTTCAGCGCAGGCGTCATGGGCGGGCGGTCACTCTTCGTGTCGATCTTGTTGCTCGTCCGGATTCTCATCCAGGTATTCCTTGAAACCCGGATCGCTGTAGGCGGCGGGCGGCAGGGGCTTGGCCAGCATGGCGGTGTCCACCTCGGCGGCGGCCAGGATCTGCTGGTACCACTGGCTGTGCTGGATCAGCAGCAGGCCGGCCAGCAGCAGGAGCAGGGGCGTCAGGGAGGCCAGCTTGAACCAGCGGGCCGGGCGATCACCGCCCTGCAGGGCCAGGGTGCTGCCCATGCGCAGGGTCTGCTCGGCGGTCACCGGCTCGGCGGCGCGGGCTTCCTTGGCCTTGCGCAGGGCCTGCTCGCGCGCGAAGCGCAGGCGCTCGGTGATGTCGGCAGGCAGCTCGTCGCTGGCCTGGCTCAGGCCGGCGGCCAGGCGCTTGCCATAGGCCGACACGCGGGCGTCGACAGCCGGGTCCAGCGTGGACGTCGTGTGCTTGTTCATAGTGTGATCCCCTTGCCTTTGAGCGCCTTTGCCAGTGCGTGAACGGCCCGGGAGCAGTGCGTCTTCACACTTCCCTCCGAGCAACCCATGACGCTGGCCGTCTCGGCGACGTCCAACTCCTCCCAGTAACGCAGCAGGAAGGCTTCCCGTTGACGCGTCGGCAGCTGGCTCACCTCGGCATCGATCGCCTGGAGGATCTGGCTGCGCGAGACTTCGTCCGCCGCACTGAGCGTGCCCAGGCCACCGTTGCTGCTGGTGAGGGTTTCCAGCAAGTCGAAGTCGTCGTCCGGGTCGGCGCCCTCGACGTCCGACATATTGAACATGACGGCGTTGCGGACCTTCTGGCGCCGGAACCAGTCCATGGTGGCATTGGACAGGATGCGCTGGAAGAGCAGGGGCAGTTCCGCCGCCGGGCGGTCGAAATACTTCTCGGCCAGGCGGATCATGGAGTCCTGGACGATGTCCAGGGCGGCATCGTCGTCGCGGACCATGTAGACGGTGCGCTTGAAAGCCCGCCGGTCGACGCTCTTCAGGAAATCGTTGAGTTCTTTGTCTGTCGCCAAGATGGATCCAGTGCGCCCGGGCCGGGGCGCCGGCGGGAAAAACGTCGCGGATTATGGCACTGCGGCCGGAATTGGAGTCCAGACCCCAGTCAGAGCGCCAATTCCATGCATAATGTTGCTTCGCACAATGAGTTCCCAAGGTCTCAAGCTGGTGCCCGACCGGGGCGCCGAGTTTTTTGACCGCGCACGTTCCGAATCCGCCTCACAAGGGTGTGAAGAGGAGCACCGATGGTTTTTCGTCAGAGAAATTCACAGAGGTTCGACATGGATATGTCTGCCGCGGACGTCAAACGTGCAGCGACCGATGGTCGTGCACAACCGCATTCTTCAAATTCCCAGTCCTTTTCAGGTCAGGAGCTGAATGGCTCCGAGATCCTGGTCCGTAGTCTGCAAGCAGAGGGCGTCAAGTACCTCTGGGGCTATCCGGGCGGCGCCGTCCTCTACATCTACGACGCGCTGTACAAACAGGACTCCATCCAACACGTTCTGGTGCGCCATGAGCAGGCCGCCGTGCATGCCGCTGACGGCTATGCCCGCGCCACAGGCGAAGTCGGCGTGGCCCTGGTGACCTCCGGTCCCGGCGTCACGAATGCGATCACCGGCATCGCGACCGCCTACATGGACTCCATCCCCATGGTGATCGTGACCGGCCAGGTGCCCACGCCCGCCATCGGCCTGGACGCCTTCCAGGAATGCGACACCGTGGGCATCACCCGCCCCATCGTCAAGCACAACTTCCTGGTGAAGGATGTGCGCGACCTGGCGAGCACGCTCAAGAAAGCCTTCCACATCGCCCGCACCGGCCGCCCCGGCCCCGTGGTGGTGGACATCCCCAAGGACGTCTCCCTCAACAAGACCCATTTCAGCTACCCGGCCACGGTCGAGATGCGCTCCTACAACCCCGTCAAGAAGGGGCACTCGGGGCAGATCCGCAAGGCCGTCCAGCTACTGATGAGCGCCAAGCGCCCCTACATCTACACGGGCGGCGGCGTCATCCTGGGCGAGGCCACGGCCGAGTTGCGCGAGCTGGTGAACCTGCTGGGCTACCCCTGCACCAACACGCTGATGGGCCTGGGCTCCATGCCCGGCACCGACCCGCGCTTCCTGGGTATGCTGGGCATGCACGGCACCTACGAGGCCAACATGACCATGCAGCACTGCGACGTGCTGCTGGCCGTGGGCGCCCGCTTCGATGACCGCGTGATCGGCAACCCCAAGCACTTCTCGCAAGTCGAGCGCAAGATCATCCATGTGGACATCGACCCCTCGTCGATCTCCAAGCGCGTGCGCGTGGACATCCCCATCGTCGGCGACGTCAAGGACGTGCTGCAGGAGCTGATCCACCAGATCAAGGAAGCGCAGGCCCGCCCGGACAGCAACGCCATCAATGCCTGGTGGAGCCAGATCAACGAATGGCGCCGCAAGGACTGCCTGTCCTACAAGCGCGACAGCGAGGTCATCAAGCCGCAGATGGTCGTCGAGACCCTGTGGAACCTGACCCGCGACCGCGACACCTACATCACGTCGGATGTGGGCCAGCACCAGATGTGGGCGGCGCAGTTCTACAAGTTTGATGAACCCCGCCGCTGGATCAATTCCGGCGGTCTGGGCACCATGGGCGTGGGCCTGCCCTACGCCATGGGCATCAAGCTGGCCAAGCCGGAGTCGGATGTGTTCTGCATCACCGGCGAAGGCTCGATCCAGATGTGCATCCAGGAGCTCTCGACCTGCCAGCAGTACAAGACGCCGGTCAAGATCGTCTCCCTCAACAACCGCTATCTGGGCATGGTGCGGCAGTGGCAGGAACTCGACTACGAGGGCCGCTACTCCCACAGTTACATGGATGCGCTGCCCAACTTCGTCAAGCTGGCGGAGGCCTACGGGCATGTGGGCATCCTCGTCGAGCATCCCGCCGACGTGGAGCCGGCGCTGCGCGAGGCCATGCGCCTGAAGGACCGCACCGTCTTCCTGGACGTGCGCACCGATCCGACCGAGAACGTCTGGCCCATGGTCAAGGCGGGCAAGGGCATTTCGGAAATGCTGCTGGGGTCCGAAGACCTGTGAGCCCCGAGTGAGTCCTGCACGGTCCGCCGGCTTACCGGCCCCGGACCGGCGCAGGGCCCGCCAGAGCTTGCATCGGCACCCCCGAGCATTCTTTTTCCACCATCGGAAAGCGTGGCCAAGGGCCGTCGGTTACCGCCGCCGGCCTGAAGAGCGCGAAGGACGAGACCCATGAGACACATCATTGCTTTGCTCATCGAGAACGAGCCGGGTGCGCTGTCGCGCGTCGTGGCCCTGTTCTCTGCCCGGGGCTACAACATCGAGAGCCTGACCGTGGCGCCGACGGAAGACCCGTCGCTGTCCCGCATGACCATCGTGACCACCGGCTCCGATGACGTCATCGAGCAGATCACCAAGCACCTGAACCGGCTGATCGAGGTCGTCAAGGTCGTGGACCTCACCGAGGGCAACTACACCGAGCGCGAGCTCATGCTCATCAAGGTGCGGGCCGTCGGCAAGGAGCGCGAGGAAATGAAGCGCACCGCCGACATCTTCCGCGGCCGCATCATCGACGTGACCGAGAAGACCTACACCGTCGAGCTGACCGGCGATGCCAGCAAGCTGGACGCCTTCATTGACGCCATCGACCGCACCGCCATCCTGGAGACCGTGCGCACCGGCGCCAGCGGCATCGGCCGTGGCGAGCGCATTCTCCGCGTCTGACCTTTCCCCCTGGCGGCGGGCCTCCATGGCCTGCCGTCGCCCTGCAGGCCATGAGCCGGCAGGGCAGCGAGCCTGGCTCGGTGTGGCCCCGGCACGAGGTTCGCAAGTCCAAGGGGCCCGAACATTGATTGCAAAGTTTTTCTGGAGACCGACATGAACGTTTACTACGACAAGGACGCCGACCTCAGCCTCATCAAGGGCAAGAACGTCACCATCATCGGCTACGGCTCACAAGGCCATGCCCACGCCCTGAACCTGAACGACAGCGGCGTGAAGGTCACGGTCGGCCTGCGCCGCGGTGGCGCGTCCTGGTCCAAGGCCGAGAACGCCGGCCTGAAGGTCGCCGAGATCGCCGAGGCCGTGAAGGCCGCCGACGTGGTCATGATCCTGCTGCCCGATGAGCAGATCGCCGATGTCTACAAGCGCGAAGTCGAGCCCAACATCAAGCAGGGCGCCTCACTGGCCTTCGCCCACGGCTTCAATGTGCACTACGGCCAGGTCACGCCCCGTGCCGACCTCGACGTCTGGATGGTCGCCCCCAAGGCCCCCGGCCACACCGTGCGCGGCACCTACACGCAGGGCGGCGGCGTGCCCCACCTGATCGCCGTTTACGCCGACAAGACCGGCAAGGCGCGTGACCTGGCACTGTCGTATGCCTCGGCCAATGGCGGCGGCAAGGCCGGCATCATCGAGACCAACTTCCGCGAAGAGACCGAGACCGACCTCTTCGGCGAGCAGGCCGTGCTGTGCGGCGGTGCTGTCGAGCTGATCAAGGCGGGCTTCGAGACGCTGACGGAAGCCGGCTACGCCCCCGAGATGGCCTACTTCGAGTGCCTGCACGAGCTGAAGCTGATCGTGGATCTGATCTATGAAGGCGGTATCGCCAACATGAACTACTCGATCTCCAACAACGCCGAGTACGGTGAGTACGTCACCGGCCCGCGCGTGGTGACCGAGGCCACCAAGGAGGCCATGCGCCAGTGCCTGAAGGACATCCAGACCGGTGAGTACGCCAAGAGCTTCATCCTGGAGAACAAGGCCGGTGCCCCGACCCTGCTGTCGCGCCGCCGCCTGACGGCCGAGCACCCGATCGAGCAGGTCGGCGAGAAGCTGCGGGCCATGATGCCCTGGATCAAGAAGAACCGCCTGGTCGACCAGTCGAAGAACTGATCAAGCACTGAGTCACGGGATTTCAGAATCCCTTTAGAGAGCCGCGTCGCCTCCGGGCAGACGCGGCTTTTTTATGGCGAGGCTTGCGCTATCCTCCCTGCCCATGACCGATTCCAAGCAGTCCACGGTGCCTCACGACGACGATGAGGACGCCGAAGTCCTGACCCCGGTGCGCCCGCGCCGCAAGGGCATCTACATCCTTCCCAATCTGTTCACGCTGGCAGCGCTCTTCGGCGGTTTCTATGCCATCGTGATGGCCATGCATGGACGCTTCGAGCAGTCGGTGTACGGCGTGTTTTGCGCCATGGTGCTGGACAGCCTGGACGGCCGCGTGGCCCGCATGACCAACACGCAGAGCACCTTCGGCGAGCAGATGGACTCCCTCTCCGACATGGTGTCCTTCGGCGCCGCGCCCGCGCTGATCATGTACGAGTGGGCTCTGCAGGGCCTGGGCAAGTGGGGCTGGTTCGCGGCCTTCGTCTACTGCGCCGGGGCCGCGTTGCGCCTGGCCCGCTTCAACACCAATATTGCGGTCGTTGACAAGCGCTTCTTCCAGGGCGTGCCCAGTCCGGCCGCGGCTGCCCTGGTGATGGGCCTGATCTGGGCCATGGAAGATGCGGGCTATCACGCGCCGGCTTCGTCGCCGGGGCTGGCCTGGCTGGCCTTCGGCTTCACGCTCTACGCGGGCCTGACCATGGTCACCAATGCGCCCTTCTACAGCTTCAAGGACATCAGCTTCAAGCGTTCGGTGCCCTTCGTGAGCGTGGTCGCGATCGCCCTGGGCATCGCGCTGATCAACATCGATCCGCCGCGCGTGCTCTTCGGCCTGTTCTGCGTCTACGGCCTCTCGGGCTACGTGGTCTACGCCTACAAGCGCATGAAGGGCAAGCCGGTCAGCGTGATCGCGATCTCGACCGACGAGCCCGATGAAAAGGGCCTTCACCATTGACGTAGGCAGGCCTGGTGTCACCGCCGGGGCGCGTGCTACATTCGATCACCATGAAGACGCTGAACGTCATCGCCGCTCTGCTACTAGCCATCGGGCCCTTGGGCACGAGGTAGTCGCACGTCTGACCGCCACCGTACTTTCGCACCAAGAGCCCGCCAAGCACCTGCTTCGCGGGCTTTTTGTTTTTCCGGCCGCATCCTTCCGATCCCTCACTTTCACGTTTCACGGAGAACCCCATGGCTGACCAGCTCATCATCTTCGACACCACCCTGCGCGACGGCGAGCAGTCGCCCGGCGCCTCGATGACGAAGGACGAGAAGCTGCGCATTGCCCGCCAGCTGGAGCGCATGCGCGTGGACGTGATCGAGGCCGGCTTCGCTGCGGCCAGCAATGGCGACTTCGAGGCGGTCAAGGCCATCGCCGACGTCATCCGCGAGAGCACCGTCTGCTCTCTGGCCCGCGCGAATGACCGGGACATCGCCCGCGCCGCCGAGGCGCTGAAGGGCGCAGCCCGCTCGCGCATCCACACCTTCATCGCCACCAGCGAGCTCCACATGGAGAAGAAGCTGCGCATGACCCGCGATCAGGTGCTGGAGCAGGCGCGCCTGGCGGTGCGTTTCGGCCGCAATCTCACGGACGACATCGAGTTCTCGCCCGAAGATGGCTACCGCTCCGACATGGACTTCCTCGCACGCGTCTGCGAGGCCGTGATCGCCGAAGGGGCCCGCACCATCAACATCCCCGACACTGTGGGCTACGCCATCCCCGAGCTCTACGGCAACTTCCTCAAGACCCTGCGCGAGAAGGTGCCCAACTCCGACCTCGCCATCTGGTCCGTGCACTGCCACAACGACCTGGGCATGGCCGTGGCCAACTCCCTGGCCGGCGTGAAGATCGGCGGTGCGCGCCAGATCGAATGCACCATCAACGGCCTGGGCGAACGTGCCGGCAACTGCTCGCTGGAAGAAGTGGTGATGGCCGTGAAGACCCGCCGCGACTACTTCGGTCTGGACGTGGGCATCGACGCCTCGCAGATCGTGCCTGCCTCCAAGCTGGTCTCGCAGACGACCGGCTTCGTGGTACAGCCCAACAAGGCCGTGGTGGGCGCCAACGCCTTCGCGCATGCCTCGGGCATCCACCAGGATGGCGTGCTCAAGGCCCGTGACACCTACGAGATCATGCGTGCCGAGGACGTGGGCTGGAGCGCCAACAAAATCGTGCTGGGCAAGCTCTCGGGCCGCAACGCATTCAAGCAGCGCCTGCAGGAACTGGGCATCGAGCTGGAGTCCGAGGCCGAGATCAATGCCGCCTTCCAGCGCTTCAAGGACCTGGCTGATCGCAAGAACGAGATCTTCGACGAGGACATCATCGCCCTGGTGATGGACGAGTCGGTCATCCAGGACAACGAGCACTACCGCCTGCTGTCCCTGGCCCAGCGCAGCGAGACCGGCGAGCGTCCGCATGCCCGCGTGGTCTTCGCCGTGGGTGACAAGGAGTTCAAGGCCGAAAGCGACGGCAATGGCCCCGTGGACGCCTGCTTGCAGGCCATCGAGTCCGAGGTGCAAAGCGGCGCGGAAATGATCCTCTATTCGGTCAATGCCATCACCAGCGGCAGCACAGAATCGCAGGGCGAGGTGACGGTCCGTCTGCAGCATGCGGGCCGGGTGGTCAACGGCGTTGGTGCCGATCCCGATATCGTGGTCGCGTCTGCCAAGGCATATTTGGCTGCGTTGAACAAGCTGCAGAGCAAGACGGAGCGCGTGGCGGCCCAGGGTTGAGCCCCGGGTGCATCCGGACCCGGCGACGGGCCCGGAGCCCCCGCCGGTCGCCCCGTTCGTGAACTTTAAAAGCCTGAGCTAAGTTTTTGATCTTGCCGGTGTTTTCCGCTTGACCTAAACTGGCGCAGACCTTGTTGGGGGCTGGCGTGAAAGCTGTTGTAAAGACCATGTTGGGAGCTGCCGCGGGCAGCGTGATCGCCGTGATGCTGGCCCTGGCTTCGCAAGGAGCCCATGCGGCCACGAGCAGTGCCAGCGGCAAGGCGGCCGGCAAGACGCCGCCCAAGGCCGTGGCCAAGAACGCGCGCAAGGCCAAGCCGGCCTCGGTGGTGCGCAAGGCGGCCGTGGCCGCCATGCCCGCCAGCCCGACCTTCGGCCAGATGTATGGCCTGCACTCGGTCGACGACCCCCTGGATCTCAAAAGCAGCGTGGCCCTGGTCATGGACCAGGACACCAACGAGATCCTGCTGTCGAAGAACACCCAGGCCGTGCTGCCCATCGCTTCCATTACCAAGCTGATGACGGCCCTGGTCGTCGTTGAGGGCGGCCAGTCGCTGGACGAGAAGATCACCATCACCGACGAAGACCGGGACACCGAGAAGGGCACGGGCTCACGCCTGGCGCCGGGCACCACGCTGACCCGCTCGGAAATGCTGCATCTGGCGCTGATGTCCTCCGAGAACCGCGCCGCCAACGCGCTGGGCCGCAATTACCCGGGCGGCCTGACCGCCTTCGTCGCTGCCATGAACCAGAAGGCGCAGGCCCTGGGCATGTCGGACACCCATTACGTTGAGCCCACGGGCCTGTCCAGCCGCAACCAGTCCAGCGCGAAGGACCTGGCGGCCCTGGTCAAGGTAGCCCATGAAGTGCCTCTGCTGCGTGAGTACTCCACCACGCCCGATGCCACCGTGGCGCTGGGCCGCCGTCAGGTCGCCTTCCACAACACCAACGGTCTGGTGCGATCGGGCAGCTGGGACATCGGCATCCAGAAGACCGGCTTCATCAACGAGGCCGGCCGCTGCCTGGTGATGCAGGCCAGCCTGGCCGGTCGCAAGCTGATCATGGTGCTGCTGGACTCCACCGGCAAGTACTCGCGGATCGGCGACGCCGAGCGCATCCGCAAGTGGCTGACCCATACCGGCCTGACCCCCGCAGGGCTGGGCAACAGCAGCAGCCTCCAGCCGCAGGGCCAGATGACGCTGGGCAAGGCCGGCTGATCCCGCGGCTCGCCTCACAAAGACAAACGCCCGGACCGCAAGGTGCCGGGCGTTGCCTTTTACGCTTCCAGGAGGCGGGCGGATGCGCCGGGCGCTGCGGGATCAGCCCCGATAGCCCAGGGCCGCGGAGATCTGGGCGGCGGTGTCCTTGAGCCGGCCCAGCCAGGCCTCTTCCAGGCGGTCGGCCGGCGCCGAGATGGACAGGCCGGCGACCAGCTTGCCCTGGTCATCGTAGATGCCGGCGGCCATGCAGCGTACGCCCAGCTCTAGTTCCTCGTCGTCACGGGCCACGCCGCGCTGGCGCACCATGGCCATCTCGCGTTCCAGTGCGGCGAGATCGGTCAGGCTGTTGCGCGTGTGCCCGGCCAGGCCGGTGCGCGTGGCGTAGGCGCGCACGCGCTGGGGATCGTCGCTGGCCAGGAAAAGCTTGCCCACGGAGGTGAGGTGCAGCGGGGCCCGGCCGCCCACGGCGCGCACGACCTGCATGCCCGAGCGTTCGGAGTAGGTGCGCTCGATGTAGACGATCTCGTCGCCCTGGCGCACCGACAGGTTGACCGGCTGGTGGGTGAACTTGTGCAGCTCGCGCATGGGCTCCAGCGCGGCATCCCGCACGTCCAGGCGAGCCTTGACCAGGTTGCCCAGCTCCAGCAGGCGCATGCCCAGGCGGTAGGCGCCGGCCTCGGGGCGGTCGACATAGCGGCCGATGGCCAGGTCGTTCAGGATGCGGTGGGCGGTGGACGGGTGCAGCCCGGTGGTCTCGCTGATCTGCTTCAGGGAGACGGGATCCTGGTGGCTGGCCAGCACGTCCAGGATGGCGAAGCTGCGTTCCAGGACCTGGATGGCAGGGGTCTGTGCCTCAGTGCTCTTCATGCCGACCATTGTGCGGCAAAGCAGCAATTTTTTGCATGGCGAAATTGGAGGCCGGTCTCAGTGTGTGGCGCGGCGCGCGACAGCCGCCAGTTCGGCGTGCAGCGACCGGGCCGCCTGCCGGCCGGAGCGGACGGCGCCCTCCAGCGTGGCGGGGTAGGGGCCCTCGATGTAGTCGCCGGCCGCCCACAGCCCCGGGGCGATGCGGGCGGCGGGGCGGCGCAGCCCCGGTGTGCAGGCAAAGGTCGCACGCTTCTCGGCGACGGCTCGCTCCAGCCGCAGGCCGCTGAGCAGGGGGGCCTGGCTCATCACCTGAGCCAGCGCCGCCTCCGCACAGGCGGCCGTGCCGCCTTGCCCCCGTTCCAGCCAGGGCGCGGCACCACTCACCACGGCCGCGAAGCGCCCGGCCTGCAGGCCCAGCTGGCCATGGTCGAACAGGTACTGGGCCGGCGCCTCGGCCGACTCCTGCAGCGCCACCATGGGGAAGGGCAGGCGGCCCTCGGCACGCAGGTAGACGGTGACGATGGGCTCGTAGCGCAAGGCTGCGGCCTGGGTCGACCAGTCCGGCGCGATGGCCTGCAGCTGGCGCGCGGCTTCCGCGGCCGGGCAGGCCAGCAGCACGGCGTCGAAGGGCTGGACGCTGTCGCCTGCGCGGACGGCCCAGCCGCCGCTGTCCGGGGCACAGAGCAGGGCTCGGCAGCCGGCATGGATCCGGGCGCCGCCGGCGGCGAGGGCCTGCAGGGCGGGCTCAGGCAGGAGCTCGGCCAGGGGGCGCCGCGGGAGCAGCAGGTCGGCTGAGCCGTTGCCGGCAAAAAGCGCGTCCTGAAGCACCCGCAGGAATACCTGGGCGCTGGCCTGCTCCGCCGGGGTATTGAGCGCCGCCACGCACAGGGGCGCCACCAGCTCTGCATGGGGCTGCCGGTGCAGGGTGCGGCACAGCGCACTCACGGTGAGCGTCTGCGCACATCGAAAGCCGCTCAATGCCCAGCGCAGGCTGTGCGTCAGCAGGCTGAGGCGTGCCGCCCAGGGCCAATGCGAGGCCGCCATCACCGCCCGCCCGAAGGCCAGCAGGGGCGGCCCCTTGGGCAGGCGGAGCCCGCGCCCCTGGGCATCCGTGAGCTGCAAGGGGCTGCGCCACAGGAGCTCATGCGGGGACAGGCCCAGCGAGCGCATGAGCTCCAGGGTTTGCGTGTAGGCCCCGATCAGGATGTGCTGCCCGTTGTCCAGCGGCGGGCCGCTGCCCTCCATGGCCAGGCTGCGGGCCCGTCCGCCGGGCTGGGGCGCCAGCTCGAAGAGGCTCAGCGCATGACCCTGCGCCTGCAGCGCGAGGGCCGCGCTGAGACCGGCCCAGCCGGCGCCGATGACCGCGACGCGGGCCATGCCTTCAGCGGCCGCGCCAGTTGGTTTTCATCGCGATCCACACCTTGCGCAGCGGGGTCAGCGATATCTTCTGGTGCAGCACGCGGAACTCCTCGGCCTCCAGCTCGCGCAGCAGGGCGCGGTAGATGTTGGCCATCATCAGGCCGGGCTTCTGGGCCTTGCGGTCCGCCTCGGGCAGCAGGGCGAAGGCTTCGTCATAGCAGCGGTGGGCGCGTTCGGCCTGGAACTTCATCAAGGCAGTGAAACGCTCGCTGTAGCCCCAGGGAGCCTGGCGCATCAGGATTTCGTTGGCCTTGACGCCGAACTGCTGCAGCTCGTTCACCGGCAGGTAGATGCGGCCGCGGCGGGCGTCGTCACCCACGTCGCGGATGATGTTGGTCAGCTGCAGGGCCAGGCCCAGCTTGTGGGCGTAGGCGATGGTCTGGGCCTCGGTGCGGCCGAAGATGCCCGAGGCGACTTCGCCCACCACGCCTGCCACCAGGTGGCAGTAGCGCTGCAGTCCGGCGAAGTCGAGGTAGCGGCTCTGGTCCAGGTCCATCTGGCAGCCTTCGATCACGGCCAGCAGGTGCTCGGCGCGGATGTCGTAGTCGCGCACATGAGGCATCAGCGCCTTCATGGCCGGATGGCTGGGCTGGCCAGCAAAGGCCGCCTGCACCTCCTTGCGCCACCAGGCTAGCTTGGCGCCGGCCACGCCGGGGTCCTGAATCTCGTCCACCACGTCGTCCACCTCGCGGCAGAAGGCATAGAAGGCCGTGATGGCCGCACGCCGGGGCGGCGTGAGGAACTGGAAGGCGTAGTAGAAGCTGGATCCGCTGGCCGCGGCGCGCTGCTGGGCGTACTGGTCGGGCGTCACGCACGGGCTCCTTGCGGGGCAGGGCGCATGCGCAGGGCTCGCCACAGGAGGGGGGCGGCATCCAGGGCACTCAGGCGGGGGCGGCGAACAAGAGAGGCGTGATCCATGGCCTCGATTCTCTCAAGAATGCGCAGCCCGCCCTGGACGACCAACCTCAATTCCCAGCCCGCTCGCCCGGGCAGGGTGTGGGCCAGAGGGGCGCCTGACATCATCAACTGCCGGGCCCAGGTACAGAGCTCGGCGATCAGGCGCCGGGCTACCGGGCTGTCCTCGCAGCGCACCCAGGCCTCGGCCTGCAGGCCGTGGCGATCCAGGTCCTCCTGTGGCACGTAGCAGCGACCGTTGGGGCCGTCCCGGCTGAAGTCCTGCCAGAAATTGATCAGCTGAAGGGCGCTGCAGATGGCATCCGACTGCGCCAGGGCCTGTGGGCTGCCGACGCCATACAGGTGCAGGAGCAGCCGGCCCACCGGATTGGCCGAGCGCTCGCAGTAGTGCAGCAGCTCGGCACGGCTGGCGTAGCGGGTCTTGACGAGGTCCTGCTCGAAGGCATCCAGCAGGGCCTCGAGCAGGGGCTGGGGCAGCTGGTGCTGGCGGATCCGGGCTGCCAGCGGCAGGAAGACCCGGTCCGCCCAGCGGGGCGAGGGAGGCTGGCCGGCGAAGCAGGCCCTCAGGTCCTGACGGTAGGCGCGCAGCGCGGCCTGGCGCTCGGCGGTCGTGGCGCTGCCCTCGTCCGCCAGATCGTCGGCCGTGCGGGCGAAGTGGTAGATCGCCACCACGGCGGGCCGCAAGTGCGGGGGGCACAGCCAGGAGGCGACAGGAAAGTTCTCGTAGTGCTCTATGCTCACGGCCGGCATTGTGTCCGCAATGTCCGCCGGTCTGGAGGTGTGCCGGCGCGCCCGTTCCGGGGTTTGACAAGCCGGAACGTGCTCAATACATTACTGACCGGTCAGTCAGTTACTGATCCGGCGTATGGAATGAAAGTGCTGGGCGGCAGTCCCTTGGCTTGCCGCCGCGCCACGCCGCACGATCCGTCATGAAGAGGTCTTCGATGCCCAAAATCCGGAATGCCCGACTCCCCGCCCTGATGCCCCTCGTGCCGCTGATGGCAGCCCTGCTGCTCAGCGCTTGCGGCAAGCAGGCCGCAGCGCCCGAACCGGAGCGTGCCGTCCGGACCCAGCTGATCGAGGCGGGCAGCGCCGGCATGACGCGTGAATACGCGGCCGAGATCCGCGCCCGCACTGAATCCCGTCTCTCCTTCCGCGTCGGCGGCAAGATCCAGCAGCGCCTGGTGAACCTGGGTGACAAGGTCCGCGCCGGCCAGGTGCTGGCCCAGCTGGATGCCCAGGACCTGCGCCTGGGCTCCGAGGCGGCTCAGGCCCAGATGATCGCCGCCCGCACCAACCGCGACCAGGCCGGGGCGGACTACCGCCGCTTCATCGAGCTCCACCAGCAAGGCTTCATCAGCGCGGCCGAGCTGGAGCGCCGGGACGCCTACTTCAAGGCCGCCCAGGCTCAGCTGGACCAGGCGCGTGCCCAGGCCGGTGTGCAGGGCAACCAGGTCGCCTATTCGGCGCTGGTGGCCGATGCGCCGGGGGTCGTGACCGGCGTGAGTGCCGAGCCCGGCATGGTGGTCGGTGCGGGCATGCCCGTGCTGAGCGTGGCCCATGACGGCCCCCGGGACGTGGTGTTCTCCGTTCCCGAGGACCAGGTGGGCGGCCTGCGCGCCGCTGCCAGCCAGACCGGTGCGCTGCGCATGCGCCTGTGGGGCCAGCAGGAGGTCGTGCCGCTGACCCTGCGCGAGGTGTCGGCCGCGGCCGACCCGGTCACCCGCACCTTCCAGGTCAAGGCCGATGTGGGCAAGGCCGACGTCAAGCTCGGCCAGACGGCCGCGGTGCTGCTGGAACTGCCGCGCCTGGGCAATGTGGTCAAGCTGCCCCTGAGCGCCATCCTGGAGCGGGGCGGCAAGAGTCAGGTGTGGGTGCTGGATCCGGCGTCCATGACGGTCAAGGCCCAGCCGGTGCAGATCGGCGGGGCCGACGGCAATACCGTGGTCATCGCCGGGGGCCTCACGCCGGGCCAGGAGGTGGTGACGGCGGGCGTCCATGTGCTGAACGACGGCCAGAAGGTGCGTCGCTACGCGGGTGATGCCGCGCCAGTTGCAGCCCCCGCGGCTTCGCGCTGAGGAGGTCCGCCGTGTCCATGAGCAGCAAACCGGGCCACGCAGGCTCCCGCTTCAATGTGTCGCGCTGGGCGCTGGAACATCCGGCCCTGACGCGCTATCTGATGATCGTGCTGATGGTGATGGGCTTCGCCGCCTATTTCCAGCTCGGCCAGGACGAAGACCCGCCCTTCACCTTCCGCCTGATGGTGGTCCAGGCCTTCTGGCCGGGTGCCACCGCGATGCAGATGGCTGACCAGGTGACGGACAAGATCGAGAAGACGCTCCAGGAAGTGCCTTACTCCGACAAGATCCGCTCCTACACCAAGCCGGGCGAGTCCCTCACGATCTTCCAGCTGAAGGACAGCACGCCGCCCAAGGAAGTGGCGGACGTCTGGTACCAGGTCCGCAAGCGCGTCAACGACATGCGCTACACCCTGCCGCAAGGCGTGCTGGGCCCGGTCTTCAACGATGACTTCGGTGACGTCTACGGCTCCATCTACGCCCTCAGCAGCGATGGCTTCAGCCGCGAGGAGGCGCGCGTCTACGCCGAGCGCGTGCGCCACCAGCTGCTCAAGGTGAAGGACGTCGCGAAGGTGGAGATCTTCGGCGTCCAGGCCGAGAAGATCTTCATCGAGGTCTCCCAGAAGCGCCTGGCCGAGCTGGGTCTGGACTTCACGCAGGTGATCAACCAGATCGGTGCCCAGAACGCGGTGGAGGGCGCCGGCGTGCTCAATGCCGGCAGCACCAATCTGCAGATTCGCGTGCAGGGCCAGCTCGACGACCTGAAGGCCCTGCGCGACTTCTCCATCCGCGCGGTCAATCCCTTCACCGGCGCGGCCAGCCAGTTCCGCCTCGGCGACATCGCCGAGATCAAGCGCGACTACGTCGATCCGCCCAGCACCATGGTGCGCCACCAGGGGCAGCAGGTGCTGGCCCTGGGCGTGTCCATGGCCAAGGGCGGGGACATCATCGCCATGGGCCAGGCCCTCAAGGCCCAGCTGGCCGAGGTCCAGAAGGGCCTGCCGGCGGGCATGGAGCTGTCGCAGATCCAGGACCAGCCGTCCTCGGTCTCGCGTTCGGTGAACGAGTTCGTCCATGTGCTGATCGAGGCCGTGGTGATCGTGCTGGGCGTCAGCTTCATCAGCCTGGGTCTGCACATGCGGCCGCTGCGCATCGACATCTGGCCGGGCCTGGTCGTGGGCGTCACCATCCCCCTGGTGCTGGCCATCACCTTCGTGACCATGTTCTATTGGGGCGTGGGGCTGCACAAGATCTCGCTGGGATCGCTGATCATCGCGCTGGGCCTGCTGGTGGACGACGCCATCATTGCGGTCGAGATGATGGTCCGCAAGCTGGAAGAGGGCTACGACAAGATGCATGCGGCGACCTTCGCCTATGACGTCACGGCCATGCCCATGCTCACCGGCACGCTGATCACGGCCGTGGGCTTCCTGCCCATCGGCCTGGCGCAATCCACGGTGGGTGAGTACACCTTCGCCATCTTCGCGGTGACGGCGGCCTCGCTGCTAATCTCGTGGGTGGTGTCGATCTACTTCGTGCCTTACCTGGGCTCCTTCCTGCTCAAGACCAAGGCGGGTCACGGCGGCGAGGCCCACGAGCTCTTCGACACGCCCTTCTACAACCGCTTCCGCGCGCTGGTGCGCTGGTGCGTGGAGCACCGCTGGAAGACCATCGGCATCACCGTGCTGCTGTTCCTGGCAGGCCTGTTCGGCATGACCCGCGTGCAGCAGCAGTTCTTCCCGGACTCCAGCCGCCCCGAGATCCTCGTCGACCTGTGGCTGCCCGAGGGCTCGACCATCCAGCAGAGCGAGCAGATGGCCAAGCGCTTCGAGGCCCGCATGCTCAAGGAAGAGGGCGTGTCCACCGTCACGACCTGGGTGGGCAGCGGCGTACCGCGCTTCTACCTGCCGCTGGACCAGGTCTTCCCGCAGTCCAACGTCAGCCAGGCCATCGTGCTGCCCAAGGACCTCGCCCAGCGCGAGGCCCTGCGCAAGCGTCTGCCGGAGCTGATGGCCGCCGAGTTCCCTGAGGTCCGCTCCCGCGTCAAGCTGCTGCCCAACGGGCCGCCCGTGCCCTATCCGGTGCAGTTCCGCGTGACGGGCGAGGACCCCAAGCTCGTGCGCCAGTGGGCCGACAAGGCCAAGGAGCTGCTCAAGGCCAATCCGCACATGCGCGGCGTCAACGACAACTGGAACGAGTCCATCAAGGCCCTCAAGCTGGACGTGGACCAGGACAAGGCGCGCGCCCTGGGCGTCAGCAGCCAGAGCCTGGCCCAGGCCTCGCGCACCATTCTGTCGGGCACCGTCATCGGCCAGTACCGCGAGGCGGACAAGCTGATCGACATCGTCCTTCGCCAGCCCCTGGAGGAACGCAACGCCATCACCGACCTGGGCAATGCCTACATGCCCACGAGCACCGGCCGTGCCGTGCCCCTGACCCAGGTGGCCAAGGTGGGCTTCGAATGGGAGCCGGGCGTCATGTGGCGCGAGGGTCGCAACTACGCGGTCACCGTGCAGGGCGATGTGGAAGAGGGCATGCAGGGCGCCACCGTCTCGGCCCAGATCTGGCCGCAGATGCAGGCGCTGTCGGCCAAGATGCCGCCGGGCTACCGTATCGACGTCGCTGGCGCCGTGGAGGAAAGCAGCAAGGGCCAGGGCTCGATTGCCGCGGGCGTGCCGGTGATGCTCTTCATCATCTTCACGCTGCTGATGCTGCAGCTGCAGAGCTTCTCGCGCGCCATGCTGGTCTTCCTGACCGGCCCGCTGGGGATTGCCGGCGTGGCGGCGGCCCTGCTGCTGCTGAACCGGCCCTTCGGTTTCGTGGCGCTGCTGGGCGTGATCGCGCTGATGGGCATGATCATGCGCAACTCGGTGATCCTGATCGACCAGATCGAGCAGGACCGTGCCCGCGGCGTGCCGGCCTGGTCGGCCATCGTGGAGTCGGCCGTGCGGCGCTTCCGCCCCATCGTGCTGACCGCGGCGGCGGCGGTGCTGGCGATGATCCCGCTGTCGCGCAGCGTGTTCTGGGGCCCGATGGCCGTGGCCATCATGGGCGGCCTGATCGTCGCCACCGTGCTGACCCTGCTGGCCCTGCCGGCCATGTACGCGGCCTGGTTCCGGGTGATGCGCCCGGCCGAAGCGAACTCGCGCTTCCCGACGCCTTCGCGATTCTGAAGCGCCGAACCAGGCTGCTGAGCTGAGCCGCCGATCGGGAGGCGCCCCGCCTGGCAACAGGCAGGGCGCCTTTCTCTTTGGGGGGAGGCGATTGCGGCTAACCCCTAGGTCCGGGAAATGCCGGTATTCACGGCTACAATCACCGGTTTGCCGAAATGCCACAAGGCTGAGGTGGCTTGGGGTTTTCGGATCCTGATGCCACGGCAGCCTTGAAACCACTCGCGCGGGTGGCGAAATTGGTAGACGCACCAGGTTTAGGTCCTGACGCCTTCACGGGCGTGTCGGTTCGAGTCCGACCCCGCGCACCAGAATCACTTTGTTCACAGAGTCCACTATGGCTGTCACCGTCGAAACCCTCGAAAAGCTCGAACGCCGCATCACGCTCACGCTGGCGGCCGCTGACATCAACAGCGAAGTCGAGACCCGCCTGAAGAAGCTGGCCCGCACGGTCAAGGCTGACGGCTTCCGCCCCGGCAAGGTGCCGATGAGCGTGGTCGCCCAGCGCTATGGCTATTCCGTCCAGTACGAAGTCATGAACGACAAGCTGGGTCAGGCCTTCAATGCCGCCGCCAATGAAGCGCAGTTGCGCGTCGCCGGCATGCCCAACATCGCCCAGAAGGACGATGCGCCCGAAGGCCAGATGGCCTTCGACGCCACCTTCGAGGTCTACCCGGAAGTCAAGATCGGTGATCTGGCTGCCGCTGAGGTGGAGCGCGTCTCCAGCGAAGTGACCGAGGAAGCCATCGACAAGACCGTCGAGATCCTGCGCAAGCAGCGCCGCACCTTCGCCCAGCGTCCCGCTGCCGAAGCCGCCGCTGACGGCGACCGCGTCACCATCGACTTCGAAGGCAAGATCGACGGCGAAACCTTCGCTGGCGGCAAGGCCGAAGGCTTCCAGTTCCTGCTGGGCGAAGGCCAGATGCTCGAGGCCTTCGAGAAGGCCGTGCGCGGCATGAAGGCGGGCGAGTCCAAGACCTTCCCCCTGGCCTTCCCCGAGGACTACCACGGCAAGGACGTGGCCGGCAAGGAAGCCGACTTCCTGGTGACGGTCAAGAAGATCGAAGCCCAGCACCTGCCCGAAGTGAACGAGGCCTTTGCCAAGTCCCTGGGCATCAAGGACGCCACCGTCGAGGCCCTGCGCGCCGACATCAAGAAGAACCTCGAGCGCGAAGTGAAGTTCCGCGTGCTGGCTCGCAACAAGGCTGCCGTGATGGACGCCCTGGTCGCCGCCGCCGAGCTGGACATCCCCAAGGCCCTGGTGGCTGGCGAGGCCGAGCGCCTGGTCGAGGGTGCCCGCGAGGACCTGAAGAAGCGTGGCGTGAAGGATGCCGACAAGGTCGATATCCCCGCTGACATGTTCACCGCGCAAGCCGAGCGCCGCGTGCGCCTGGGCCTGGTGGTGTCGGAGCTGGTCCGCGCCAACAACCTGCAGGCCAAGCCCGAGCAGCTGCAGGCTCACATCGAAGAGCTGTCGCAGAGCTACGAGAAGCCGGCCGAGGTCGTGCGCTGGTACCTGAGCGACCGTCAGCGCCTGGCTGAAGTCGAAGCCATCGTGATCGAGAACAACGTCACCGACTTCGTCCTGGCCAAGGCCAAGGTCAGCGACAAGGCCCTGCCTTTCGACGAGCTGATGGCCCAGGCCTGATGACTCGACGTCCCGGGCCTGCCCCGGGGCTCCCAAGGGCGCCGCGCCGCAAGGCCGGCGCCTTTTTCTTTGCGCGGATGAGGGGCGGTCGACTGGGTCCGGAAGCGGGCCTCCGGGGCCGGGCCTGGCCGCTGTTGTGTGGATGAATCCCCTGCGCGGAAGAGCCGCGCTTGCCGGGACATAATCCGACCCCATATGACCCGCTATCACCCGCTGAACCAACCGCAAGGACCCTTCATGAGCGCGCTGGAAACGAGCAATCTGGGCATGGTGCCCATCGTCATCGAACAATCGGGCCGCGGCGAGCGTGCCTATGACATCTACAGCCGCCTGCTGCGCGAGCGCATCATCTTCCTGGTCGGCCCCGTCAACGACGCCACCGCCAACCTGGTCGTGGCCCAGTTGCTGTTCCTCGAGAGCGAGAACCCGGACAAGGAGATCTCGCTGTACATCAACAGCCCGGGCGGCAGCGTCTCGGCCGGCATGTCCATCTACGACACCATGCAGTTCATCAAGCCCGAGGTCTCGACCCTGTGCATGGGCATGGCCGCGAGCATGGGCGCCTTCCTGCTGACCGCCGGTGCCAAGGGCAAGCGCTTTGCCCTGCCCAACTCCAAGATCATGATCCACCAGCCCCTGGGCGGTGCCCAGGGCCAGGCCACGGACATCGAGATCCACGCCCGCGAGATCCTCAAGACCCGCGAGCAGCTCAACCGCATCATGGCCGAGCGCAGTGGTCAGCCCCTGGAGAAGATCCAGAACGATACCGAGCGCGACTACTTCATGTCGGCCGCAGAGGCGCAGGCTTATGGCCTGATCGACCAGGTGATCGAGAAGCGCCCCTGAGTGCGGGCGGGCAGGGGCGGGGCAGTGACCTGGCCTTGTCCGCATGACGCACACGGCACCGCCGCCAACTGGTGCCGGATGAGGGCCCTTATCCGCCCAAGGGCCCTTTCTTCTTATGAACTATCATCAGCACAGGTCTCCCACCTGAACCGTAAAGCAGATCCATGGCCGAGAAAAAAGGCAACTCCAGCGAGAAAGTCCTCTACTGCTCCTTCTGCGGCAAGAGCCAGCATGAAGTGAAGAAGCTGATCGCTGGCCCGTCGGTATTCATTTGCGATGAGTGCATCGAGCTGTGCAACGACATCATCCGCGATGAGGTGCCGGCCGAAGGCGCGCAGCCGCGTGCCAGCAAATCCGATCTGCCCGTCCCGAGTGAAATCAAGAGCAGCCTGGACCAGTACGTGATCGGTCAGGACGTCGCCAAGCGCACGCTGTCCGTGGCGGTCTACAACCACTACAAGCGCCTGCGCCACATGGCGGACAACAAGGGCGAGGTGGAGCTGTCCAAGAGCAACATCCTGCTGATCGGTCCCACGGGCTCCGGCAAGACGCTGCTGGCCCAGACCCTGGCCCGCCTGCTCAACGTGCCCTTCGTGATCGCCGACGCCACCACGCTGACCGAAGCCGGCTACGTGGGCGAGGACGTCGAGAACATCATCCAGAAGCTGCTGCAGAACTGCAATTACGACGTCGAGCGTGCGCAGCGTGGCATCGTCTACATCGACGAGATCGACAAGATTTCCCGCAAGGCCGACAACCCCTCCATCACCCGCGACGTGTCGGGCGAAGGCGTGCAGCAGGCCCTGCTGAAGCTGGTCGAAGGCACGATGGCCTCGGTGCCACCGCAGGGCGGCCGCAAGCACCCGAACCAGGACTTCCTGCAGATCGACACGACCAACATCCTGTTCATCTGCGGCGGCGCCTTCGATGGCCTGGAGAAGGTCATTCAGAACCGCTCCGAGAAGTCCGGCATCGGCTTCGGCGCGTCGGTGAAAAGCAAGTCTGAACGCAAGGTCTCCGAGCTCTTCCGTGAAGTTGAGCCGGAGGACCTGATCAAGTTCGGCCTGATCCCCGAGCTGGTCGGTCGCCTGCCTGTGGTCGCCACGCTGGGCGAGCTGACCGAGGATGCGCTGATCCAGATCCTCACCGAGCCCAAGAATGCGCTGGTCAAGCAGTACCAGCAGCTGTTCGCCATGGACGGCGTGGAGCTGGAGATCCGTTCCTCGGCCCTGGGTGCCATCGCCCGCAAGGCACTGGCCCGCAAGACCGGGGCCCGCGGCCTGCGTTCCATCATGGAGCATTCGCTGATCGACACCATGTTCGAGCTGCCCGCCCTTGATGGCGTGGCCAAGGTCGTCCTGGACGAGCACAACATCGAGGAAGACGCCAAGCCGCTGCTCGTCTATCGCGAGCAGGCCAAGGCCAGCGCCTGACCGGTCCGGCCCCGTACGGCAGCCCGGCCGGGCTGACCGTGCGAAAGAGCACAGTCACAACCGGCCTGATGGCAGGCACAGGACACAGTCCCGGCCTTGCAATCAGTCCCTCGGGCCCCAGATGGGCTTGAGAAAGAGAGGTTTCTATGTCCGGTCATCCCATCCTGCCCGCAGAACCCATCACCCTGCCGCTGCTGCCGCTGCGCGATGTGGTGGTGTTCCCGCACATGGTGATCCCCCTGTTTGTCGGGCGTCCCAAGTCCATCAAGGCGCTTGAAGCCGCCATGGACGCCGGCCGCCAGATCATGCTCGTGGCCCAGAAGGCCGCCGGCAAGGACGAGCCCAAGGCCGACGACATGTTCGAGGTCGGCTGCGTCTCCAGCATCCTGCAGATGCTCAAGCTGCCTGACGGCACCGTGAAGGTGCTGGTCGAGGGCCTGCAGCGTGCCACCACCAACACCATCAGCGAGACGGAAGAGCACTTCGTCGCCGAGGTCACGCCCATCCCGCCCGAGGCCACCCTGGCTCCCGAGGTGGAGGCCCTGCGCCGTGCCGTGACCCAGCAGTTCGACCAGTACGTCAAGCTGAACAAGAAGATCCCTCCGGAGATCCTTACGTCCATCGCCGGCATCGACGACGCCGGCCGCCTGGCCGACACCATCGCCGCCCACCTGCCGCTGAAGCTCGACGCCAAGCAGTCGGTGCTGGACCTGGCCGACGTGGCCAAGCGCCTGGAGAAGCTGCTGGATCTGCTGGAGCATGAGGTCGACATCCTGCAGGTGGAAAAGCGCATCCGTGGCCGCGTCAAGCGCCAGATGGAGAAGAGCCAGCGCGAGTACTACCTCAACGAGCAGGTCAAGGCCATCCAGAAGGAGCTGGGCGACGGCGAAGAAGGCGCCGACATGGAGGAGCTCGAGAAGCGCATCCAGGCCGCCCGCATGCCCAAGGAAGCCCGCAAGAAGGCCGAAGGCGAGCTGAAGAAGCTCAAGCTGATGTCGCCCATGTCGGCCGAGGCCACCGTGGTGCGCAACTACATCGACACCCTGGTCAACCTGCCCTGGAGCAAGAAGACCAAGATCAAGCACGACCTGGCCTTTGCCGAGTCGGTGCTGAACGAGGACCACTACGGCCTCGACAAGGTCAAGGAACGCATCCTCGAGTACCTCGCAGTGCAGCAGCGCGTGGACAAGGTCAAGGCGCCCATCCTGTGCCTGGTCGGCCCTCCCGGCGTGGGCAAGACCTCGCTGGGCCAGTCCGTGGCCCGCGCCACCGGCCGCAAGTTCGTGCGCATGGCCCTGGGTGGTGTGCGTGACGAGGCCGAGATCCGCGGCCACCGCCGCACCTACATCGGCTCCATGCCGGGCAAGGTGCTGCAGTCGCTCTCCAAGGTGGGCACGCGCAATCCGCTGTTCCTGCTGGACGAAATCGACAAGCTGGGCATGGACTTCCGCGGCGATCCGTCCTCGGCGCTGCTGGAAGTGCTCGACCCCGAGCAGAACCATACCTTCGCCGATCACTACATCGAGGTGGACTTCGACCTGTCCGACGTCATGTTCGTGGCCACGTCCAACTCGCTGAACATCCCGCCGGCCCTGCTGGACCGCATGGAGGTGATCCGCCTGTCCGGCTACACGGAAGACGAAAAGGTCAGCATTGCCCAGCGCTACCTGCTGCCCAAGCAGCGCACCAACAATGGTGTGAAGGAAGAAGAGCTGGAGGTCGCCGAGTCCGCCATCCGTGGCGTGATCCGCTACTACACCCGCGAGGCCGGCGTGCGTTCGCTGGAACGCGAGGTCTCCAAGATCTGCCGCAAGGTGGTCAAGGGTCACCAGCTGAAGAGTTATGAGGGCAAGGTGGTCATCACGGAGGACAACCTCCACGACTTCCTGGGCGTGCGCAAGTACGACTTCGGCCGCGCCGAGAAGACCAATCAGGTCGGCCAGGTGGTCGGTCTGGCCTGGACGGAAGTGGGCGGCGACCTGCTCACCATCGAAGCCACGGCCATGCCGGGCAAGGGCAACATCATCCGCACCGGCTCGCTGGGCGATGTGATGAAGGAGTCCGTCGAGGCCGCGCGCACGGTGGTGCGCTCGCGGGCAAGCCGCCTGGGCATCAAGGACGAGCTCTTCGAGAAGCGCGACGTCCACGTGCACGTGCCTGATGGCGCCACGCCCAAGGACGGCCCGAGCGCCGGCGCCGCCATGACCACGGCGTTTGTCTCTGCGCTGACGGGCATTCCGGTGCGCGCCGATGTCGCCATGACGGGCGAGATCACGCTGCGCGGCGAGGTGACAGCCATCGGTGGCCTGAAGGAGAAGCTGCTGGCCGCGCACCGCGGTGGCATCAAGACCGTGATGATCCCGGAAGAGAACGTCAAGGACCTGCAGGACATCCCCGAGAACGTCAAGAACCAGCTGGAGATCGTGCCGGTGCGCTGGATCGAGCGCGTGCTGGAAGTGGCACTGGAGTCCATGCCCAAGGCCCTGCCGGAAGAGGAAGCTGTGCCGGCCAAGGCCACCGAGGAAGCTGCCAAGCCGGCCGCTGCCGCGGGCGAAGCCATCAAGCATTGAGACTTTGATGAAATGCCCCGCACAACTCTTGCGCGGGGTGTGAAATCCGGTCTATAATGTGAGCTTCAGCGCAAACGGCGAGACACTGAAAACAAGACAAAAGTCTTGAAGACAGTTTTCTCAAACGTGTGTTGAAGTCCATTCGGATCCATGCGGGAATAGCTCAGTTGGTAGAGCGCAACCTTGCCAAGGTTGAGGTCGCGAGTTCGAGCCTCGTTTCCCGCTCCAGGATTTGAAAAGGAATTTCAGAGGGAAGCCCCGGCTTCCCTTTTTCGTCAAGGTCAGCACCAAGGGCCTTGGCGTCGGTTGTGATGGCGCGGTAGCAAAGCGGTTATGCCCCGGATTGCAAATCCGGTTAGTCCGGTTCGACTCCGGACCGCGCCTCCAGAATGACATGCGGGAATAGCTCAGTTGGTAGAGCGCAACCTTGCCAAGGTTGAGGTCGCGAGTTCGAGCCTCGTTTCCCGCTCCATCATTCGATCCGAACGCTGGCTGTCACCAAAGCAGTCGGCACCATGCGGGAATAGCTCAGTTGGTAGAGCGCAACCTTGCCAAGGTTGAGGTCGCGAGTTCGAGCCTCGTTTCCCGCTCCAGTTTTGATGCGCTGGATGAATTTCATCCGGTCCATGCGGGAATAGCTCAGTTGGTAGAGCGCAACCTTGCCAAGGTTGAGGTCGCGAGTTCGAGCCTCGTTTCCCGCTCCAGATCCGAAAAGGGGAAGCGCTGCTTCCCCTTTGTCGTTTCCGGGCTGGCCCTCGTGCTCGCCCGCAGGTGATCACGGCGCCGCCAAGGCCGCCGCCGCAGATAATGCGCACCGTCAGCGACCCTTGCCCGGGTGGTGAAATTGGTAGACGCAGCGGACTTAAAATCCGCGGCCCTGAACGGGGCGTACGGGTTCGAGTCCCGTCCCGGGCACCAGATTCAGGATTCGCCAGAGCCGACCTTGCGTCGGCTTTTTCATTTCCCGCGCCAGCGGGCTCCGGCGCTCGGCGGATCCGTGGGGCGGGGCAGGGCCTGGATGGGCTCAGAGATCGATCTGGCAGGCCGTCTGCGGGGTCTGCAGGGCCAGGGTGGCCAGGCGTTCGAGGGGCGCCGGATCGCCCGTGCTTTCCAGCCGCACCGAGGCGCTGTGGGCGCTCAACCCCAGCTCCGTCCATCGTTTGAGCGCCTGGCGTGCCACCGCGCCCTCCGTGTTCAGCACCGTAACCTCCGGCCCCAGCAGGGCTTCGATGCGGTCCTGGATGAAGGGGTAGTGGGTGCAGCCCAGCAGCACGGTGTCCGCGCCACTGGCCTTCACGGCATCGGTGTAGGTCCTCAGCAGCTCCTGCAGGCGCGCATCGTCCAGATGCCCGGTCTCGATGCGGTCCACCAGACCCGGGCAGGCCTGGCTGTGCACATGCACGGGGCCGCCGTGGGTGGCGATCAGCTGCCGGTAGCGCTCGCTGTTGACGGTGGCCTGGGTGGCCATCACCGCGATGCGCCCATTGCGCGTGGCCTGCACGGCGGGCTTGATGCCCGGCTCGATGCCCACGATGGGCAGCGCCGGCCAGCGCGCCCGCAGCGCGGCCACTGCGTGGGCCGTGGCCGTGTTGCAGGCCACCACGATCAGCGCCGCACCATGGGCGATCAGGTGCTCGCCGATGGCCAGGCAGCGGGCCACGATGGCCTCCGTGCTCTTGGGGCCGTAGGGGGCGTGGCCGGAATCGGCCACGTAGTGCAGCGGCGTGTCGGGCAGGGCACTGCGCAGCGCTCGCAAGACAGTGAGTCCGCCTACGCCGGAGTCGAAGACGCCGATGCCTGGCGGGACCTCTGCTCCTGGGGAGGTGGCGGGGGGATTGCTGTCCATCATCAGGGAGCGGAGTCTAAATGCAGCTTGCCAAGGCCCTGATCTTCATGCCTAAAATAGAACGATCGTTCGTTTTATTTTTCACCTTGATGGACGTGCGGCGTGCAGGGCTTCGCGGATGGGTGCCAGACCCCCGTAGAATCCTGATTAACGTTTACGTCAATTCGCCTGGAGTGCTTCGATGAAGGTATTGGTTCCCGTCAAACGAGTCGTCGACTACAACGTCAAGGTGCGCGTCAAGAGCGACGGCACGGGCGTGGACATCGCCAATGTGAAGATGTCCATGAACCCCTTTGACGAAATTGCTGTCGAAGAGGCCGTGCGCCTGAAGGAAAAGGGCGTCGTCACCGAGGTGATCGCCGTGTCCTGCGGCGTGACCCAGTGCCAGGAAACCCTGCGCACCGCCATGGCCATCGGCGCCGACCGCGCCATCCTGGTCGAGACCGACGCCGAGCTGCAGCCCCTGGCCGTGGCCAAGATCCTGAAGGCCCTGGTCGACAAGGAACAGCCCCAGCTGGTGATCCTGGGCAAGCAGGCCATCGACGATGACTGCAACCAGACCGGCCAGATGCTGGCCGCGCTGACCGGCCTGCCGCAAGGCACCTTCGCCTCCAAGGTCGAAGTGGCTGACGGCAAGGTGGCCGTGACCCGTGAGGTGGACGGCGGCCTGGAGACCGTGTCCCTGAGCCTGCCCGCCGTGGTCACCACCGACCTGCGCCTGAACGAGCCGCGCTACGTCACCCTGCCCAACATCATGAAGGCCAAGAAGAAGCAGCTGGACGTCGTCAAGCCGGCCGACCTGGGCGTGGATGTGGCGCCCCGCATCAAGACCCTGAAGGTTGAAGAGCCGCCCAAGCGCAGCGCCGGCATCAAGGTGCCAGATGTGGCCACCCTGGTGTCCAAGCTCAAGAACGAAGCGAAAGTGATCTGACCCCCTACGCGCTTCGCGCGCCCCCTGCGAGGGGGCGGGCATGGCGGCCCGGCAAAGCCGGATCCGCATGCCCCACTCGGGAAGTCAGATCAAATGCAGATTGATGCTGTGCGGCGACTGATTGCGCCGCACTGATGGAGATAGAAGACATGACCGCACTCGTCATTGCCGAACACGACAACGCGTCCATCAAGGGCGCCACGCTGAACACCGTCACGGCCGCTGCGGCCGCTGGTGGTGACGTCCATGTGCTGGTGGCCGGCCACAATGCCGGCGCCGCAGCGGCCGCCGCTGCCCAGATCGCTGGCGTGAACAAGGTGCTGCACGCCGATAGCGCCGCCCTGGCCGACGGCCTGGCTGAGAACCTGGCTGCGCAAGTCCTGGCCCTGGCTTCCGGTTACAGCCATCTGCTGTTCCCCGCCACCGCCTCGGGCAAGAACGTCGCCCCGCGCGTCGCCGCTTTGCTGGACGTGGCGCAGCTGAGCGACGTCACCAAGGTCCTCAGCGCCGACACCTTCGAGCGTCCCATCTACGCTGGCAACGCCATCGCCACCGTGCAGTCGACCGACGCCGTCAAGGTGATCACCGTCCGCACGACCGGCTTTGACGCCGCCGCCGCGACCGGTGGCAGCGCCGCCGTCGAGACCATGGCTGCCGCAGCGGACAGCGGCAAGAGCAGCTTCGTGGGCCGTGAGGTCACCAAGAGCGATCGCCCCGAGCTGACCGCCGCCAAGATCATCGTCTCCGGTGGCCGCGCCCTGGGTTCCAGCGACAAGTTCAATGAAGTCCTGACCCCGCTGGCTGACAAGCTGGGCGCCGCCCTGGGCGCATCGCGCGCTGCCGTCGACGCCGGCTATGCGCCCAACGACTGGCAGGTGGGCCAGACCGGCAAGATCGTCGCCCCGCAGCTGTACATCGCCTGCGGCATCAGCGGCGCCATCCAGCATCTGGCCGGCATGAAGGACTCCAAGGTGATCGTCGCGATCAACAAGGACCCGGAAGCCCCGATCTTCTCCGTGGCCGACTACGGCCTGGAAGCCGACCTGTTCACTGCCGTGCCCGAACTGGTCAACAGCCTCTGAGCTGCCACGACCAGGCATTAGCCTCTCAAGGAAGCGCAGGGCCGTCCCAAGCTTCCTTGCCCCCTCGGGGGGCCTGGCACGAGGTGACAGGCCCGGGGGCTGACATCAGCAGGGCGCCGGACTTCACCGTTGCGGCGCCCTTCGTCCATCTGGAGACAAGACGATGACTTACCGCGCCCCCGTCAAGGACATGATTTTCACCATGCAGGAGCTCGCCGGCCTGCAGCAGCTGACCGAAGCGATCCCCGAATTCGCCGACTACGGCGTCGAGACCGCGCAGGCCGTGCTGGAGGAGTGCGCCAAGCTCAACGAAGGCGTGATCGCCCCGCTGAACTTCGAAGGCGACAAGAACCCCAGCTACTGGAAGGACGGCCAGGTCTTCACGACCCCCGGCTTCAAGGAGGCCTTCAGGCAGTTCGCCGAGGGCGGCTGGCAGGGCCTGCAGCACCCGACCGAATTCGGCGGCCAGGGCCTGCCCAAGACCATCGGCGCGGCCTGCGGCGAGATGATCAACAGCGCCAACATGAGCTTCGCGCTGTGCCCGCTGCTGACCGACGGCGCCATCGAGGCCCTGCTGACCGCGGGCAGCGACGAGCAAAAGGCCGTCTACCTGCCCAAGCTGATCGACGGCAGCTGGACCGGCACCATGAACCTGACCGAGCCGCAGGCCGGTTCGGACCTGGCCCTGGTGCGCACCCGAGCCGAGCCGCAGCCTGACGGCACCTACAAGATCTTCGGCACCAAGATCTTCATCACCTACGGCGAGCACGACATGGCCGAGAACATCGTGCACCTGGTGCTGGCCCGCGTGGCCGGCGCGCCGGAAGGCGTGAAGGGCATCAGCCTCTTCCTCGTGCCCAAGTTCATGGTCAATGCCGACGGCTCGCTGGGTGCGCGCAATGACGCGCACTGCGTGTCCATCGAGCACAAGATGGGCATCAAGGCCAGCCCGACCGCCGTGCTGCAGTTCGGTGACCACGGCGGCGCCATCGGCTACCTGATCGGCCAGGAGAACCGCGGCCTCGAGTACATGTTCATCATGATGAACGCCGCCCGCTTCGGCGTGGGCGTGCAGGGCATCGCCATTGCCGACCGCGCCTACCAGAAGGCCGTGCAGTACGCGCGTGACCGCGTGCAGTCGCGCCCGGTGGACGGCTCGGTGGCCGGCAGTGCCGCCATCATCCATCACCCGGACGTGCGCCGCATGCTGATGACCATGCGCTCGCTGACCGAGGGCTGCCGTGCCATGTCCCTGGTGGCTGCCGCCGCGTATGACGCCGCGCACCATCATCCGGATGCCGACACCCGCAAGCAGAACCAGGCCTTCTACGAGTTCATGGTGCCCCTGGTGAAGGGCTATAGCACCGAGATGAGCCTGGAGGTGACCTCGCTGGGTGTGCAGGTGCATGGCGGCATGGGCTTCATCGAGGAGACCGGCGCGGCGCAGTACTACCGCGATGCCAAGATCCTGACCATCTACGAAGGCACGACCGCCATCCAGGCCAATGACCTGGTGGGCCGCAAGACCCTGCGCGACGGTGCCCAGATGGCCAAGGCCGTCGCGGCACAGATCGAAGTCACGGAAGCCCTGCTGGCCCAGCGCGACAGCGCAGCGGCCAAGGCCATGCTCAAGCAGCTGGCCTCCGCCCGCAAGGCTTTCGTCGAGTCGGCCGAGTTCATCGCCGGCAGCGGCAAGGGCAACCCGAACGCGGCCTTCGCCGGCTCGGTGCCTTACCTGATGCTGGCCGGCAATCTCGTCGCTGGCTGGCAGCTGGCCCGCGCGCTGATCGTGGCCGAGGACAAGCTGGCTGCGGGCGAGGATCAGGCCTTCATGGAAGCCAAGATCGCCACCGCGCGCTTCTATGCCGAGCACATCCTGCCGCGTGCGCTGGCCCAGCGTGATGCCATCGTCGAGGGCGCTGACAGCGTCACCGCGATGGCCCTGGAAGCCTTCTGACCGAAGTCTTCCGCCTCAGGCAAGACCTGACCCTGCGCCCGCGGTGCCAGGTCTTGCCTCCTGTGTCCCTGCCTCATTGATCCGTCTTTCCGGAAGGACTTGGAATGACCGTGCCCGCCCTGTTGAAGCGCCTGCGCCTGCCCGTCATCGGCTCGCCGCTGTTCATCATCAGCAACCCCAAGCTCGTGATTGCCCAGTGCACCGCTGGCATCGTGGGTTCCATGCCTTCGCTGAACGCGCGGCCCGCTGCGCAGCTGGACGACTGGCTGGCCGAGATCACCGAGGCCCTGGCGGCGCACGACCGCGCGCATCCGGACCGCCCGGCCGCGCCCTTCGCCATCAACCAGATCGTGCACAAGAGCAATGACCGCCTCGAGCAGGACATGGCCGTGTGCGAGAAGTACAAGGTGCCCCTGATCATCACCTCCCTGGGGGCCCGCGAGGACGTCAACCAGGCGGTGCACGCCTGGGGCGGCCTGGTGATGCACGACATCATCAACAACAAGTTCGCCCACAAGGCCATCGAGAAGGGCGCCGACGGCCTGATCGCCGTGGCGGCGGGGGCGGGCGGGCATGCCGGCACCAAGAGCCCCTTCGCGCTGATCCAGGAGATCCGTGAGTGGTTCGACGGCCCGCTGGCGCTGTCGGGCTCCATGGCCACCGGCGACGCCGTGCTGGCCGCGCAGGCCATGGGCGCCGATTTCGCCTACATGGGCTCGGCCTTCATCGCCACCGAGGAGGCGCGCGCCGCCGAGGCCTACAAGCAGATGATCGTGGCCAGCAACAGCGACGACATCGTCTACAGCAATCTCTTCACCGGCGTGCATGGCAACTACCTGAAGGGCTCCATCGTCGCGGCGGGCATGGATCCGGAGAACCTGCCGGAGTCCGATCCGAGCGCGATGAACTTCGGCGGGGACTCCAAGAAGGCCTGGAAGGACATCTGGGGCTGCGGCCAGGGCATCGGCGCCATCCGCGAGATCGTGCCGGCCGCGCAGCTGGTGGATCGCCTCGAGCGCGAGTACCGCGCCGCGCGCGCCCGCCTGGCGCTGGGCTGATCAGGCTTCAGGCGGCTGGGGCTCCAGCGAGCAGTCGCAGCCCTGGCCCGCGGCAATCCAGCGGCGCACCAGCCAGCCGCGCAGGCCACTGGGCTTCGCGCCCAAGGCGCCGCACACATAGCGCTCACCTTCCCAGCGCAACGCCACGCAGGCGCCGCGCACCCTCCGGCTCAGCAGCACGCCCAGGGGGCAGGGCTCGGCCAGGCAGCACACCCCGCAGCCGTTGCAGGGCTGGCCTTCAAGCGGCTTGGGCGGTGCGGCAGGGTGGATCTCGATGATGCGAGGGCGGGACATCCGCCGCACTGTAGCGCTGCGAGCGCCTGCTACCGCCCATGAGAAAGGCCGCCCCAGGGCGGCCTTGTTCATTGACGGGGGCGGGGGTCAGGTCTTGACACCCAGCTCCCGCAGCCGCTCCTCCAGATAGCTGTGCGCCGTGTATCGATCGCTCAGCACCACCTCGTTGCGCGGGTGCAGGAAGAGGGGCAGGGAGATGCGGCTCTTCTTCGCGCCTTCTCCCACAGGGTTCACCACGCGGTGGATGGTGGAGGGGTAGTAGCCTTGCGAGGCTTCCTGGAGCATGTCGCCGATGTTGATGATCAGCATGCCGAAGTCGCAGGGCACGTCGACCCAGCTGCCGTCCTTGGCCTGCACCTGCAGGCCGGGCTCGTTGGCGGCGGGGAGGATGGTCAACAGGTTGATGTCCCCGTGCGGCGCGGCGCGCAGCGAGCCGGCGGGCTCCTGGCCGGTGAGGGGCGGGTAGCGCAGCACGCGCAGCAGGGTCTGGCGGCTGTCCTTGATCATGTGGGAGAGCGGCTCGCGGTAGTTCTTCGCGATGTCCGGCGGGGTGTGCCGCTCCACCCAGGACAAGAGCTCGGCCGCCAGGCCATTGGCCAGGCCGTAGTACTGCATCGCATCGTCCTTGAGGGCCGGCGGGATGCGGCCCCAGGGGTAGATGTGGAAGTACTCCTTGATGTCCTTCTGAGTGAAGCCCTTGGCCGTCTCGGAGATCTCGGTGGAGAACCAGCCATCCTGGGTCTCCTTCGAGAACGTGTAGCCGGTCTTCTCGTCGCCGTTGAAGAAGCCGAGCCAGTCGGCATAGATCTTCTCGACCAGCGTCTGGGGGATGGGATGGTTCACCAGCACGCCGAAGCCGGTTTCATGCAGGGAACGGGTGAAGCGCTCGGCGGCATCCGGGGCGCGGTAGTCAACGACGCTGACTTGCATGGGGGAGTCCTTTTCTCTTCCCGTCGCCCGGCCATTCAATCGCGGGACCGTGGCGCGCGCGGGAAGTCTAGGCCAAGGGCCGTGAATTCGCAAACGTTTGGCCTGCCGGGGCTCCAACGGCAAGCCAGGGCCGGGCCGTGCAAAAGCCTCAGGAGCGGCCACAAGTTGCCGAAGATCAAGGCGGCAGGTGCATTGGTGGCAGATGGCAAGGGTGTTACAGTCCGGTTCCCTGTGATGGGGATTCGTACCGGAAGCCAGTGGTGGCAGGTGCGCATCCTCAGGTCCTTCCCGTCCCCTTTTCTGGCAACAGCAAAGGCGGGTCGCAATCCGCCAACCGGTCAAGCCGTGTCGCGGAAGGTTGTCCAACCAGCCAACAGTTCTGGAAACCGGAACAAGAGGTGAGCGAAATGATGCAGCAATACAGGTCGAATTCGTACCTGTTCGGGGGCAATGCGCCCTATGTCGAAGAGATGTACGAGGCTTACCTCGACAATCCTGGTTCCGTGCCGGACAACTGGCGCGCCTACTTCGACGCCCTCCAGCACGTCCCTGCCGTGGACGGCAGCGACGCCCGCGACGTGGCCCATGCGCCCGTCATCGAATCCTTCGCCCAGCGTGCCAAGGCCAACGCCTTCGGCAACAAGGCCTCCAGCGCCGACCTGGCGGTGGCCCGCAAGCAGGTGCACGTCCAGTCCCTGATTGCCGCCTACCGCTTCCTGGGCAACCGCTGGGCCGAGCTCGACCCGCTCAAGCGTGGTGAGCGTCCCAAGATTCCCGAACTCGATCCGGCCTTCTACGACCTGAGCGAGTCCGACATGGACATCGCCTTCTCCGCCGCCAACACCTACTTCGGTGGCGAGACCATGAGCCTGCGCCAGATCGTGCAGGCCCTGCGCGAGACCTACTGCGGCACCATCGGCGCCGAGTTCATGCACGGTTCCGACCCCGCCGAGAAGCGCTGGTGGCAGGAACGCCTGGAGAAGCAGCGCGGCAAGCCCACCTTCAATGCGCAAGACAAGAAGCGCATCCTCGATCGCCTGACCGCGGCCGAAGGCCTCGAGCGCTACCTGCACACCAAGTACGTCGGCCAGAAGCGCTTCTCGCTGGAAGGCGGTGAGAGCTTCATCGCCGCGATGGACGAGCTGATCCAGCGCGCCGGCGAGAACGGCGTGCAGGAAATCGTGATCGGCATGGCCCACCGCGGCCGCCTGAACGTGCTCGTGAACACCCTGGGCAAGATGCCCAAGGACCTGTTCGCCGAGTTCGAGCACAAGGGTGCCCACGACCTGCCGGCCGGTGACGTGAAGTACCACCAGGGCTTCTCCAGCGATGTGTCCACGCAGGGCGGCCCCGTCCACCTGAGCCTGGCCTTCAACCCCTCGCACCTGGAAATCGTGAACCCGGTGGTCGAGGGCAGCGTGCGCGCCCGCCAGGACCGCCGCGGCGACACCGCCGGCAGCCAGGTGCTGCCGGTGCTGGTGCACGGTGACGCGGCCTTCGGTGGCCAGGGCGTCGTGCAGGAAACCCTGTGCATGGCCCAGACCCGCGGCTACCGCACGGGCGGCACGGTGCACATTGTGATCAACAACCAGATCGGCTTCACCACCAGCGACCCGCGCGACCTGCGTTCCACGCAGTACTGCTCCGACGTCGTCAAGATGATCGAGGCCCCGGTGCTGCACGTGAACGGCGACGACCCGGAAGCCGTCGTGTGGGCCGCGCAGCTGGCGATGGACTACCGCACCGCGTTCAAGAAGGACGTGGTCATCGACATCGTCTGCTTCCGCAAGCTGGGCCACAACGAGCAGGACACCCCGGCCCTGACCCAGCCCCTGATGTACAAGAAGGTCGCCGCCCACCCCGGCACCCGCAAGCTGTACGCCGACAAGCTGGTCGCCCAGACCGCCCTGACTGCCGACGAACCCGACAACATGGTCAAGGCCTACCGCGCCGCCATGGACGAAGGCCGTCACACCGTGGACCCGGTGCTGACCAACTACAAGGGCAAGTACGCCACGGACTGGACGCCCTTCCTGGGCAAGAAGTGGACGGACAACTGCGACACCGCCATCCCCGTGTCCGAATGGAAGCGCCTGGCCGAGCGCATCACCACGCTGCCCAAGGACTTCGTCCCGCACAACCTGGTGCAGAAGCTGATCGCCGACCGCGCCGCCATGGGCCGTGGCGAGATCAACGTCGACTGGGGCATGGGCGAGCACATGGCCTTCGCCTCGCTGGTCGCCTCGGGCTATCCCGTGCGTCTGTCGGGTGAGGACTGCGGCCGCGGCACCTTCACGCACCGCCATGCCGTGATCCATGACCAGAACCGCAGCAACTGGGACGAAGGCACCTTCATCCCGCTGCAGAACGTGGCCGAGAACCAGGCACCGTTCGTGGTCATCGACTCCATCCTGTCGGAAGAGGCCGTGCTGGGCTTCGAGTACGGCTATGCCGCCGCCGAGCCCAACACGCTGACCATCTGGGAAGCCCAGTTCGGCGACTTCGTCAACGGGGCGCAGGTCGTGATCGACCAGTTCATCGCCTCGGGCGAAGTGAAGTGGGGCCGTGCCAACGGCCTGACCATGATGCTGCCGCACGGCTATGAAGGCCAGGGCCCCGAGCACAGCTCGGCCCGCCTGGAGCGCTTCATGCAGCTGGCCGCTGACAACAACATGCAGATCGTGCAGCCCACCACGGCCTCGCAGATCTTCCATGTGCTGCGCCGCCAGATGCTGCGCATGTTCCGCAAGCCGCTGGTCATCATGACCCCCAAGAGCCTGCTGCGTGCCAAGGACGCCACCTCGCCGCTGTCCGAGTTCACCAAGGGTGAGTTCCAGACCGTGATCGGCGAGCTGGACGCCAGCATCGACGCCGCCAAGGTCAAGCGCGTGATCGCCTGCTCGGGCAAGGTCTACTACGACCTGGTCAAGAAGCGCGAGGAGAAGAAGGCCAGCGACGTCGCCATCATCCGCGTCGAGCAGCTCTACCCCTTCCCGCACAAGGCCTTCGCTGCCGAGATCAAGAAGTACCCGAACGCCGCGGACATCGTGTGGTGCCAGGACGAGCCGCAGAACCAGGGTGCCTGGTTCTTCGTGCAGCACTACATCCACGAGAACATGCTGGACGGCCAGAAGCTGGGCTTCGCCGGTCGCCCCGCGTCCGCCTCGCCGGCTTGCGGCTATGCGCACCTGCACCAGGAGCAGCAGAAGGCGCTGCTGGACCAGGCCTTCGCCAAGCTCAAGGGCTTCGTTCTCACCAAATAAGTCAAAGCGGCCCTGGGTGCCGCTCCTGACCCGCCCGGTTCATGCGTCCACCTCGTGACGCCGGACCGCGGGCAGTGAGCGGCCAGCGCAGCAGCAAGCAGAAAGAATCATCATGGCAATCGTTGAAGTCAAGGTTCCCCAACTGTCTGAATCGGTGTCCGAAGGCACCCTGATCTCCTGGAAGAAGAAGCCCGGCGAAGCCGTCGCGGTGGACGAGATCCTGATCGAGATCGAGACCGACAAGGTCGTCCTGGAAGTGCCCGCGCCCAGCGCCGGCGTGCTGGCCGAGACCCTGAAGGACGGCGGCGCCTCCGTCGTGAGCGAGGAAGTCATCGCCCGCATCGATACCGAAGGCAAGGCCGGTGCCGTGGCCGCCCCGGCAGCCGCAGCCCCCGCAGCCGCGCCGGTTGCAGCCCCCGCAGCCGCCGCCAACAAGGGTGACGTGGCCATGCCCGCCGCCGCCAAGATCCTGGCCGAGAAGGGCCTGCAGGCCACCGACGTCGCCGGCTCCGGCAAGGACGGCCGCGTGACCAAGGGCGATGCCCTGGCCGCCGGCGCCAAGCCTGCCGCCGTGGCCGCGCCTGTCGCCGCCCCCGTGGCCGCCGCCAAGCCGCTGCCGGCCGTCGCCGCGCCCGTCGCACAGAACCTGGGTGATCGCCCCGAGCAGCGCGTGCCGATGAGCCGCCTGCGCGCCCGCGTGGCCGAGCGTCTGATCCAGTCGCAGTCGACCAACGCCATCCTGACCACGTTCAACGAAGTGAACATGGCGCCGCTGATGGAGATGCGCAAGAAGTTCCAGGAGAAGTTCGAGAAGGAGCACGGCGTCAAGCTGGGCTTCATGAGCTTCTTCGTGAAGGCCGCCGTCGCTGCCCTCAAGAAGTTCCCCGTGCTGAACGCCTCGGTCGATGGCAATGACATCGTCTACCACGGCTACTTCGACATCGGCATCGCCGTGGGCTCGCCCCGTGGCCTGGTCGTGCCCATCATCCGCAATGCCGACCAGCTGAGCTTCGCCGACATCGAGAAGAAGATCGCCGAATTCGGCCAGAAGGCCAAGGAAGGCAAGATCTCCATCGACGACCTGACCGGCGGCACCTTCTCCATTTCCAATGGCGGCACCTTCGGCTCCATGCTGTCGACCCCCATCATCAACCCGCCGCAGTCGGCCATCCTGGGCGTGCACGCCACCAAGGATCGCGCCGTGGTCGAGAACGGCCAGGTCGTGGTGCGCCCGATCAACTACCTCGCGATGTCCTACGACCACCGCATCATCGACGGCCGCGAAGCCGTGCTGGGCCTGGTCACGATGAAGGAAGCGCTGGAAGATCCCGCCCGCCTCCTGTTCGACATCTGATCAAGGGCTACTGCGCGTCCTCAGGGCGTCGTTGCGGGTCCCGTCCTCGGCATCCTCACGTAGCGCTGCTACGCTCCGGTGCCTTGGCACCCGCGCCTAGCCCTGAGGCCGCTCGCTACGCCCCGCACCGGTGGGGCCAGTTGCGAGACAAGGAACACACACATGAGCACCAAGAACTTTGACGTCGTCGTGATCGGCGGCGGCCCCGGCGGCTATATCGCCGCCATCCGCGCCGCCCAGCTGGGCTTCAACGCGGCCTGCATCGACGAGTGGAAGAACGAGAAGGGCGGCCCCGCACCGGGCGGCACCTGCACCAACGTCGGCTGCATCCCCTCCAAGGCCCTGCTGCAGTCCTCGGAGCATTTCGAACACGCCAACCACCACTTCGCTGATCACGGCATCACGGCGGACAACGTCCAGATCGACGTCGCCAAGATGATCGGCCGCAAGGCCACTGTCGTGAAGCAGAACAACGACGGCATCCTCTACCTGTTCAAGAAGAACAAGGTCAGCTTCTTCCACGGCCGCGGCTCCTTCGTTGCGGCCAAGGATGGCGGCTACGAGATCAAGGTGGCCGGCGCTGCTGAGGAGACCCTCGTTGCCAAGCACGTGATCCTGGCCACCGGCTCCAATGCCCGTCAGCTGCCCGGCGCCGAGTTCGATGAAGAGCTGATCCTCTCCAACGACGGCGCGCTGCGCATCCCCGCCACGCCGAAGAAGCTGGGCGTGATCGGCTCCGGCGTGATCGGCCTGGAGATGGGCTCGGTGTGGCGCCGCCTGGGCGCGGAAGTGACCATCCTCGAAGCCATGCCGGCCTTCCTGGGGGCTGCTGACGAGTCCGTGGCCAAGGAAGCCGCCAAGGTCTTCAAGAAGCAGGGCCTGGACATCCAGCTCGGTGTGAAGATCGCCTCGGTGACCAAGGGCAAAGACAGCGTCACCATCGCCTACGCCGACGCCAAGGGCGCCGAGCAGAGCCTGGTGGTGGACAAGCTGATCGTCTCGATCGGCCGCGTGCCCAACACCATCGGCCTGAACCCCGAAGCCGTGGGCCTGAAGCTGGACGAGCGCGGCGCCATCGTGGTGGACGACGAGTGCAAGACCAACCTGCCCAACGTCTGGGCCGTGGGTGACGTCGTGCGCGGCCCCATGCTGGCCCACAAGGCCGAGGAAGAGGGCGTGGCCGTGGCCGAGCGCATCGCGGGCCAGCATGGCCATGTGAACTTCGGCACCATCCCCTGGGTCATCTACACCAGCCCCGAGATCGCCTGGGTCGGCAAGACCGAGCAGCAGCTGAAGAGCGAAGGCGTCGAGTACAAGGCCGGCCAGTTCCCCTTCATGGCCAACGGCCGTGCCCGCGCACTGGGCGACACCACCGGCTTCGTGAAGATGCTGGCAGACGCCAAGACCGACGAGATCCTGGGCGTGCACATCATCGGCCCGTTCGCGTCGGAGCTGATCTCGGAAGCCGTGGTGGCGATGGAGTTCAAGGCCTCGGCCGAGGACATCGCCCGCATCTGCCACGCCCACCCGAGCTTGAGCGAAGCCACCAAGGAAGCGGCCCTGGCCGTGGACAAGCGCACCCTGAATTTCTGATTCCGATCGGAATTCACGGGTTCAAAGGGGCGGCCTCGGTCGCCCCTTTTCACGAGATGTAGCCTGAGCACCCATGAGCAGCGTCACCGAGCTCTACCACCAGACCCTGGCCGAACGCGGCTTCACGGCCGATCCGGCCCAACTGCGGGCCATCGCGGCCCTGCAGCGCTGCCAGGATGAATGGGCGGACTACAAGGCCCGCCGCAGCAATGCCGTCACCAAGCTGCTGGTACGCCCGCCCATTCCGCGTGGCGTCTACATGTACGGCGGCGTGGGGCGTGGCAAGAGCTTCCTCATGGACTGCTTCTTCCAGGCCGTGCCGCTCACGCGCAAGACCCGCCTGCACTTCCACGAGTTCATGCGCGAGGTGCACCGCGAGCTGCAGGACCTCAAGGGCATCGCCGATCCGCTGGACGAGCTGGGCAAACGCATCGCCAAACGCTTCCGTCTGATCTGCTTCGACGAGTTCCACGTGGCCGACGTGACGGACGCGATGATCCTGCACCGGCTGCTGGACGCGCTGTTCAAGTACCGCGTGTCCATCGTCACGACCTCCAATTTCCACCCGGACGGCCTCTATCCCAACGGCCTGCACCGCGACCGCATCCTGCCGGCCATCGAGCTGCTCAAGGAGAAGATGGAGGTCATCAACGTCGACCATGGCACCGACTACCGCCAGCGCTCGCTGGAGCATGTGGAGCTCTACCACTGCCCGCTGGACGACAAGGCCGATGCCGCGCTGACGCATGCCTTCGAGAGCCTCGCCGAGGCCAAGGACGAAGACCCGCTGCTGCACATCGAGCACCGCGAGCTGCGTTCACGGCGCCGTGCGGGCGGCGTGGTGTGGTTTGACTTCCAGACCCTCTGTGGCGGCCCGCGCTCGCAGAACGACTACCTCGAGCTGGCCTCGCGTTTCCACACCCTGATCCTGTCCGGCGTGCCCGAAATGCCGGTGCGCCTGGCCAGCGAGGCGCGGCGCTTCACCTGGCTGGTCGACGTGCTCTATGACCGCCGCTGCAAGCTGGTCATCTCGGCCGCGGTGCCGCCCGAGCAGCTCTACACCGAAGGGCCGCTGGCGCATGAGTTCCCGCGCACGGTGTCCCGCTTGCAGGAAATGCAATCGCGCGAGTACCTGGAGCTGGAGCGCCGGGAAGTGGATACTTCGCTGACATGAGCCCCGCTGCCCGACAACGCCGCTGCACCCGCCTGGCCCTGGCCCTCTGGCTGGCCTGCTGCGGCGTGGCCGCCAGTGCTGGTGAGCGCGGCGCGGATGAGCGCCGCGCAGCCCGCAGCGCGATCGAGCAGCGCTACCAGCAGGCCGTCCAGGACTGCCAGGCCCGCTTCGCCGTCAACGACTGCCAGCAGGAGGCCAGGCTCGCGCGCCAGCAGGCCCTGCAGCCCTTGCTGGACGAGGAACTGGCAGAGTCCCTGGCCCAGCGCGAGCGGCGGGCCTCGGAGAGCCGCCAGCGCCTGCGCGAGAAGGCGCAGGAGCAGGCACAGCTGGAGGCCAGGCGCCGCAGCGAAGCCCTGATGGCGCCGCCTCTTCAGCCTCGCGCCGAGGCGGCGCTGCCGGCCTCCGCGGCCTCGCGCCCGGCACGCCCGGTGCCCGATGTGGAGAAGCTGCGGCGCCAGGACGAAGCCGCCGCGGCGCAGCGGGCGCGTGACCAGCAGAGCCGCGTCCGCAAGGCTGAGGCGCATCGCCGCGAGGCCCTGGAGCGCCTGCAGGACCGTGCCCTGCACAAGCCGCTGGCGCCGCCCTTGCCTCCCCCGAGCGCGGCGTCCGCGCCTCGCTGAGCGGCTTCAGCCCAGGGGTTCGATCCGGACCACGGCCAGGGAGAGGTTGTCCCCACTGCCATGGGCCCGCTGCCGGGCCTTGTTGAGCAGCAGCTCGGCCGCCTCGCGCGGGGGCAGGCTGTGCAGCACGGTGCCCAGTTCGCGCGGATTGAAGTAGTGCCACAGGCCGTCGCTGCAGGCCATCAGGCAGTCGCCCGGCTCCAGCGGGCCGATGACGTCGCCCGTCGGCGTGGGGTCCTGCACGGTGCCCAGGCAGCCGGTCAGCAGATTGGACTGCGGATGGGTCGAGGCCTCGCTCTCGCTGATCTTGCCTTCGTCGACCAGGCGCTGGACATAGGAGTGGTCCAGCGTTCGTTTGAGCATGTTGGGGCCACGGAAAAAGTAGATGCGCGAATCGCCGGTATGCAGCCAGTGGCAGCGGCGGTCCGGCGTGATCAGGTAGGCGGCGATGGTGCTGTGCGGCTCCTCCTCGGCGGAGATGGCCGTCAGCTTGATCATCAGGTGGGCCTCGTCGGCGATCTGGCGCAGCAGGTCGGCCGGGTTCTCGTCTTCCGGGGAGAAGCGCTCGAAGAGCTGCTGGGCCGTCAGCACGACCTGGTCGGCGGCCTTGCGCCCGCCGCTCTTGCCGCCCATGCCGTCCGCCAGCACCGCCAGCACGCAGCCCGCAATGCGCGGGTGGCTGATGACCTGGACCTGGTCCTGCTGGTACGTGCGGTCACCCCGGTGGATGCCGGTGGCGGCGTTCAGTCGAAATCCAGGGTTGCGGCTCATGCGGTCTCGGGCGAGTTTGCCCAAAACTATAATCGGGAATGAAGGCCGGACCGGCGCCTCGGAAGCGATTCGCGGGCCCATCCCCCCGGGTTCTCCACAAATGGACGCAGATCTTCACTCCCTGTCACGCCAATTGATCGAGTTGCGGATGGAGCATGCGGATCTTGACGGTCTCATCGATCGCGCCTCGGGCATGCTGCCGCTGGACGAACTGCAGCTGCAGCGCCTGAAGAAGCGCCGCCTGGCCCTGAAGGATCGGATTGCCCGCCTGGAGCAGGCCAGCGAGCCCGACGAGCCGGCATGAGCGACGCGCGGGCCTGCTGTCATGTCAGGCGGGCCGGAAGTTGCCGTCTCGTTTGCATCGCTCCTCACCACTTCCCCATGCCCCGGGCCCCGCGCCTGACCCAGACGACGCCACGCTCTTGAGCTCCCCGGACCCGGACACCCCCGCCACCGACACCACCCCGCCCAGCGAGCTGGAGCAATGGGTGCAGGCCGCCTTCGACCGGGGCGGTTCGCTGTCGCGCGCCGACGCCGGCTACAGCCCCCGCGAGCCCCAGCTGGCCATGACGCAGGCCGTGGCCCGTGCGATCGCGCGGCGGGAAAGCCTGGTGGTCGAGGCGGGCACCGGCGTGGGCAAGACCTTCGCTTACCTCGTGCCGGCCCTGCTCAGCGGCGGGCGGGCCCTGATCAGCACCGCGACCAAGAGCCTGCAGGACCAGCTCTTCCTGCGCGACCTGCCGCGGCTGTGCGCGGCGCTCTCCGTGCCGGCCCGTATCGCCCTGCTGAAGGGGCGTGGCAGCTATCTGTGCCTGCATCGCCTCGAGTACGCGCGGCATGGTGCCGAGCTGCCCGACCGCCGCGCCGTGCTGGCCCTGGCACGCGTGGAGCGCTGGGCGCAGCAGACGCGCACCGGTGACTTCGCCGAGCTGGACGGTCTGGACGAGCGCTCGCCCGTCATCCCCATCGTCAGTTCGACGCGGGAGAACTGCCTGGGCAGCGAATGCCCGCAGTGGAGCTCGTGCTTCGTCGTCAAGGCCAGGCGTGAGGCCATGGAGGCCGACATCGCCGTCGTCAACCACCACCTCTTCTTCGCCGACATGGCCCTGCGCGACAGCGGCGTGGCCGAGCTGCTGCCCAGCGTCGACGTCGCCGTGTTCGACGAAGCTCATCAGCTAACCGAGGCCGGCGTGCAGTTCCTCGGCCAGAACCTGGGCACCTCGCAGCTGATCGACTTTGCGCGTGACATGCTGGCCCTGGGGCTCACCGAAGCGCGCGGCACGATGGACTGGCAGTCCCTGCATGGCCACCTGGAGAAGGCGGCACGCGAGTTGCGCCTGGTCTGCGCGGGGCCGCTCAAGGACCTGCGCGGCCTGATCAAGCTGCGCTGGAACGAACGGGCGGGGCAGGTGGGCTTCGCCGCCGCGCTGGCCGAGGTCGCCTGCGCGGCGGACGAGGCCGCCGAGGCGCTGGCCGCCGTGGAGAACGGCTCGCCGGACTTCCTGCGCCTGATCGAGCGCGCCCGGCAGCTTTCTGAGCGCGCCCATGCCTTCTCGCTGGACCCGGCGCCGGGTGCGGTGCGCTGGATCGACATCAGCCCGCATCAGGCGAGGCTGGTGGAGTCGCCCCTGGACATCCGCGAGGCCATGCAGGAGCAGCTGAAGGACTCGCCCAAGGCCTGGATCTTCACCTCAGCCACCCTGGGGGACGACGAGCGCCTGAGCTGGTTCACCGAGTCCTCGGGGCTGACGGACGCACGGGTGCTGCGCGTGGGCAGCCCCTTCGACTACCCCAATCACGCGCGGCTCTATGTGCCGCGCGGTTTCCCCAAGCCGTCCGAGCCGCATCACTCGGCCAGCGTGGCCGTGCTGGCCGCACGCTGCGCGCAGGCGCTGGGAGGCCGCTGCTTCGTGCTGACCACCACGCTGCGCGCCCTGCAGGTGATCGGCGATGCGCTGAAGACCGAGCTGGAGGCCCTGGGGGCGCCGCTGAAGGTGCTGGTGCAGGGCGCCATTCCCAAGCGCATGCTGCTGCAGCAGTTCATGGAAGATCCCCGCGCGGTGCTCGTGGGCTCGGCCAGCTTCTGGGAGGGCATCGACGTGCCGGGCGATGCGCTGCAGTGCGTGCTGATCGACAAACTGCCCTTCCCCCCGCCCAACGATCCGCTGGTGGAGGCGCGGGTGCAGCGCCTGGAGCGTGAGGGCCGCAATGCCTTTGCCGACTACTTCATCGCCGAGGCCGCGATCGCCCTCAAGCAGGGCGGAGGACGGCTGATCCGCACGGAGACGGACAAGGGGCTGCTGGTCGTCTGCGACCCACGCATGGCCGGCATGAACTACGGCCGGCGGCTGCGCGCGGCCCTGCCGCCCATGACGCCGGTGGCCAACGAGGGCGAGGCGCTGAGCTGGCTGCGCGGGCTGGCCGCCGAGCGTGGGCCTGCAGCGCTGGTCGCGGCCTGGACGGGGGCCTGAATCCACAGGCGCTGCGCCTGCGTCAGCCCTGGCTCATGCGCTGAGCCAGCGTGCGTCCCGGCCATGAAAAAAGCGCATGCGGCTTTCGCTGCATGCGCCTTGCGGGCGGGCGTCCTGGGTGTTACCAGAGCTTCCACCAGGGCTTCTTGGCCACGCGCTCGTTGCCGGCCAGGTACTGGCTCTGCGGGAAGCTCTTGCGCAGCACGCGCTCGGCGTCGTCACGCAGCTTGGGCAGGCCCAGCTGCTCGTAGCTGCGGACCATGATGGACAGCGCCTCCTCGGCGGCGGGGGCCGTCTCGAACTCCTTCACCGCGGATTGGGCGCGGTTGGCCGCTGCCACATAGGCGCCGCGGTTGAAGTAGTAGCGGGCGACGTGGACCTCGTAGGCTGCCAGGGTGTTGGTGATGAAGTCGACGCGGACGGCCGCGTCCTCGGCGTACTTCGAGTCCGGGAACTGCTCGACCAGCTGGCGGAAGGCCAGCAGCGCATCGCGCGAGGCTTGCTGGTCACGCTCGGCCACGTCCTGGCTGGCCAGGCGGCCGAAGAGGCCCATGTCCTCGTTGAAGTTGACGGTGCCCTTCATGTAAAGGGCGTAGTCCATGGCCGGGCTGGAGGGATTGAGCTTGATGAAGCGGTCCAGGGCACTGATGGCCTGGGCTCGCTCGCCGCTCTTGTAGTAGGCCCAGGCGATGTCCAGCTGCGCCTGCTGGGCGAGTACCGTACCGGCCGCACGGCCCTCGATCTTTTCCAGGCCCTTGATGGCCCGGTCGTAGCCGCCGGTGGCCAGGTCTTCCTTGGCCTCTGAGTACAATTTGTCCAGGCTGGCCTGTGAATTGGGATCCTCCTTGAAGGGGGACGAGCAGGCGGCCAGGGCCAGCACCAGGCTGCCCGCCAGCACTCGGGCGGGCACGGCGTTGAGCCGACGGGCGGGCCTGTCCGCGGACAGCACAGGCACGGAACCGCTCTGCGTCGGGTGACGCTTCCCCAGGAAATCCATCATGGTCCATTGGCCAGGCGCTCAGGCGCCAGCCCATCTGAAAAAGGAGCGCCGATTATATGGTTCAGGCTTTGGTGGACCTGAAAGCCACGCCCGGTATCGAACTCGGCGTCGACGCCCTCGATCCTGAGGGCGATGCGCCGGAGGATGCGGGCGCCTCGGAGGTGGAGGTCCGTGAGTCGCGGGTGGAGCGCGAGGCCCAGGGGCAGCGGCTGGACAAGTTCGTCGTCGGCATGGCGCCGGAGTTCTCGCGCAGCCATCTGCAGGGCCTGATCGAGCGCGGGCTGGTGAGTGTGCAGGGCCAGGTGCAGACGACGGCCTCGCGCAAGGTGCTGGCGGGCCAGCGGGTGCGCGTGGAGCTTCAGCCCACCGAGGAAAGCCAGGCCTTCCGCGCCGAGCCCATGGCGCTGGACATCCTGTACGAGGATGCGCACCTGATGGTCGTCAACAAGCCGGTGGGCCTGGTCGTGCACCCGGCGCCGGGCAACTGGTCCGGCACGCTGATGAACGGCTTGCTGGCACACCATGCCCAGGCTGCGCAGCTGCCGCGCGCGGGCATCGTCCACCGGCTCGACAAGGACACCTCGGGCCTGATGGTGGTGGGCAAGACGCTGGAGGCGACCGTCGCGCTGTCCCGCATGATCGCCGACCGCCAGGTGCATCGCGAGTACCTGGCTCTGTGCCACGGTCGCCTGACCGCGCCGCTGCACGTCGATGCGCCGATGCGGCGAGACCCGGCATCGCGCGTCAAGATGGCGGTGGTGCCCGGCGGCAAGCCGGCGCAGACCGACGTCTTCCCGCTGGCCCACACCCCAGACGCGCCCTGGATGAGCGCGGTGCACTGCGTGCTGCATACCGGCCGCACCCATCAGATCCGCGTCCACCTGTCCTGGAAGGGCTATGCCCTGGTGGCCGATGCCTTGTACGGCGGCGCGCCCGCCCTGGGCCTGGAGCGCCAGGCGCTGCACGCGGCCAAGCTGAGTTTCGAGCATCCCATGACGGGGGCGGCGATGGTCCTCCTGGCGCCGTTGCCTGCGGATCTTGCCCAGGCCTGGCAGCGTGCCGGATTTCCTGCGCCGGCTCTCTGAGGGGCAGGTGCGGCGGGCAGGGTACAATGTGCGCGCAGAGCTTGGGTGAACAGCCCTCGGTCCGGCGCCTTGCAGGGCAATGCGCGGGATCCGGTAGGGCCTGACCCATTTCGAGCAGGTGGCTGGTGATCGTCCGTGAGGGGCGATCGGCGCCTGAGGGCGAGAGAGAGTTTCGCCGTCCGAGTTGCTGGACTGACCATGTTCCTGAATGCGCCAGATGTGGAGGCGGCCTTCGCCGCCGCGCACCGCCTGCCGCACATCCGGGACCTGCTACAGCGGCATGAGCTGATGTTTGCCCCCGGGCCCCAGGCCCTCCGTTAGAACACTGTTGAACACCATGGCCGGCTCGATGAGCAGGTGCTGCCGACACACGCGATGAACACGCAGGAAGCCAAGCGAGTCCTGGAGACCGCGCTCATCTGTGCGCAGCAGCCCCTCACGATCAAGGATCTGCGCAGCCTCTTCGCCGACGAGATCGGCGCGGACAGCCTGCGCATGCTGCTGGACGAGCTGGCCCGCGATTGGGAGGGCCGCGGCGTCGAGCTGGTGGCCATTGCCAGCGGCTGGCGCTTCCAGAGCAGGCCCGAGATGCGCGAGTTCCTGGATCGCATGCATCCGGAGAAGCCGCAGCGTTATTCACGGGCGGTGATGGAGACCCTGGCCATCATTGCCTATCGTCAACCTGTGACGCGCGGCGACATCGAGGACATCCGCGGCGTCGTGGTGTCCACGCAGATCGTCAAGCAGCTGGAAGACCGCAACTGGATCGAGGTGGTGGGCCATCGTGAGGCGCCGGGCCGACCGGCGCTGTATGCCACCACGCAGCAGTTCCTGGACGACCTGGGGCTGGAAAGCCTGTCCCAGCTGCCCGCCCTGGAGGCGGCCGGCGAGCCCGGCGCGGCTCTTGTGGAGGCGCTGGAAGGGCAGGGTTCGCTGCTGGAGTCGGAGCCGGCCCCTCAGGGGGCAGGGGCCGATCAGGAGGCTGACGTGGCGCCGGTGACTTCTGAGGCTGGAGCCTCGGATGCCCTGGATGAGGCCCCGTCCGAGGCTGGGGCCGGCGCGCCGGCGGACGAGGCGCAGGCTGCGGACGAGCTGCCGCTGCCCGAGTCTGCCGACGGGCCCGAGGTCCTGGCCGAAGCGATTGAAACAGACGAACAAGAAGTGCAAGCAGAAGAAGGCGTCCCCGGTGACGCCGCCGAGGTGGTGACCGATGTCGCCGCCTTCCCCGCTGAGCCCGAGGCCCTGGTGCCGCAGCAAGCTCAGCATCCCGATGTGAATGACAAGGTGCAAGCTGACGCATGAATGCCCATGACACCGATCCGGCCGCCGAAGGCGCGGGCGCGATGAATCCCGAAGCCGAGGCGCCCAAGCGCCGCCGAGCCCCCGCACGCAGCAAGGCCGCCGCCGAGGTGGCCGCGCCGGAAGTGGCCGAGCCCGCAGGCGAGGCTCCGGCGCCCAAGCCGCGAGCGCCGCGCAAGACGGCTGCCAAGAAGGCCGTGGTGGCTGACCAGGCCGCTGAGGTGATGGCCGCGCCGGAAGCCTCCGCTGTCGAGTCCGCAGCCGAAGAGGCCAAGCCGGTCAAGGCGCGCGCGCCCCGCAAGTCGACCAAGGCCGCCAAGGCCGAAGCGGCAGAGGCGGTCGTGGAGGCCGCTGAAGCTGTGCCGCCGCAGGCCGCCGAGCCCGCCGCCCGCGAGCAGGCCGAGGCTGCGCCAGTGGCCCGCGCCGATGCTGAATCCGCGGCACCGGCTTCGGTCGCCGACGAGGGCGATGCAGGCGATGCCGGCGATGTCGGCGAGGAAGGCCGCGGTCGTCGCAACCGCCGCCGGGGTCGCCGTGAGCGCGATGGCGAGCGTGGTGCCGAGCGTGGTGATCGCGGTGCCGAGCGCCCGGCGCGTCCTGCCGAAGCCGTATTCACCCTGGGAGCCGAAGGTGAGGGCGCCGACACCGACGCCGGCCGTGGCGAGCCCGTGGCCGAAGAGCTGATGGCCCAGGCCGGCGAGCGCTTTGCCGAGCTGCTGTCCGGCGCCTATGACGGCGAGGAAGTGGTGCCGGTCGAGGAAGTCGCCAGCCAGGAGACCAAGCGCGTGCTGGCTCCCGAGCTGGATGCGCCCAAGCTGCAGAAGGTGCTGGCCCAGGCCGGTATCGGCTCGCGCCGCGACATCGAGGACATGATCGCCGAGGGCAAGATCTCCGTGAACGGCGAGGTGGCCCACATCGGCCAGCGCATCTCCTTCGGGGACCGCGTGGCCGTCAACGGCAAGCCCATCAAGGTGCGGATCCAGCCGCCGGCGCCTCGCATCATTGCCTATCACAAGCCCGCGGGCGAGGTCGTCACCCACAACGACCCGGAAGGCCGCCCGACCGTCTTCCGCCGCCTGCCCAAGCTGCACCAGGGCAAGTGGCAGTCGGTCGGTCGCCTGGACCTCAACACTGAAGGTCTGCTGCTGTTCACCAACTCCGGTGAGCTGGCCAACCAGCTGATGCACCCGCGCTTCGGCGTGGAGCGCGAGTATGCCGTGCGCGTGCTGGGCACGCTCAACGAGGAACAGCGCGCCAAGCTGCTGTCCGGTGTCGACATCGAAGGCCAGTCGGCCAGCTTCAAGAGCATCGAGGACGGCGGCGGCGAGGGCGTGAACCACTGGTACCGCGTCATCATCACCGAAGGCCGCAACCGCGAAGTGCGCAAGCTCTTCGACGCCGTGGGCCTGACCGTCAGCCGCCTGATCCGCATCCGCTACGGCACCGTGGTGCTGCCGCGCGGCCTCAAGCGCGGCGTGTGGGTCGAGCTGGAAGATGGCGACGTGCGGGTGATCCGCCGCCTGGCCGGCGGCCCGCGCGAGGAGCGCGCCGAGCGTGGCGGAGATCGCAATCAGCCGCCGCAGCAACGTGATCGCAAGAACGGCAAGCGCCGTGGCGATCGCGCCCAGGGCACGGGGCCGCGTCCCAGCCGCCCGCAGGAGGCGCAGCAGCCGCGGCCGGAGCGCAAGGAGCGCTTCGTCGAGCAGCCGCGTGCCCAGGAGCGTTCCCGCGACCGCGGCGATGATGAAGATGACGACTTCATCCCGCGCAACATCAACCCGCTGGAGCAGACCTTCGACCGCCGCTTTGCCAGCGGGAAGTCCCGCGGCATCCCGCAAGGCTTCGGCCGTGGCGGCAGCGCGCCCGATCCCGTGGATCACGGTCCGCGCGGAGGCAAGAAGGGCGGCGGCGGTCCCCGCGAGCCGGATCCCATGCAGACCTCGGTCGGCTACATCGGCGCCGATGCCTTCCATCGCCGCGGCGGTGGTGGCGGCCGGGGTGGTCGCGGAGGCGGCGGTGGCGGCGGTGGCCGCGGTCGCCGCTGAGCTCCTCGCGAGACCGGTTGCCGGGCGCGCTTGACCCAGCGCAGGGGCGTCCAGGCCAACGGTCACAAGAGTCAATAGGGGCGGACACCGCCCCATCACGTTCACGCAGTACAATCATCGGCTTTGCCAAGCCTCAGATTCCAGGAGAAAAAAATGGCCATCGAACGCACCCTTTCCATCATCAAGCCCGATGCCGTGGCCAAGAACGTCATCGGCCAGATCTACTCGCGCTTTGAAGGCGCCGGCCTGAAGGTCATCGCCGCCAAGATGGTCCACCTGTCGCGCGGCGAAGCCGAAGCCTTCTACGCCGTGCACAAGGCCCGTCCTTTCTTCAACGACCTGGTGAACTTCATGATCTCCGGCCCGGTGATGATCCAGGCTCTGGAAGGCGAAGGCGCCATCCTGAAGAACCGCGACCTGATGGGCGCCACCGACCCGAAGAAGGCCGAGAAGGGCACCATCCGCGCCGACTTCGCCGACAGCATCGACGCCAACGCCGTGCACGGCTCTGACGCCCCTGAAACCGCCGCTGTGGAAATTGCCTTCTTCTTCCCCGGCATGAACGTCTACAGCCGCTAAATCGCGCCAAAGCCTCTTGCAGCGAGCCTCAAGGGGCGAGTCGCAACAAAGCCGCCTCAGGAGGCCGTCAACGCGGCCGTGCTGCCTTGTGCAGTGCCTGGGGCGGTCGGCATTTGAATGAAGAACGCCCACGGGCCTGCCGCCGGCGGTCCTGCCCCTCGGGGTCAGGTCATGCCGGGCGGTCCTGGCGACTCCTTGAGAGGCAAGACCATGAACGACGCGGTCAATCCACCCGGACTCACGAACCTGCTCGGGTTCGATCTCGAAGGCTTGGCCGCGTACTGCGAGCAGCTGGGGGAGAAGCGCTTTCGCGCGACCCAGCTCTTCCGCTGGATCCATCAAAAAGGGGCGTCTGACTTCGCGCAGATGTCCGACCTGGCCAAGTCCCTGCGGGACAAGCTGGCCACCCGCGCCCACATCCAGGCGCTGCCGGTGATCTCCGAGCAGGCCTCCGCCGATGGCACGATCAAGTGGCTGTTCGATGTGGGGCAGGGCAATGCCGTCGAGGCGGTGTTCATCCCCGAGGACGACCGCGGCACGCTGTGCGTGTCCAGCCAGGCCGGCTGCGCCGTGGGCTGCCGTTTCTGCTCCACGGGCCACCAGGGCTTCAGCCGCAATCTCGAGACCTGGGAGATCCTCGCCCAGCTGTGGTTTGCCGAGCACCACCTGCGCGTGCGCCTCAACACGCCGGACCGCGTCATCAGCAATGTCGTGATGATGGGCATGGGCGAGCCGCTGCAGAACTATGCCGCGCTGGTGCCGGCGCTCAAGGTCATGCTGGACGACCACGGCTACGGGCTTTCGCGCCGCCGGGTCACTGTCTCCACCTCGGGCGTCGTGCCCATGATGGACCGTCTGCGCGAGGACTGCCCCGTCGCCATGGCCGTGTCCCTGCACGCGCCCAGCGACCCGCTGCGCGACCAGCTGGTGCCGCTGAACAAGAAGTACCCCATCGCCGAGCTGCTGGCGGCCTGCAATCGCTACCTGGACGCCGCGCCGCGCGACTTCATCACCTTCGAGTACTGCATGCTCGACCACGTGAATGACACGCCCGAGCAGGCCGAGGAGCTGGTGCGCCTGCTCAAGGGCAAGGTGCCGTGCAAGCTCAACCTGATCCCCTTCAATCCCTTCCCGGCGTCCGGCCTCAAGCGCAGCCCCAAGGAGCGCGTGCAGGCCTTTGCCGAGGTGCTGATCCGGGCGGGCATCGTCACCACCGTGCGCAAGACCCGTGGCGATGACATCGACGCCGCCTGCGGCCAGCTGGCCGGAGAGGTGCAAGATCGCACCCGCGCGCATCTACGCATGGTGCGGCCCGTGGTTGTGGTGAAGAATGCGGCCGACCGTCCTGCCGATGGCGCGAGCTCCGCGCCGGGGCAGCCCACTTCCTGATCCCGAGCTACGCTCCCTCCATGATGACGCCAGCGATCGTGTTTCAGAAATCCCGCCTCCTTCTGCGCCCCCTGATGCTGCAAGGGCTCCTGGCGCTCTCGGCGGCGCTGCTGCTGCCGGGGTGCGCCAGCACGGGCTCGGGCAGCTCGGCCGAACCCAAGACGGAAAGCGACCGCACCGATCTGGACCGCCGGGCCGCGGTGCGCGTGGAGCTGGCGACGGGCTACTTCGCCCGCGGCCAGTACTCCACGGCCCTGGACGAGATCAAGCTGGCCCTGGCCCTGAAGCCGGAGCAGCGCGAGGCCATCAACCTGCGCAACCTGGTCTATGCCGCGATGGGCGAGACGAACATGGCGGAGGAGGGCTTCAAGCGCGCCATCGCCACGGCCCCCGGCGACGGCGATGCCATGCACAACTACGCCTGGTTCCTCTGCCAGCAAGGCCGCTGGGTGGCCTCGCGCGCCCTCTTCGAGCAAGCCCTGGCGTTGCCCAACTACCGCGGCACGAGCCGCTCCCTGCTGGCGCGCGGCGTCTGCGAGGCCCGCAACGGTGAGTGGCCGGCCGCCGAGCACAGCCTGTCCAAGGCCTTCGAGCTGGACCCGGCCAATCCCGCCGTGTCCCTGAACCTGGCCGAGGTGCTCTACCACCAGCAGCAGTACGAACGCGCCCGCTTCTACGCACGTCGCATCAATGCGCAGGCCGAGCTGGTCAACGCGCAGAGCCTGTGGCTGGAGTTGCGCATCGAGCGCAAGCTCAACAACGGCGTGGCCGTGGAAGACCTCGGGCAGCAGCTGCGTCGCCGCTTCACCGATGCGGCGGAGACCCAGCGACTGCGGGAAGGGCGCTTCGATGACTGACGGTCAGGTGTTCCCCGAGCAGGACGCCGCGGGCCTGGGCCTCAGGCGGGCCGAGCCGACGACGGCAGGCGCCCGACTCAAGGCCTTGCGCGAGGCCGCCGGCATGCACATCGGCTTTCTTGCCGCCACGCTCAAGGTGCCTCAGGCGCGCCTGGAGGCGCTGGAGGCCGATCGGCTGGACGAGCTGCCCGATGCCACCTTCGCCCGCGCCCTGGCCAAGGCCGTCTGCCGCGTGCTGAAGGTCGATCCCGCCGAGATCCTCAAGCTGTTGCCGGCAAGCACGGAGCCCGGCCTGGAACGGGTCAGCAAGGGCCTGAACCAGCCCTTCAGGCCCCAGGCCCTGGGCGGTGAAGGCGTGAGCCTGGCCGTGCTGCGCAAGCCGGTGGTGCTGGCCCCCTTGGGCCTGCTCGCGGCGGCGGCGGCGGTGTACCTGATGCCGGCCGACCTGGCCGCGCGCTGGCGCACAGCCGCGGCTCCGGCGGCGAGCGAGCCGGTCTTCGGGCCGCCGCCTTCGCCGGTTGCCGATGCCGCCTCGACGGTGATGCTGCCCACCCTGACGCCCGCGCCCCTGGCCTCGGCCCCGCTTGAGAGCGGCGCGGCTTCTGCAGTGCCCGTCGCGATGGCGCCTGCGGTGGCGCCTGCCCAGGTCGCTCCTGCTCCTGCTCCTGCATCCTCGCCCGCCGCAGTGCCCGTCGAGCAAGCCCGGCCGGCCGCCGCGTCCGCGGCCCCGACGCCGGCCGTGGCCACGGCCGGCCTTGCGCCGCTGGTGCTGCGTGCCAGCGCCGACAGCTGGGTCGAGGTGGTCGACGCCCGGGGCCAGGTCCAGTATTCCCGCCTGATGCGCGCCGGCGAGGTGGCCGATCTGCAGGTGCAGACGCCCGTCAAGCTGCGCGTGGGCAATGTGTCCGGCACCCACCTGAGCCTGCGTGGCGCGGCGGTGGACCTGCAGGCCCGCTCCCGTGACAACGTGGCACGCCTGGAGCTGCCCTGAGCGGGTGCGCCAGATGCCGGCCGAATAGAACCAGCTGAAAGAAGTGATGAGTGTGACCCCGACGACCCCGTCCGAAACGCCTGACAGCCTCGATGCCATCGCGGCCGCCAGGCCGGCTGCACGCCGCAGCCGCCAGGCCCGCGTGCGCTGGGGCGACCGCGTCGTGACCATCGGCGGCGATGCGCCGGTGCGCGTGCAGTCCATGACCAACACGGACACCGTGGACGTCATCGAGACCGCCATCCAGGTCAAGGAGCTGGCCGTGGCCGGCTCGGAACTGGTGCGCATCACCGTCAACACGCCGGAAGCCGCCGAGGCCGTGCCGCACATCCGCGAGCAGCTGGACCGCATGGGCATCGACGTGCCGCTGGTCGGAGACTTCCACTACAACGGCCATCGCCTGCTGACCGAGCATCCGGCGATGGCTCAGGCCCTGTCGAAGTACCGCATCAACCCCGGCAACGTGGGCAAGGGCGACAAGAAGGACCGCCAGTTCGCCCAGATGATCGAGGCTGCGATGAAGTACGACAAGGTCGTGCGCATCGGCGTCAACTGGGGCAGCCTGGACCAGGAGCTGCTCGCCCAGATGATGGACGACAACGCCCGCCGCGCCGCCCCCTGGGACGGCCAGCAGGTGATGTACCAGGCGCTGATCCAGTCGGCCCTGAGCTCGGCCAGCTATGCGCGCGAGCTGGGCATGAACCCGGACAACATCATCATCAGCTGCAAGGTCAGCGGCGTGCAGGACCTGATCTCGGTCTACCGCGCCCTGAGCCAGCGCTGCGACTACGCCCTGCACCTGGGGCTGACCGAGGCCGGCATGGGCACCAAGGGCACGGTGGCGTCGGCCACGGCCCTGTCCATCCTGCTGCAGGAGGGCATCGGCGACACCATCCGTGTCTCGCTGACGCCCCAGCCCGGCGAGTCCCGCACCCAGGAGGTGGTGGTGGCGCTGGAGATCCTGCAGTCCCTGGGCCTGCGTGCCTTCAACCCCAGCGTCACGGCCTGCCCGGGCTGCGGCCGCACCACCAGCACCACCTTCCAGGAGCTGGCCAAGCAGATCGACGACTACCTGCGCGCCCAGATGCCCGTCTGGCGTGCCAAGTACCCCGGCGTGGAGAACATGAAGGTGGCCGTGATGGGCTGCATCGTCAACGGCCCCGGCGAGAGCAAGCATGCCGACATCGGCATCAGCCTGCCCGGCACCGGCGAGGCGCCTGCGGCTCCCGTGTTCATCGATGGCGAGAAGGCCCTGACCCTGCGCGGGGAGGGCATTGCCACCGAGTTCCAGACCCTGGTCGAGAACTACATCGAAAAACGTTTCGGCGCTCAGAACGCCTGAGCCTGCCGCGAGAGAGTCCATGAGTGATCAGAAGAAGCAGCCCCTTCAGGCCGTGAAGGGCATGAACGACATCCTGCCGCCGGAGTCGGCGCGCTGGGAGTGGCTGGAGGCGAAGATGCGCAGCGTGCTGCAGCGCTACGGCTACCAGAACGTGCGCACGCCCGTCGTGGAGCCCACGGCCCTGTTCGTGCGCGGCATCGGCGAGGTGACCGACATCGTCGAGAAGGAGATGTACGCCTTCGAGGACAAGATGAACGGCGACCAGCTCGCCCTGCGCCCCGAGGGCACGGCTGGCGTGGTGCGGGCCATGGTCGAGCACAGCTTCCTGCGCGAGGGTGGCAAGCGCCTCTACTACTTCGGCCAGATGTTCCGCCATGAGCGCCCGCAGAAGGGGCGCTACCGCCAGTTCCACCAGATGGGCGTCGAGGCCCTGGGCTTCGCCGGCCCCGATGTGGACGCCGAGGTCATCCTGCTGGCCCGCACCCTGTGGCGCGAGCTGGGCCTGGTCGAGGGCCGTGACGTGGTGCTGGAGGTCAACTGCCTGGGCCAGTCCGAAGAGCGCAAGGCCCACCGCGAGGCCCTGATCGCCTACCTGGAACAACACCAGGACGTGCTGGACGAGGAAGCCAAGCGCCGCATGTACAGCAACCCGCTGCGCGTGCTGGACACCAAGAACCCCGCGATGCAGGCCATGGCCGAGGCTGCGCCCAAGCTGCTGGATTTCCTCGGTGAAGCCTCGCTGGCCCACTTCAACGGCGTGAAGGCCCTGCTGGATGCCGTGGGCCTGCAGTACCGCATCAACCCGCGCCTGGTGCGCGGCCTGGACTACTACAACCTCACCGTCTTCGAGTGGGTCACCGACAAGCTGGGCGCCCAGGGCACGATCTGTGCGGGCGGCCGCTACGACGGCCTGATCGAGCAGCTGGGCGGCAAGGCCACGCCGGCCGTGGGCTTCGGCCTGGGCCTGGAGCGCCTGCTGCTGCTGCTGGAAACCCTGGGCACCGAGATGGACCTGCCCGTGGCCGATGCCTATGCCATCGTCCCCTCGGCCCAGGGGCTGGGTCAGGTCATGCAGGCGCTCGAGGCGCTGCGCGCCGCCGGTGTCTCGGTGGTGCTGCACCCGGGGCAGGGCAGCATGAAGTCCCAGTTCAAGAAGGCCGATGCCAGCGGCGCTCGCCTGGCGCTGATCTTCGGCGAGGACGAACTGGCTCGCGGCGAAGTGGGCCTCAAGCCCCTGCGCGAGGAAGGCGCGCCCCAGTCCAGCCGCAAGCTGGCCGAGGTGGCTTCCTGGGCCCACGAACTCCGCAACGCATAATCGCGGCTCACTCACCCCATTCCCTACCGAACACAAGCAATGGCGTCGCATCTCGATCTGGAAGAACAGGAACAACTGGAAGCGCTCAAGGCCTTCTGGAAGCAATGGGGCAACCTCATCAGCTGGGGCTTGACCGCCGTGCTGCTGGCCTATGCCTCCTGGGTGGGCTGGAACTGGTGGCAGCGGGATCAGGGCGCCAAGGCCTCGGCCCTGTACGAGCAGCTGTCCAACCAGGTGGAAGCCGGTGACGTGGACAAGGCCACGGCCGCCTTCGCCGTGCTGAAGGAGCGTTTCCCTTCGACCGTGGCTGCCGCGCAAGGCGCGCTGCTGCAGGCCCGCCTGCAACACGACAAGCAGAACGACGACGGTGCCCGCGCCACCCTGGCCTGGGCGGCCCAGAATGCCGGAGACGCGCTCTATCAAGACCTGGCACGCCTGCGCCTGGCCGGACTGCAGATCGACGCCAAGCAGCTCGATGAAGCCGGCAAGACCCTGGACGCCGTGAAGTCCGCCGACTTCTCCGCCCTGGTGGCCGACCGCCGCGGTGACATCGCCGTGCTGCAGTCCAAGCCCGAGGTGGCCAAGGCCGAATACCTGAAGGCCTATCAGGCCATGGACAAGACTCTGGACTACCGCCAGCTGGTCGAGGCCAAGCTCGCCAGCCTGGGCGCCGCCGTGCCGGAAGAGGCGGCAGCGGAGGCCGGTAAGGAATCGGGCAAGGAGTCCGGCAAGTGAGCATGAAGTCCCTGCAAGTCCTTCGCCGCGGCCTGCTGCTGGCGACCCTGCCGGCCCTGCTGTCGGCCTGCTCGCTGTTCTCCAATTCCAAGGACGCCAAGCCGGCCCCGCTGGAAGCCGTGACACCCAGCATCGCCGGCAAGGTGGTGTGGCAGCAGCGCATGGACGGCGTCCGCTTCGGGCTGAACGTCGTCGCGCTGCCTGACAGTTTCGTCGTCGCCGACGGCGATGGCACCGTGCAGCGCCTCAAGGCGGCCGATGGCAGCGCGGTCTGGCGTGCCAATCTCAAGGAGAAGCTGGCCGCAGGCGTGGGCAGCGATGGCCGCTATGCCGCCGTCGTCACCCGCGACAACGATCTGGTCTCGCTGGACGAGGGCAAGACCCTGTGGCGCAAGCCCCTGTCCGTGCCCATCCTGACGGCACCCTTGGTGGCCGGCGAGCGCATCTTCGTGCTCACGGTCGACCGTGCCGTGCTGGCCTTCGACGCCATTGACGGCCGCAAGCTCTTCGAGCTGCGTCGTCCTGGTGATCCCCTGACGCTGCTGCAGCCCGGTGCCATCGGCAGCTACAAGGACACCCTGGTGGTCGGGCAGGGCTCGCGCCTGGCCGGCGTCGACCCCCTGCGCGGCACCGTGCGATGGGAGGCCAGCGTGGCCAACCCGCGCGGCACCAACGAAGTCGAGCGCCTGGCGGATGTGGTCGGCCCCCTGGTGCGCACCGGCGAGCTGCTGTGCGCCCGCGGCTTCCAGTCGGCCGTCAGCTGCATCAACGCCGAGCGTGGTTCCACCACCTGGACCCGCAACGTCGGTGGCGTCATGGGCGTGGGCGGCGATGCCCAGGTCATCGTGGGCGCCGACGCCTCCGACCGCCTGACGGCCTGGCGCACCAGCAATGGCGACGTGCTCTGGAATGCCGAGCAGTTCCTGAACCGCAAGCTGTCCGCCCCCCTGGTCCTGGGCCAGAGCGTGGTGGTGGGCGACTTCGAAGGCCAGGTCCATTTCCTCAACCGCGAAACCGGCAAGACCCAGCTGCGCCTGCCCACCGACGGCTCGGCCATCGTGGCTGCGCCGGTGGCGGCCGGCAATACCGTCCTGGTCGTGACCCGCAACGGAGGCCTCTTCGCGCTGCGGCCCCAATGAGGCCGCGCGCTTGTGACGCCTCCCGTCTTTGAAAGAAGAACAAGAACATGATGAAACCCGTGATCGCCCTGGTGGGCCGCCCCAATGTGGGCAAGTCCACGCTGTTCAACCGGCTGACCAAGAGCCGTGACGCCATCGTGGCCGACTTCGCCGGCCTGACGCGTGACCGGCACTATGGCGATGGCCGTCTCGGTGACCGCGACTTCATCGTCATCGACACCGGCGGCTTCGAACCCGACAGCTCCACCGGCATCGTCAAGGAAATGGCCAAGCAGACCCGCCAGGCCGTGGCCGAGGCGGATGCGGTCGTCTTCGTCGTCGACATCCGCCTGGGCCTGTCCGCCCAGGATCAGGACATCGCCCGCTACCTGCGAAGCTGCAACAAGCGCGTGTTCCTGGCCGTCAACAAGGCCGAGGGCATGAGCGAGTCGCCCCTGCTGGGCGAGTTCCACGAGCTGGGCATGGGTGAGCCCCACCCCATCTCCGCGGCTCACGGCCAGGGCATCCGCAGCATGCTGGAAGCCGTGCTCGAAGGCTTTGACTACGGCGACGAGGAAGAGCAGGGCGCCGAGGAGGAGCAGGTCATCCGCCTGGCCGTCGCCGGGCGTCCCAATGTCGGCAAGAGCACGCTGATCAATACCTGGCTGGGCGAAGAGCGCCTCGTTGCCTTCGACATGCCGGGCACCACGCGCGACGCCATCTCGGTGGACTTCGAGCGCCAAGGCCAGAAGTTCAAGCTGATCGACACCGCCGGCCTGCGCCGCAAGGGCAAGGTCTTCGAGGCCATCGAGAAGTTCTCGGTGGTCAAGACCCTGCAGGCCATCGCCGACGCCAACGTCGTGCTGCTGCTGATCGACGCCACGCAGGGCGTGACCGACCAGGACGCCCACATCGCGGGCTACATCCTGGACAGTGGCCGCGCCGTGGTCGTCGCGATCAACAAGTGGGATGCGGTGGACAGCTACCAGCGCGAGATGCTGGAGCGTTCCATCGAGTCGCGCCTGTCCTTCCTGAAGTTCGCGCCCACGCTGAAGATCTCGGCGCTGAAGCGCCAGGGCCTGGGCCCGCTGTGGAACGCGCTGGCCGATGCCTACTCCTCGGCCTACAAGAAGATGACCACCCCGGTGCTCACCCGCCTGATCCAGGAGGCCGTGCAGCACCAGCAGCCGCAGCGCTCGGGTGTCTCGCGCCCCAAGCTGCGCTACGCGCACCAGGGCGGCATGAACCCGCCCATCGTGGTGATCCACGGCAATGCGCTGGACAGCGTCTCCGATGCCTACAAGCGCTATCTGGAGGGCCGCATCCGCGCCCACTACAAGCTCACGGGTACGCCCCTGCGCATCGAGATGCGCTCATCCAAGAATCCATTCCTGGACAAGGATGACTGAATGCCAGGCGCGGGGAAACCCGCGGCTGTGTTAAGGTGCAGTTCTCTCTTCCCCCCCTCTCACAACACGGAGCATATCGTGAGCAACAAAGGACAACTCCTGCAAGACCCCTTCCTGAACCTCCTGCGCAAGGAGCATGTGCCGGTGTCCATCTACCTGGTCAACGGCATCAAGCTGCAGGGCCATATCGAGTCCTTTGACCAGTACGTCGTGCTGCTGCGCAATACGGTCACTCAGATGGTCTACAAGCACGCCATTTCCACGGTGGTTCCCGGCCGCGCCGTGAACTTCCACGCCAACGACAGCGCTGACAACAACGCTGCCTGAGAGGACACGCCGTCGCGGCTCCGCCCGTGACGGCCTCCACCAACCTTGAGTTCTTCAAGCCATTCCGCCGCGACGCCGCCCTCCGAGGCGGCGCGCGCCATTCTTGTGGGTGTCGATTTCGGACGCGGCGCCCCCTTCGATCCCTCCCTGGACGAGCTCGCGCTGCTGGCCGAGTCCGCCGGTGACACGCCCGTGGCCCGGGTGACCGCCAAGCGCCAGGCGCCTGACGCTGCGCTCTTCGTGGGCTCCGGCAAGGCCGACGAGATCAAGCTGCTGGTGCAGGCCCACGGCGCCCACACGGTGCTCTTCGACCAGGCCATTTCGCCGGCGCAGCAACGCAATCTCGAGCGTGTGCTCGGCGTGCCGGTTGCAGATCGCACAGCTCTGATCCTGGAGATCTTTGCGGCCCGCGCCAAGAGCCACGAGGGCAAGCTGCAGGTCGAGCTGGCCCGGCTGCAGTACTTGGCTTCACGCCTGGTGCGCCGCTGGAGCCACCTGGAGCGCCAGAGCGGCGGCATCGGCATGCGCGGTGGCCCTGGCGAGGCCCAGATCGAGCTGGATCGCCGCATGATCGATGACCGCATCAAGAGCATCAAGGAGCGGCTCAAGAAGGTGCAGCGCCAGCGCAGCACCCAGCGCCGCGCCCGTGCGCGCAACGGCGTGTTCCGCGTCTCCCTGGTCGGCTATACAAACGCCGGCAAGTCCACGCTCTTCAATGCGCTGGTGAAGGCCCGTACCTACGCGGCCGACCAGCTCTTTGCGACGCTGGACACCACCACGCGCTCGCTGTACCTGGAGGAAGCGGCGGCCAGCGTGTCGCTGTCCGACACCGTGGGCTTCATCCGCGACCTGCCGCACAAGCTGGTGGAGGCCTTCCAGGCCACGCTGCAGGAAGCGGCCGATGCCGATCTGCTGCTGCATGTGGTCGATGCCGCCTCGCCGGTGCTGGATGAGCAGATGGTGGAGGTCGAGCGCGTGCTCGAGGAAATCGACGCCGCCGGCATCCCGCAGCTGCTGGTCTACAACAAGCTGGACAAGCTCGAGGACACCCAGCGCCCGCGCCAGCCCGTGGACTGGATGGAGCGGCCCAATGGCCAGCGCGTACCGCGCATCTTCGTCAGCGCCATCAGCGGTGAGGGCCTGGACCTGTTGCGGGCCCAGATCGTCACCGCCATGCGCGAGCAAGGCCTGACCCCGGAGCCCGAGCATGACCCGCGCTTGATTTCCCTGGCCAAGCCACCACATGAGGACGAAGGGTCCTGGTCGGAGTCCGGTCCGGCTTCGAACAACGAGGGCAAAGCCGTGGACAATGGCCCGGCGCCCCATTCCAACGAACAGGCATGAGCATGAATCACGCTGAGCGCGCCCCTGGCGCCCCCACGCTGCGAGAGACCGCTGCTGCAGCAGCTGCCTTGCTGCGTGCCCTGATGCTGCCGCGCGCACGCCGCGACGCCGCGCTGCTCAACAACGGCCGCAATGACGGCCCGCCGGACCTCGACGAGCTCTGGCGCGACTTCAACCGCAAGCTCTCCGGCTTCTTCGGCGGACGCGGCGGCCCCGAGCCGCAGGGCGGCGGTGGCGGATCCAGCCCCGACATGCGCAGTGCCGGCGTAGGCATGGGCCTGATCGGCGGCGTGGTGGTCCTGGCCTGGCTGGGCAGCGGCTTCTTCACCGTGCAGGAAGGCGAGCAGGCGGTCATCACCACCTTCGGCAAGTACAGCAAGACGGTCGACGCCGGCTTCCAGTGGCGCCTGCCGTATCCCTTCCAGGCGCATGAGACCGTGGCCGTGACGCAGCTGCGCTCGGTCGAGGTGGGCCGCCAGACCACCGTGACGGGCACGGGCCTGCGCGACTCCTCCATGCTGACGCAGGACGAGAACATCGTGGACATCCGCTTCACGGTGCAGTACCTGCTCAAGGACGCCCGCGACTACCTCTTCGAGAACCGCGAGCCCGACGACGCCGTGCGCCAGGCCGCCGAGTCCGCCGTGCGCGAGATCGTGGGCAAGTCCAATATGGACTCCGTGCTGTACGAGCAGCGCGACGCCATCGCTGCCGAACTGGGCAAGTCGGTGCAGGCCCAGCTGGACCGGCTCAAGGCCGGTATCGTGATCAAGAACGTCAACGTCGGCAGCGTGCAGGCGCCCGAGCAGGTGCAGGCGGCCTTCGACGATGCCTTCAAGGCGGGTCAGAACAAGGAACAGCTCAAGAACGAGGGCGAGGCGTACGCCAACAACGTGATCCCCGAAGCCCAGGGCAAGGCCGCGCGCCTGCGCCAGGAAGCCGAGGGCTACCGTTCCCGCGTGATCGCCCGCGCCGAGGGTGATGCGCAGCGTTTCAAGTCGGTGCTGGTCGAGTACCAGAAGGCGCCGGCCGTGACGCGCGACCGCATCTACATCGACACCATGCAGCAGATCTACGGCGACGTCACCAAGGTGATGGTGGACAGCCGCAGCGGCTCCAACCTGCTGTACCTGCCCCTGGACAAGCTGATCCAGCAGAACGGTTCCAACGTCACGAGCAGCTCGCCCGTGCCGGTGACCGTCGAGCCCGCGCCCGCGACCGTGGCGCCGGTGGACCGCAACCGCGATGCCCTGCGCAATCGCGAAGGCCGTTGAGGGAGCGCACAGATGAATCGAATCACTAGCATCGTGCTGGGCGCCCTGGTCGCCTTCATGGTCCTGAGCTCGACCATGTACGTCGTTGATCAGCGCCAGTTCGCCGTGGTCTACGCCCTGGGCGAGATCAAGGAAGTCGTCAACGAGCCCGGCCTGAAGTTCAAGCTGCCGCCGCCCTTCCAGAATGTGGTCTTCCTGGACCGCCGTGTGCAGACCCTGGACAACCCGGATCCCCGCCCCATCTTCACGGCCGAGAAGAAGAGCCTGGTCATCGACTGGCTGGTGAAATGGCGCGTGACCGACCCGCGCCAGTTCATCCGCAACAGCGGCAACAACATGCGCAGCGTGGATGCCCGCCTGAGCCCCATCGTGCAGGCGGCCCTGAACGAGGAGGTCACCAAGCGTGACGTCCGTGCCGTGCTGGCCACCGAGCGCGACAAGGTCATGCAGGACGTGCGCCGCCGCCTGATCGAGGAGGCCAAGCAGTTCGGCATCGAGATCATGGACGTGCGCATCAAGCGCGTGGACTTCGCCGCCAACATCACGGACGCCGTCTACCGTCGCATGGAATCCGAGCGCAAGCGCGTGGCCAATGAATGGCGCGCCACCGGCAATGCCGAAGCCGAGAAGATCCGCGCCGACGCCGATCGCCAGCGCGAAGTCATCCTGGCGGAAGCCTACCGCGATGCCCAGCTGATCATGGGCGAGGGCGACGCCAAGGCCTCGGCCATCTATGCAGAGGCCTTCGGCCGCGATCCGCAGTTTGCGCAGTTCTACCGCTCGCTGGAGGCCTATCGCGCGGTCTGGAAGAACAAGAACGGCGTGATGGTCCTGGACCCCAACACCGAGTTCTTCAAGGCCATGCGCGGCGCCCCCACCGGCGCGCCCGCGGCGCCGGCACGCAAGTGATCGGGCTCCCTCGCGCGATGCCGGGGCCGCTGGCATGAGCCTGGACGTCCTCTGGACGGCCCTGGCGCTGATGCTGGTCTTCGAGGGGCTCATGCCGCTGCTGAGCCCCGGGCGCTGGCGGGCACTCTTCCAGCGCATGCTGGTGCTGAGCGACGGCCAGATCCGCTTTGTCGGCCTGGCCTGCGTGGCTGGCGGGCTGCTGGGGCTGGCGCTGATGCGCTGAGCACGACGGCCGGGCCTGGCCCGTGCTGCCCTCCACACGTGAGCCGCGTTTGCGCCTCACGTAGGCTCGGCCTGTTCGCCGCGCGGGGACTTCCCGGTACAATGCCGTTTTTAACCCCCCCAGAAAACGTCCATGGCCTCTGCTTGGCTGCTGCCCGAGCACATTGCTGACGTCTTGCCCTCCCAGGCTCGCCGTATCGAAGAACTCCGGCGTGATCTCCTGGATCTGGCGCGGACCTACGGCTGCGAACTGGTGATGCCTCCCATGCTGGAGCACCTGGAGTCGCTGCTCACCGGTACGGGTCGTGAACTGGACCTCAAGACCTTCAAGCTCGTCGACCAGTTGTCCGGCCGCAGCCTTGGCCTGCGCGCGGACACCACCCCTCAGGTCGCCCGCATCGACGCCCACCTGCTGAACCGCGCCGGCGTGACCCGCCTGTGCTACTGCGGTCCCGTGGTGCACACGCGCCCCGAAGGCCTGCATGGCAGCCGCGAGCCGCTGCAGTTCGGGGTCGAGATCTACGGCCATGCCGGCCTGGAAGCCGACCTGGAAGTGCAGGAGCTGGCCATCGCCACCCTGCACAAGGCCGGCCTGAAGGACATCACCCTGGACCTGGGCGATGCCCGCCTGGTGCAGGGCGTGCTGGGCGAGCTGAAGCCGCCGGCGGACACGCTGGAGGCCATCGTCGCCGCCCTGGCCGCCAAGGATGCGGCCAGCCTGGCCCAGGCCACGGCCGGCATGCCCGAGCCGGTGTCGCGCGGCCTGCAGAGCCTCATCGGCCTCTATGGCGGTATGGAAGTGCTGGACCTCGCCCGCGAGCAGCTGCCCGACCATCCGCTGATCCGTGCGGCCCTGGACGATCTGCGCTGGCTCTCCAGCCATCTGCGCCAGTGCCATCCGGACCTTCGCCTGGGCTTCGACCTGGCCGACCTGCGCGGCTACGCCTACTACAGCGGCATGCGCTTTGCCCTGTATGCCGCGGGCTGCAGCGACGCCATCCTGCGCGGTGGCCGCTACGACGAGGTGGGGGCCGTCTTCGGCCGCCGCCGCCCGGCCGTGGGCTTCAGCCTGGACCTCAAGGCCCTGGTGGCGCTGTGCCCGGTCACGCCCCTGCGTGCGGCCGTGCGCGCCCCCTGGGGCGAGGATGCCTCTCTTCGCGCCGCCGTGCGCGCCTTGCGTGAGCAGGGGGAAACCGTGGTCTGCGTCCTGCCCGGGCATGAACACGAGAACGACGAATTCGACTGCGACCGCGAGCTGGTCAGCGTTGGCGGGCAATGGGTGGTGCGCGCGCGTTGACGCGGCCCGCCAATCTGAATACTTTTCATTGGATGAGCATCATGCACAGTGAGATCGCGCGCGGCCGTAATGTGGTCGTTGTGGGCACCCAGTGGGGTGACGAAGGCAAGGGCAAGGTCGTCGACTGGATGACCGACCACGCGCAAGGCGTGGTGCGCTTCCAGGGCGGCCACAACGCCGGCCACACGCTGGTGATCAAGGGCGTGAAGACGGCCCTGCAGCTGATCCCCTCGGGCATCATGCGCGACGGCGTGGCCTGCTACATCGGCAACGGCGTGGTGGTGGATCCGGCCCATCTGGTGTCCGAGATCGAGCGCCTGGAGAAGGCTGGCGTGGACGTGCGCTCGCGCCTCTATATCAGCGAATCCTGCCCGATGATCCTGCCTTTCCACGTGGAAGTGGACAAGGCCCGCGAGGCCCTGCGCGAAAGCAGCGGCAGCGGCAAGATCGGCACCACGGGCAAGGGCATCGGCCCGGCCTACGAGGACAAGGTGGCGCGCCGCGCCCTGCGCCTGCAGGACCTGAAGCACCCCGAGCGCTTCGCCAAGAAGCTGCGCGAGCTGCTGGACCTGCACAACCACGCGCTGACCGGCTACCTCAACGCCAGCGCCCTGGAATTCCAGCCTATCTTCGACAAGGCCATGGCGCTTGCCGAGCAGGTCAAGCCCATGCTGGCCGACGTCGGCTACATGCTGCACAAGGCCCACAAGGCCGGCCAGAACATCCTGTTCGAAGGCGCACAGGGCACGCTGCTGGATATCGACCACGGCACCTATCCCTACGTCACCTCCAGCAACTGCGTGGCCGGCAATGCCGCCGCCGGTGCCGGGGTGGGCCCGCAGATGCTGCACTACATGCTGGGCATCACCAAGGCCTACACCACCCGCGTCGGCTCGGGCCCGTTCCCGACCGAGCTGGAGTGGGAGAAGGAAGGCACGGTCGGCTATCACCTGTCGACCGTGGGCCAGGAGCGTGGCACCGTGACGGGCCGCGCCCGCCGCTGCGGCTGGCTGGACGCCGCCGCGCTGAAGCGCTCCATCATCATCAACGGCATCACGGGCCTGTGCCTGACCAAGCTGGACGTGCTGGACGGCCTCAAGGAAATCCAGATGTGCGTGGGCTATGAGCTCAACGGCCAGCAGGTCGACATCCTGCCCCTGGATGCCGACGAAATCGTGGCCTGCAAGCCCATCTACGAGACGTTCCCCGGCTGGACCGAGAGCACCTTCGGCGTCACGAACTGGGACGCGCTGCCGCTGAATGCCCGCCGCTACCTGGAGCGCGTGCAGGAGGTCATTGGTGCGCCCATCGACATGGTGTCCACCGGCCCGGACCGCGAGCACACCATCCTGCTGCGCCACCCCTACCAGGGCTGAGCCCCTCTCAACGATCACATCGAATTTGGAGTAAGCATCTATGTTGACCGACGACGGCAAGCACCTGTACGTGTCCTGGGACGAATACCATCTGCTGACCGAGCGCCTGGCGCTCAAGGTGCATGCCTCGGGCTGGGAGTTCGACCAGATCCTGTGCCTGGCCCGCGGCGGCGTGCGCCCGGGTGACGTGCTGTCCCGCGTCTTCGACAAGCCGCTGGGCATCATGTCCACCAGCTCCTACCGTGCGGAAGCCGGCACCATCCAGGGCCGCCTGGATATCGCCAAGTACATCACCATGCCCAAGGGCGAACTGGCCGGCCGTGTGCTGCTGGTGGACGACCTGGCCGATTCAGGCGTCACGCTGAAGGCCGTGGTGGAGCGCCTGCGCGGCATGCCCGCCGTGAAGGAACTGCGCTCGGCAGTGATCTGGACCAAGTCGGTCTCGACCTACACGCCGGATTACTACGTCGAGATGCTGGAGACCAGCCCCTGGATCCACCAGCCCTTCGAGATCTACGACGACATGCGCCCCGACGCGCTGGCGAAGAAGTTCTCGGTCTGACGGAGCCTCCCTGATCGCGACACCTGCCATCATCCGCTCGCGAAGCAGCGCGGGGCCTCGTCATCGAGGCCCCGCGCTTTTTTCATGGCTCGAAGGGGCGGGGCGGGGTCAGGTGTTGCCATTGCCCCGCTTGCACGACGGGATCTTGTGCAGGCGGCAGGCCCCAAAGCAAAATGGCCACAGCCTTTTGAGCTGCAGCCACGGAGTGCGCAAAACCAAAACACAAAAAGCAAAAACAAAAGCCAGCTCTGAAATCAGAAGCTGGCTTTTGAGAGTATCTGGTGCCCAGGAGAGGACTCGAACCTCCACGGAGTTACCCGCTAGTACCTGAAACTAGTGCGTCTACCAATTCCGCCACCTGGGCAAGGTTTCCAAGCCATCCGTTTAAACGTATGATTCGTTTAAACAAAGTGCCTGGCCGTTTCAGGAAAGCTGAGATTCTATCATCAAAAATTTTAAGAACACAAGTGGTCCCGGCAACAATGCCGGTTCGCAGGCTGCCCTGCTGAGTGAAGTCGAGGGGGTGGTCCAGGGCCACCGCGACGGTCACGGCTTCCTCATCCCCGATGACGGGCAGCCCGACCTCTACCTCTCCGCCCAGGAAATGCATGCCGTGATGCACGGCGATCGCCTGCGCGCCCGCATCGTGCGCTATGACAAGCGCGGCCGTCCGGAAGGTCGGGTGCTGGAGATCCTGGACCGCAAGAAGCGGCCCATCATCGGGCGCCTGCTGCTGGAGTCCGGCGTGTGGCTCGTGGCCCCTGAAGACAAGCGTTATGGGCAGGACATCCTGGTGCCCAAGAACGCCATCGCCAATGCCACGGCGGGCCAGGTGGTTGCCGTCGAGCTGACCGAGCCGCCTTCGCTGTATTCGCAACCCGTGGGGCGCGTGACCGAGGTGCTGGGCGAGATCGACGATCCCGGCATGGAGATCGAGATCGCGGTGCGCAAGTACGAGGTGCCGCACCGCTTCAGCGCCGAGACCCTCTCGCAGGCCGCCAAGCTGCCCGACCGCGTGCGCGCGGTGGACATGAAGAACCGCGTGGACCTGCGCGATGTGGCCCTGGTCACCATCGACGGCGAGGACGCTCGCGACTTCGACGACGCCGTCTTCTGCACGCCGCACAAGCAGGGCCGCGGCAAGACCGCCTTCAAGGGTTGGCGCCTGCTGGTGGCGATCGCTGACGTGAGCCACTACGTGAAGCCCGGCGAGCCCCTGGACCTCGATGCCTACGAGCGCGCGACCTCGGTCTACTTCCCGCGCCGCGTGATTCCCATGCTGCCGGAGAAGCTCTCCAACGGCCTGTGCTCGCTCAACCCCGAGCAGGACCGCCTCTCCATGGTCTGCGACATGCTGATCACGGAAGAGGGCGAGACCTACGCCTACCAGTTCTACCCGGCGGTGATCTGCTCGCATGCGCGGCTGACCTACAACGAGGTGGCGGCCGTGCTGGCCAACACCCACGGCCCCGAAGCCGCGCGCCGCAAGGAGCTGGTGCCGCATCTGCTGCACCTGCATGAGGTCTACCGTGCGCTGCTGAGCCAACGCCAGCGCCGCGGCGCCGTGGACTTCGACACCGTCGAGACCCAGATCGTCTGCGACGACAACGGCCGCATCGAGAAGATCATTCCCCGCACCCGCAACGATGCCCACCGCCTGATCGAGGAGGCCATGCTGGCCGCCAACGTCTGCGCGGCGGACTTCATCGCGGGCGGCAAGCACCATTCGCTGTACCGCGTGCACGAGGGCCCCACGCCCGAGAAGCGCACGGCGCTGCAGGCCTATCTGCGGGCGCTGGGCATCGGCATGGGCCTGTCGGACGATCCCTCGCCCGGCGAGTACCAAGCCATCGCCAGTGCCACCAAGGACCGTCCCGACGCCACCCAGATCCACACCATGCTGCTGCGCTCCATGCAGCAGGCGATCTACACGGGCGCCAACGCCGGCCACTTCGGCCTGGCCTACCAGGCCTATACGCACTTCACCAGCCCCATCCGCCGTTATCCGGACCTGCTGGTGCATCGCGTGATCAAGGCCATGCTGGGCAACAAGCGCTACCAGCTGGACGCCGCCAAGATGGACGTGCCCGTGCCGCCCAAGCGGCCCGGCAAGGCCAAGCCCATCAACCCGGCCTCTGCCAGCACCGAGGTCGAACGCTGGGAGGTGGTGGGCGCGCATTGCAGCGCCAACGAGCGCCGCGCCGACGAAGCCTCGCGCGACGTCGAGGCCTGGCTCAAGTGCCGCTACATGCGCGAGCACCTGGGCGAGGAGTTCAGCGGCACGGTCAGCGCGGTGACGACCTTCGGTCTGTTCGTGCAGCTGGATGCGCTCTTCGTCGAGGGCCTGGTCCACATCACCGAGCTGGGTGGCGAGTACTACCGCTTCGACGAAGTGCGCCAGGAGCTGCGCGGCGAGCGCACCGGCATCCGCTACGCCACCGGCGCGCGGGTGCAGGTGCAGGTCAGCCGCGTGGACCTGGACGGCCGCAAGATCGACTTCCGCCTGGTGCGTGATGGCGAGGAGCTCCGCCCGGCCTCCAAGCCCCTGCGCGACAAGACGGGGCAGGCCGCGCCGCGCAAGCCCACGGACCAACTGGCCGAGGTGCAGCGCCAGGACCGTGAGGTGAAGGCCAGCGGCAAGCGGGCCAAGGCGGGCGGCTCCGGCCGCTCGGCGGCGGCGCCGCAGTCGCCGGTGGCGGCCCGCAAGACGGCAGCCCGCAAGTCCAGCGAAGCAGGCAAGGGTCGCAAGCGGCGCTGAGCCCAGGCGCAGGCGCCATCGAGGCGCTGCCGCCCCTTGCCTTCAGGGCAGGCTGGCCTGCAGCGCGTGCATGTGCTCGATCAGATCGGCGGCCCGCAGCGGCACCTGTGCGCCGTGCGCGGCTTCGCCGTGCCAGGCCGCGCCCAGGGTGGCGAGCTCGTGCACGGGCATTGCCGGGGCTTGCGCCCACAGTCCGGCCAGCCAGCCGGCCAGCACATCGCCCGTGCCGGCACCGGCCAAAGCGGCGTTGCCGCTGCCATTCACATGCACGGGCTCGCCCGGGCTGGCGATCACGCTGCCCGAGCCCTTCAGCACCACGCTGCAGTCCAGGGCGCTGCTGAGCACACGGGCCGCCGCCAGCCGGTCGGCCTGCACCTGCGCCACCGGCCATGCCAGCAGGCGCGCGGCTTCCAGGGGATGGGGCGTCAGAAGGGTCCGCAGTCCGGCGCTCCGGCGGGCGCGCAGCAGCTCCTGGGCCATGGTGCTGCGTGACACGGTGTTGAGCCCGTCGGCATCCAGCACCAGGCGCGGGGCCTGCCGCAGGATTTCAGGCAGGGGCGAACCCAGGCCGGGCGTCACGTCCAGTCCGTGCCCGGCGCCACAACCCACGACGAGGGTCAGGTCTTGCCAGGGCGTCTGTCCGTCAAGAGGGCCTTCGGGCCAGCGCATGAGCTCGAGGCGGCTCGTGCCTGCGGCCTGCAGGGCGCCCGACAAGGCTTTCAGGTGGACCTTGCCTGCGCCGGCTGCCAGCGCGCTGCTGGCAGCCAGCAGCGCGGCGCCTTCCATGTGCGCGGCGCCACCGATGACCAGCACCTGCCCGTAGCTGCCCTTGTGGCTGACATGCGCGCGGCGGGCCAGCGCCTGCCAGCGCTCCCGCTCTCCCCGGGCGATCAGGCGGCCGCTGCCGCCGTCCACGGCCGGGACGCCGAGGTCGTCGAACCAGATGCGGCCGGCATGGTCTCGTCCCTGGCCGGTGAACAGCCCGGGCTTGAGGCTCAGCAGGCACAGGGTGTGCTGCGCATTCACGACGGCACCGGGCCGCGCCTGCGCATCAGGGCAGGGGCAGCCGGTGTCGGCGTGCAGGCCGCTGGGGAGGTCGACGCTCAGCACGGGCACGCCGCTGGCATTGATGGCCTGGATGGCCTGCGCAAAGGTACCCCCGGGCGCCCGCTGCAGGCCCAGACCCAGCAGGGCGTCGATGATCAGCTCGCAGCCATCGGGCGCCTGCAGTGCGCGGCCGATCTGCAGGCCGGCGTCCGTTGCCGTCTGCCAGGCCCATTGCGCGTCGGCGGGCAGGGGCTTGTTGCCGCGCAGATGGCTGACGTGGACCTCCAGTCCCAGGCCCGCCAGATGGCGTGCGGCCACGAGGCCGTCTCCGCCGTTGTTGCCGGGGCCGCAGACGATCCAGATGCATCGCGCATGGGGCGCCACGGCCAGGGCCAGGCGTGCCACGGCCAGGCCGGCCTGGGCCATCAGCGCCCGGGCCGGGGAGCGGGCGAGGGCCGCGGCTTCCAGCGCCCGGCAGCCCTCGCTGCTGAAGAGGGGGAAGCGGCCAGCCTGATGGAGCACCTCGATCATGCGGCCACTCTAGCTCAGCGCAGGCGTTCCGCGGAGAAGGGGCTGAGGTCCCAGCCGGGGTCGCGGCCGCCGATCAGCGCGGCCATCAGCTGGGCCGCTCCTGCCGCCAGCGCCGCACCCTGGCCGCCCTGGGCCAGGTTCAGCCAGATGCCCTCGGCGCCGCTGGCGCCCAGCAGAGGCAGGCTGTCGGCCAGCATCAGCCGGCTGCCCTGCCAGTGCTGGGCCTGCTGAGGCTGGATGGCGCCGGGGAACCAGTCGTGCAGCACCTCGTGCAGCTGCTCGAAGCCCTTGTCGCCGCGGCTGGGTGCCTGCAGGCTGGCGCCGCCGCTGACGCGCACCCGCTGACCCAGGCGGCTGAGGCTCAGCTGGTGGCGGTCGTCGACCAGGTTGGCGCGCGGGCCGAGGTCGGGGAAGGCCTCGAGCTGTCGAAGCGGGGCCGTCAGCGTGCGGCCCCAGACCTGGCGCAGGGCCGGCTTCAGGCCCAGCTGGGCCAGGAGCGGGTCGGCGGGCTGCGCGCCGCACAGCACGATGGCATCGAAGCTGTGTGTCTGCACCTCGCGTGGGCTGGGCAGGGTGCTGGGGCCGCTGGCGGCCAGCACCTCCTGGCGTAGCGCAGCGGCGGCAATCCCGGTCTGTGCGGCCGGGCCATGGGTGAGGGCGGGGCGCCGGCCGGCCTGCAGGGCCCGGACTTCGGTATGGAACATGAAATGCGCCCCCAGGCGCTGGGCGGCTTGCTTGAGCAGCAGGCACAGCTCGCGGCCGTTGCAGGCTTCGGCCTCGTTCAGCTGCCAGCCGCCGTGCAGGGGCGTGTCCGGGCTGAGCCCGGGCTCCAGGCGGCGGCAGGCCTCGGCGTCCAGCCACTGGTGGGCCAGCCCCGCGCCCTGCCAGCGCTCCACGAGGGGCTGGGCCTTGCGGGCCTGGGCCTCGTCGCGCATCAGTAGCAGCAGGCCTTCGCTGCGCTCATGCTCCAGCTGCAGCTGCTTGCGCAGCAGGGTCGAGCGGGCGAGGCTCTGGCGAGCGAGGGTGAGGAGGGCGGTCTGTCGGGCCTCGGTCCAGCCCTTGCCGCGGGCCTGGCGGGCGGCCCAGCGCCAGCCGGCTTCCGAGAGTCCGCTGGACTGCAGCGCCAGGGCCTGGGTGCCGCACAGGGCGCCCCATACGGGACTGAGGGCCGGGGCGCAGAGCCCGCCCTGGGCGAAGCTGGATTCGGCGGCCACGCTGCCACTGCGTTCGAACACGACCACGGCATGGCCCTGGGCGGCCAGTTCCAGGGCCGCATGGACGCCGGTGAGGCCGGCGCCGACGATGGCGACTTCCATTCAGGACCTCGCCGTCAGTGCCTGCCGCTGCGCGTCTGCGCTGGGAAGGAGGGATTCAGGGGCGCGCGGCGGACGGGCGCAGGGCAGGGGTGCCGCACGGCGCGTGCGGCGGGCGAAAGGGAGGGACATCAGTCGTGCTATACTCTTTGGGTTTTGCCGGGTACTGCATGCTGAAGACTGCGTTAGCGACTCCGTTAGCGGCTGTGTTAGTAGCTTCAGCGACTCAATCCGGATCCTGTGTGCTTGCCCTGCCTTGGCTTACCTAGGCTTGGCTTGCGTTGCGGTGGTCCGGTGGGGCGATCTCGGCAGACAAATCGCAAACCCGGCAATCGAAAGGTGTCGTGTCGTGGCGGCTCAAGGAGCGGGCTTTTTTCGTGCCCTGTGCTGCGACGCGATTCGAGCTGGATTTTAGAACCAACCTTCGGAGTTACTTCATGTCCGTCACGATGCGCGAAATGCTGGAAGCCGGTGTCCACTTCGGTCACCAAACCCGCTTCTGGAACCCCAAGATGGCCCCGTTCATTTACGGCCATCGCAACAAGATCCACATCATCAACCTCGAAAAGACGCTGCCCAAGTTCGAGGAAGCGCTGAAGTTCGTGCGCCAGCTGTCGGCCAAGCGCGGCACGATCCTGATGATCGGTACCAAGCGTCAAGCCCGCGAGATCGTGGCCGCTGAAGCCCAGCGCGCCGGCGTTCCCTTCGTCGACCAGCGTTGGCTGGGCGGCATGCTGACCAACTTCAAGACGGTCAAGGGCTCGCTGAAGAACCTGAAGGACATGCAGGCTCAAGTCGAGAACGGCACCCAGCCCGCCATCAAGAAGGAAGCCCTGATGTTCCAGCGCGAGCTGGCCAAGCTGGAAAAGAACATCGGCGGCATCCAGGACATGGCTGCCCTGCCGGACGCCATGTTCGTGATCGACGTTGGCTACCACAAGATCGCCATCGCCGAAGCCAAGAAGCTGGGCATTCCCGTGATCGGCGTGGTTGACACCAACCACTCGCCCGAAGGCATCGACTACGTCATCCCCGGCAACGACGACTCCGCCAAGGCTGTCGCCCTGTACGCCAAGGCCGTGGCTGACGCCGTGCTGGAAGGCCGTGCCAACAGCACCGCCGAGCTGGTGCAGGCTGTTGCCGCCGACGGCGACGAATTCGTGGAAGTGAACGAAGGCGCCTGAGCCCTTCGGCACTTGCTCACCAGGGGCTGATTCAGCCCCTTTTTTCCACGCTGAATCTGTATTTGAGGAGCCGCTGCGTCGGCTCCCAGTCCAACGGAGATTGAAATGGCTGCTATTACCGCAAGCATGGTCGCCGAGCTGCGCGCCCGTACCGACGCTCCCATGATGGAGTGCAAGAAGGCCCTGACCGAAGCCGACGGCGACCTGACCCGCGCTGAGGAAATCCTGCGCGTCAAGCTGGGCAACAAGGCTGGCAAGGCTGCTTCCCGCATCACCGCCGAAGGCGTGGTGGCGGCTGCCGTCGTCGGCGGCGCCGGCGCCCTGATCGAAGTCAACTGCGAGACCGACTTCGTCTCCAAGAACGACGCCTTCCTGGCCTTCGTGAACGCCCTGGCAGGCCTGGTTGCCGAGAAGAACCCCGCTGACGTCGACGCTCTGTCGGCACTGCCCCTGTCCCAGGAAGGCTTCGGCCCGACCGTGGAAGACGTGCGCAAGGGCCTGATCGGCAAGATCGGCGAGAACATGACCATCCGCCGCTTCAAGCGCTACGAGGGTGGCAAGCTGGTCTCCTACCTGCACGGCACCCGCATCGGCGTGATGGTCGAGTTCGACGGCGATGACGTCGCCGCCAAGGACGTCGCCATGCACGTGGCCGCCATGAAGCCGGCTGCCCTGTCCTCCGCCGAAGTGCCGGCCGAGCTGGTCGCCAAGGAGCGCAAGATCGCCGAAGAGAAGGCTGCCGAGTCCGGCAAGCCCGCCGACATCGTCGCCAAGATGGTCGAAGGCTCGGTGCAGAAGTTCCTGAAGGAAGTCTCGCTGCTGGACCAGGTCTTCGTGAAGGCCGCCGACGGCAAGCAGACCGTCGCCGCCATGCTGAAGGAAAAGGCCACCGCGGTGAAGAGCTTCACTCTGTACGTGGTCGGCGAAGGCATCGAGAAGAAGGTCGACGACTTCGCAGCCGAAGTGGCCGCCCAGAAGGCTGCTGCCGAAGCGGCTGCCGCTGCCAAGAACGCCTGAGCGTCTTTTGGCCGGGCTGACGAGCCTGGCCTGCCGCTCGGCGTGACCTGGGAATGAGGGGGAGTCCCCAAATTCCTTGATTCACTGCGACGGCTGGAAACAAAGGGCGCCTCTGGCGCCCTTTACACTTGCGCCTGCGGTCGGGGAAGAGCTCTCCCCGGCATCGCGGCAACCCCACCACCCACGACGAGGACACAATGCCCGCGCACAAACGCATCCTGCTCAAACTTTCCGGTGAAGCCCTGATGGGCGATGACGCCTACGGCATCAACCGCGCCACCATCGTGCGCATGGTGCGCGAGATCCAGGAGGTGACGCAGCTGGGTGTGGAAGTGGCCGTCGTGATCGGCGGCGGCAACATCTTCCGCGGCGTGGCCGGCGGCTCGGTCGGCATGGACCGCGCCACCGCCGACTACATGGGCATGCTGGCCACGGTGATGAACTCCCTGGCCCTGGCCGACACCATGCGCCAGGAAGGCATGACGGCCCGCGTGATGTCCGCCATCAGCATCGAGCAGGTGGTCGAGCCCTATGTGCGCCCCAAGGCGCTGCAGTACCTGGAAGAGGGCAAGGTCGTCGTTTTCGCGGCCGGCACCGGCAATCCCTTCTTCACCACCGACACCGCCGCCGCGCTGCGCGGCGCCGAGATCGGTGCCGAGATCATGCTGAAGGCCACCAAGGTCGATGGCGTCTACACCGCCGACCCGAAGAAGGACCCCACGGCCACCCGCTACGCCCGCATCAGCTTCGACGAGGCGATCACCAAGAATCTGCAGGTGCTGGACGCCACCGCGTTCGCCCTGTGCCGCGACCAGAAGCTGCCCATCAAGGTCTTCAGCATCTTCAAGGCCGGCGCGCTCAAGCGCGTGGTCATGGGCGAAGACGAGGGCACCCTGGTCCACGTTTGAGCGTCCTGGCGCGTTGAGCCCGGGTCCATTCCTGAACAAGGTTGAGCATCATGAGCATTGCTGACATCAAGAAGAACGCCGAGGCCAAGATGGCCAAGACGGTCGAGTCCTTCAAGACCGAACTGCAGAAGATCCGCACCGGCCGGGCTCACCCGGGCATCCTGGACCAGGTCCATGTGGATTACTACGGCTCGCCCGTGCCCATCTCGCAGGTGGCCAACGTGAGCCTGCTGGACGCCCGCACCATCAGCGTCCAGCCCTGGGAAAAGGGCATGGGTCCCAAGATCGAGAAGGCCATCAGGGAGTCGGACCTGGGCCTGAACCCCTCGGCCCAGGGCGACCTGATCCGCGTGCCGATGCCCCCGCTGACCGAAGAGCGCCGCCGCGACCTGACCAAGGTCGTCAAGAGCGCCGGCGAGGACGCCAAGGTGGCCGTGCGCAACCTGCGCCGCGACGCCAACGAGCAGGCCAAGAAGCTGCAGAAGGACAAGGCCATCACCGAGGACGACGAGCGCCGCTCGCAGGACGAAGTCCAGAAGCTGACCGATCGCGTGATCGGGGACATCGACAAGCTGATCGCGGCCAAGGAAGCCGAGATCCTGGCCGTCTGAGCCCGCACGCGTCGTGACGGAACAGAGCAAGGCGGTTCCCCGCCATGTGGCCATCGTCATGGATGGCAACGGCCGCTGGGCGAAGAAGCGCTTCCTCCCGCGCTTCTTCGGCCACAAGCAGGGCGTGGACGCGCTGGTGCGCATCGTCCAGGCCTGCATCGATCGCAACATCGAGCACCTCACGGTGTTCGCCTTCTCCAGCGAGAACTGGAAACGCCCCTCCGATGAGGTCTCCGGCCTGATGGGCCTGGTGCTTGCGGCGGTGTCGCGCTACCTGGCCCGCATGGGCGCCATGGGCGTGCGCATCCGCATCGTGGGCGACCGCGACGCGGTCTCTGAGAAGCTGCGCAATGCCTGGAACGAGGCGGAGTCCTCCACGCTGCACAACAGCAAGCTCACGCTCAATGTGGCCTTCAACTATGGCGGCCGCTGGGACATCGTGCAGGCGGCACGTGCAGCCATGCAGGCCGGCGTGAAGCCCGAGGAGCTCAGCGAAGCCAAACTGTCCGAGTTCATGGCCATGAGCTATGCGCCGGATCCGGACCTCTTCATCCGCACGGGCGGCGAGGTCCGCATCAGCAACTTCCTGCTGTGGCAGGCGGCGTACAGTGAGTTCGTCTTCTCGGACTGCCTGTGGCCCGACTTCGGTGAAGCGCAGCTGGATGCGGCCATCGCCGCCTTCCGCGAGCGCGACCGCCGCTTCGGCGGCGTGAAGGCGGAAGCCGCCCTGGAGGCCTGAGTGCTCGGAACCCGCATCATCACGGCCATCGTGCTGCTGGCCATCCTGCTGCCGGCACTGTTCGCCGGCTCGCCCTGGCCCTTCGCGGCCGTGACCCTGGTCCTGATCGCCGCGGGCGGCTGGGAATGGGGTCGGCTCAATGGCCTGGCCCAGCCGGCCTCGCTGCTGATGGGCGGGGCGCTGGCCGGCCTGTGCCTGTTCACCCTGCTGGGGCCAGGTCTTGCCTCCCTGCCTGCCGCCCTGTGGTGGGTGGTGGGCGCTGCCTGGGTGCTGGGCTCATCCCAGGCCCTGCGCCTGGGGCCTGCGGGCTGGCCGCGCCTGCCGCTGGCGGGCCGCGTGGTGCTGGGCTTCGTGCTGCTGTGGGCCGCGTGGGCGGCCATCGCCTCGGCGCGCGGACTGGGCCTGAACTTCATCCTCTCGGTCTTCTGCCTGGTGTGGGTGGCCGACGTCTTCGCCTACTTCGGCGGCCGCACCCTGGGCCGGCGCAAGCTGGCCCCAGCCATCAGCCCGGGCAAGAGCTGGGAGGGCGTCTGGACCGGCATGGCGGCCGTGCTGCTGCTGGGCCTGGCCTGGACCTTCGCCCTGGAGCCGCGCATCGCGGTCGACGGTCCCAGCCTCTATGCCCGCCTGCTGAAGGGCCTGGGCCTGCCGTTGGGTCTGCTGGCCCTGATCTTCCTGTCGGCCATGAGCGTGGTCGGCGATCTCTTCGAATCCCTCATCAAGCGTGCCGTGGGCGCCAAGGACAGCAGCCAGCTGCTGCCCGGCCATGGCGGCGTGCTGGACCGTGTTGATGCCTTGCTGCCGGTGTTCCCGCTGGCGCTGGCCCTGAACTCCCTCGTCGCATGAACACTTCCCGCCGCCAGCGCGTCTGCGTGCTGGGCTCGACCGGCTCCATCGGCACCAACACGCTGGACGTGCTGGCCCGCCACCCCGAGCAGTACGAGGTCTTCGCCCTCAGCGCCATGAGCCGCGTGGACGCACTGCTGGCCCAGTGCCTGCAGTGGAAGCCCCGCTTCGCCGTGATGCCCGAGGAGGCCGCAGCCCTGGAACTGCGACGCCTGCTGCGCGAGCAGGGCAGCCGCACCGAGGTGCTCAGTGGCGTGCAGGCGCTCAGCGAGGTCGCCGCCCATCCCGAGGTGGATGCGGTGATGGCGGCCATCGTGGGCGCCGCGGGCCTCGCGCCCTGCCTGGCCGCCGCGCGCGCGGGCAAGCGCTTGATGCTGGCGAACAAGGAAGCCATCGTCGTCGGCGGCGCGCTGTTCATGCAGGCGGTGGAGCAGGGCGGGGCCACGCTGCTGCCGGTGGATTCCGAGCACTCGGCCATCTTCCAGTGCCTGCCCGAGGACCGCTCGACCTGGGCCCAGCGCATCGACCACATCGTGCTGACCGCCTCCGGCGGCCCCTTCCGCCAGCGTGATCCGGCCACGCTGGCCGAGGTCACGCCCGAGCAGGCCTGTGCTCACCCGAACTGGGTGATGGGTCGCAAGATCTCGGTGGACTCCGCGACCATGATGAACAAGGCGCTGGAGGTTATCGAGGCGCGCTGGCTGTTCAATTTGAAGCCCGAGCAGATCCGCGTGCTGATCCACCCCCAGAGCATCATTCACTCCATGGTGGTCTGCCGCGACAACTCCGTGCTGGCCCAGCTGGGCACGCCGGACATGCGCGTGCCCATTGCGTATGCACTGTCCTTCCCGGCGCGCATCGAGTCCGGCGCTTCGCGCCTGGACCTGCTGGCCGGCAAGGATCTCTGCTTCGAGGTGGCCGACGAGCCTCGCTTCCCTGGCCTGTACCTGTCCTGGCAGGCCCTGAAGGCCGAGGAGGGAGCGACGGCCGTGCTCAACGCCGCCAACGAAGTGGCGGTGGCCGCCTTCCTGGACCGGCACCTGCGCTTCGACCAGATCCATGCACTCAATGCCGAGGTGCTGGCGACGGTGCATCCGCAGGCCGGCCAATGCCAGTCGCTGGAAGGGCTGCTGGCCCTGGATGCCCAGGCGCGGCAGGCCGCGCGCGAGCGCATTGAAAAGCTGAGGGCCTGATGTTGCTGGAAGTGGTGGCCTTTGTCCTGGCGCTGGGGGTGCTGATCCTCGTGCACGAGTACGGCCACTTCAGCGTCGCGCGGGCCTGCGGCGTCAAGGTGCTGCGCTTCTCCCTGGGCTTCGGCCGCGTGATCTGGCGCCGCCAGCGCACGGCTGACTCGACCGAATTCACGCTGTCCGCGCTGCCCCTGGGCGGCTATGTGCGCATGCTGGACGAACGCGAAGGGCCCGTGCCTGCCGACCAGCGCGACCAGGCCTTCAACCTCAAGCCCCTGCGGCAGCGGGCCGCCATCGTCGCAGCCGGTCCGGTCGCCAACTTCCTGCTGGCCATCGTGCTTTTTGCCAGCCTGGCCTGGATGGGGCAGCAGGAGCCGCTGGCCCTGCTGGGCTCGCCCAAGCCCGGTGGGCTTGCCGAGCGCGCCGGCATGCGCGCCGGCGACCGGGTGATGGCCATCGCCCTGGACGGCCGCTCCTGGCGGGACATCGCCTCCGCGGCGGAGCTGCAATGGCCGGTGATCGAGGCGATCACCGAGCAGTCGGTACTGAGCCTGCAGCTGGCCGATGCCAACGGCCACGGCCGGCGCGAGGTCCGCCTGGACATGGCCGAGCTGGGCACCCGTGAGCCGGACCTGGCTGCCATGACCCGTCTGGGCCTGGGAGGTCCGCTGCGCGAGCCGGTGATCGGCGAGGTCGCGCCGGGTGGCCCGGCCGAGCAGGCCGGCCTGCAGGCGGGCGACCGCGTGCTCGAGGTGGATGGCCGCATGGTGACCGATGCCGCGCAGCTGATCGCCGGCATCCGCGCCCATGCCCAGACGCCCGCCGCGCAGGCGCAGCAGTGGCGGATCGAGCGCCGGGGTCAGGTCTTGTCTCTGGAGGTCACGCCTGCCGTGGTGGTGGAGGGTGAATCCCGCATCGGCCGCATCCAGGCCCTCGTGGGCTCGGCGCCCCAGACGGTGCGGGTGCGCCACGCCCTGGATGACGCCCTGCTGATCGGCCTGCGCAAGACCTGGGAGCAGTCCTGGATGACGCTCAAGACCTTCGGTCGCATGCTGATCGGCCAGGCTTCGCTGAAGAACCTCAGCGGCCCCATCACCATTGCCGATGCCGCCGGGCAGGCCGCTCGCGTGGGCCTGTACCAGTACCTGAGCCTGCTGGCCATGCTTAGCGTCGGCTTAGGCGTCCTGAACCTGCTGCCGCTGCCCATGCTCGATGGGGGGCACCTGATGTATTATCTTTTCGAGGGTCTGAGCGGCCGCCCCGTGTCCGAGTGGTGGCTGGAGCGGCTGCAGCGCGCCGGTTTCTTCCTGATGCTGCTGATGATGGCTCTGGCCCTTTCCAACGACGTGACCCGCAAGCTGGGTCTGCACTGATCTCTCACCTGCATGTCTCCACACCTGATCCAGCGCGCGCGCATTCGCCCCTCCGTCCTGTCCCTCGCGCTCGCTGCCGCATTGCAGGCGGGCAACGCCTGGGCGGTCGACCCCTTCGTGCTCAAGGACATCCGGGTCGAGGGCGTGCAGCGTACCGACCCCGGCACCGTCTTCGCGAGCCTGCCCTTTCGCGTGGGCGACACTTACAACGACGAAAAGGGCGCGGCCGCACTGCGCGCGCTGTTCGCCACCGGCCTGTTCAAGGACGTGCGCATCAACATCGACGGCGACGTGCTGGTGGTGGTGATCGACGAGCGCCCGGTGATTGCCGCCGTCAGCTTCGTCGGCCTCAAGGAATTCGACACCGAAGCCCTGACCAAGTCCCTCAAGGACATCGGCATCGGCGAAGGCAAGCCCTTCGACAAGGCCCTGGCCGACCGCGCCGAGCAGGAGCTCAAGCGCCAGTACCTGACCCGCAGCCTCTATGGCGCCGAGGTCACCACGACCATCACCCCGCTGGAGCGCAACCGCGTCAACGTGGCCTTCACGGTGACGGAAGGCGACCCGGCCAAGATCGGTGACATCCGTATCCTCGGCTCCAAGGTCTTCTCCGAGAGCACCCTGCTGGGCCTGCTGGAACAGACCACCACCGGCTGGCTGACCTGGTACACCAAGAGCGACCGCTATTCGCGCACCAAGCTCAACGCCGACCTGGAAACCCTGCGCTCCCACTACCTGAACCGCGGCTACCTGGAGTTCTCGATCGAGTCCACCCAGGTCACCATCTCGCCGGACAAGCAGAGCATCAACATCGCCATCACCGTCAAGGAAGGTCAGCCCTACACCGTGACAGCGGTGAAGCTGGAAGGTGAGCTGCTGGGCCGCGACGAGGAGTTCAAGCGCCTGGTGGGCATCAAGCCGGGCCAGGCCTACAAGGACGAATCCGTCACCGCGACCAAGCGTGCCTTCACCGACTACCTCGGTACCTTCGGCTACGCCTTCGCCCGCGTGGAAAGCCGTCCCGAGATCGACAAGACCACCGGTCAGGTGGTGGTGGCCCTGGTGGTCGATCCCGGCCGCCGCGTCTATGTGCGTCGCATGCTGGTGTCAGGCAACACGCGCACCCGAGACGAAGTCATCCGCCGCGAGTTTCGCCAGTTCGAAGGCGCCTGGTACGACGGCGCACGCATCAAGTTCTCGCGCGACCGCGTGGAGCGCCTGGGCTACTTCAAGGACGTCACCATCGACACCAGCGAGGTGCCGGGCGCGCCCGACCAGGTCGACGTCACCCTGGCCGTGACCGAGCGGCCCACCGGCAACATCATGGTGGGCGCCGGCTACAGCAGCCAGCAGGGCGTCTCGTTCACCGGCTCCATCCGCCAGGACAACGTCTTCGGTTCCGGCAACTACCTGGGCCTGGAGGTGAACACCGCCAAGACCGGCCGCGCGCTGTCCGTGTCGACCGTCGATCCCTACTTCACCGTGGACGGCGTGTCCCGCGGCGTGGACGTCTTCTACCGCACCAGCAAGCCCTACAACAGCTTCGGCGACACCTACGAGTTCGCCACCTACGGCGGTTCGCTGCGCTTCGGCGTGCCCTTCTCGGAGCTGGACACCGTCTTCTTCGGCCTGGGCGTCGAGAAGACGCACATCTCGACGGACACCGGCGTTCCGCTGATGTACAAGCTGCATGTGCTGGAGCAGGGCAACAACAGCCTGGCGGTCCCCTTCACCATCGGCTGGCAGAACGAGCAGCGCGACAGCATCATCTCGCCCACCGCCGGCAAGTACCAGCGCGTGAACCTCGAGATGAGCGCCCTGGGCGACGCCCGCTATGCGCGTGCCAGCCTGCAGTGGCAGCAGTTCTTCCCCATCACCAACAAGTTCAGCTGGATGATCAACGCCCAGCTGGACTGGGGCGTGGGCCTGGGCGGGCGAAAGTACCCCGTCTTCAAGAACTACTACGCCGGCGGCCTGGGTTCGGTGCGGGTGTTCGAGTCCAACTCGCTGGGTCCGGTCGATTACACGGGCTCGAACATTGGTGGCAACCTGCGCGCCAATGTCAACGCCGAGCTCTACCTGCCCGTTCCCGGTGCAGGCAACGACAAGTCGTTCCGCCTGTTTACCTTCGTGGATGCCGGCAATGTGTGGAATACCAATATTGATCGATCTAACATCCCTGAAAACATGAGGAAGGATCTTGATCTGATCCGTATGTCGGCGGGTATTGGTATCAGCTGGCTGTCCCCGATGGGGCCGCTCAAGCTCAGCATGGGCAAGCCGATTGTCAAGAGCCGCACAGATAGAATCGAGAAATTCCAATTCCAAGTCGGGACTGCATTCTGATGAAGAGCACCTTGATGAAGTCGCTGTGCGCCCTGGCCCTGGTGGCCGCGCCGGTGATGACCTTGCAAGCCCAGGAACTCAAGATCGGCTACGTGAACCTCGAGCGCGTCACGCGTGAGAGCAATTTCGCCAAGGCCGCACAGACCAAGCTGGAAACGGAATTCAGCCGTCGCGAGAAGGACATCAAGGACGCCGAGCAGAAGCTGCGCCAGGCGGCCGAGAAGTTCGACAAGGACTCCACCCTGCTCGCCGAAGCCGACCGCAGCCGCCGCCAGCGAGACCTGGCCGAGCAGGAGCGCGATCTGCAGCGCAAGAAGCGCGAGTACTCCGAAGACCTGCAGCAGCGCCGTGGCGAAGAGCTGCAGACCCTGATCGAGCGCACCAACCGCATCGTCAAGCAGATCTTCGACAGCGAGAAATACGACCTGATCCTGCAGGACGCCAGCTTCGTCAGCAACCGCGTGGACATCACCAAGAAAGTGATCGACGCGCTCAACGCCCAGAAGTGATTGGACACCGCCGTCACCCTGGCTGACCTGATCGCCGCCTTGGGCGGCGATCTTCTTGGTGCGCCCGAAACCCCCATCCGGCGCATCGCCGCGCTGGAATCGGCGGATGCCCAGTCCGTCGCCTTCCTGGCGAATGTGCGTTACCAGTCTCAGCTCAAGACCACGCAGGCCGCCTGCGTGATCGTGGCGCCCGCCCTGGCCGAGGCAGCGGCCCAGCGCCAGCCCGGTGCCGCGGTGATCGTCACGCCCGATCCCTACCTCTACTTCGCCCGCCTCACCCAGTGGTGGGCCCGCCAGGTGCGCCCGCTGCCGCCGGCCCGTATCCATCCCTCCGCCGTGATCGCCGATGACGCGCAGCTGGGACAGGGCGTGGACGTCGGCCCCCTGGCCGTGATCGAGTCCGGCGCCGTGGTCGGTGAGGGCGCCCGTATCGGCGCCCACTGCGTGATCGAGGCCCGCGCCCACATCGGCGCTGGCAGCCGCCTGGCGCCGCGCGTCACCGTGGGCTTCGACTGCCACATCGGCGCGCATTGCATCCTGCACAGCGGCGTGGTGATCGGTGCGGACGGCTTCGGCTTCGCGCTGAGCCAGGGGCGCTGGGAGAAGATCGAGCAGCTCGGTGCCGTGCGCATCGGGGACCACGTCGAGATCGGCGCCAACAGCTGCATCGATCGCGGCGCCCTGGGTGACACCATCCTGGAGGAGGGCGTCAAGCTCGACAACCTCGTCCAGATCGGCCACAACGTGCACGTGGGCGCCCACACGGCCATGGCCGGCTGCGCCGGCGTGGCGGGCAGCGCGCGCATCGGCGCCCACTGCACCGTGGGCGGCGGGGCCATCGTGCTGGGGCACCTGAGCCTGGCGGACCACGTCCATGTGTCCGCCGCCACGGTGGTCACCCGCACCATCACCAAGCCCGGCCAGTACAGCGGCGTCTTCCCCTTCGACGACAATGCCAGCTGGGAAAAGAATGCAGCAACCCTGAGACAGTTGCATGCCATGCGCGACCGTTTGCGCGCCCTAGAGAGAAAAGAATGACGACCGCGACCGACACCAAGATGGACATCCACCAGATCCTGGCCAAGATCCCCCACCGCTACCCCATCCTGCTGGTGGATCGCGTGCTGGAGATCGAGAAGGGCAAGCGCATCCGTGCGCTGAAGAATGTGTCCATCAACGAGCCCTATTTCATGGGCCACTTCCCGCACCGCCCGGTGATGCCCGGCGTGCTGATGCTGGAAGCCATGGCCCAGGCGGCCACGGTGCTGACCCTGGTGAGCCTGGACACCGAGCTGGACGACAAGACCGTCTGCTACTTCGCCGGCATCGACGGCGCCCGCTTCAAGCGCCCCGTGGAGCCCGGCGACCAGCTGGTGCTGGACGTGACCCTGGATCGCGCCAAGGCGTCCATCTTCAAGTACACCGGCAAGGTCTATGTGGGCGATGACATCGCCTGCGAGGCTGAGCTGATGTGCACCATGCGCCGCATCGAGGCCTGAGGCCTTCGCGCCCGCCCTTCAACCGCCCCCCCGGACTCTGGAACGCAGTCGATGAGCAAGATCCATCCCACCGCCATCGTGGACCCCAAGGCCGAGCTGGACAGCTCGGTCGAGGTCGGTGCCTACACCCTCATCGGGGCCGGCGTGAAGATCGATGCCGGGACCCGCATCGGCCCGCACTGCGTGCTCGAAGGCCCGACCACCATCGGCCGCGACAACCAGTTCTTCCAGTTCAGCTCCATTGGCGCCGCGCCGCAGGACAAGAAGTACGCCGGCGAGCCCACCCAGCTGATCGTGGGTGACCGCAATGTGGTGCGCGAGTTCTGCACCTTCAACCGGGGCACCTCGCAGGACGCCGGCATCACCCGCGTGGGCGATGACAACTGGATCATGGCCTACGTCCACCTGGCCCATGACTGCGTGGTGGGCAACCGGACCATCTTCGCCAACAACGCGCAACTGGCCGGCCACGTGCATGTGGGTGACTGGGCCATCCTGGGCGGCTTCACGGTGGTGCACCAGTTCGTGCATATCGGCGCGCACAGCATGACGGGCATGGGCTCCATCCTCTTCCAGGACCTGCCGCCCTTCATCATGGCCGCCGGCAACACGGCCGAGGCCCGCAGCTTCAACCTCGAAGGCCTCAAGCGCCGAGGCTTCACGCCCGAGCAGCTCAATGCGGTCAAGCAGATGTACCGCATCCTCTACCGGCGCGGCCTCACGGTCGACCAGGCCAAGATGGAGATGATGGCGCTGCAGGGTGAGCACGCGGACGCGCATGACACCATCCAGCTGATGCTGGATTTTCTCAACACCGCCACGCGCGGCATCATCCGCTGACCATGCCTGAGGCCGCGCCCCGCCTCAGCCTGGTGGCCGGCGAGGCCTCCGGCGACCTCCTCGGCGGCCTGCTGCTGGCAGGCCTGCGTGAGCGCTGGCCGGGTCTGCAGGCGGCCGGCATCGGGGGGCCGCGCATGGCGGCTCAGGGCTTCGAGGCCTGGTGGCCGCATCACAAGCTCTCGGTCTTCGGCTATGTCGATGCCTTGCTGCACCTGCGCGAGATCCTCGGGATCCGCAAGGCCCTGGGCGAGCGCCTGCTGGCGGATCCGCCGCGCGCCTTCATCGGCATCGATGCCCCCGACTTCAACTTCGCGCTGGAAGCGAAGCTCAAGGCCGCGGGCATCAAGAGCATCCATTTCGTCTGCCCTTCCATCTGGGCCTGGCGCGCCGAGCGCGTGAACAAGATCCGCGCTTCGACGGACCATGTGCTGTGCCTCTTCCCTTTCGAGCCCGCGCTGCTGGCCGAGGCCGGCATCGCGGCGAGCTATGTGGGCCATCCGCTGGCTGACGTCATCCCCCTGGAGCCGCCCAGGGCCGCCGCCCGTGGCAAGCTCGGACTGGGGGAGGGCGACACCGTCGTGGCCCTGCTGCCTGGCAGCCGCAAGAGCGAGATCCGCTACATCGCCGAGCCCCTGCTGCAGGCCGCCGCGCTGATGAGCCGGGTCCGCCCCGCGCTTCGCTTTGTGATGCCGGTGGTGCCGGGCCTGCGCAGCCTCGTCGAGCCGCTGGTCCGCAAGCATGCGCCGGGGCTGGACCTGGTGCTGCTGGACGGCCAGTCCCATGAGGCCCTGGCCGCCTGCGACCTCACGCTGGTGGCCAGCGGCACCGCCACACTGGAGGCTGCGCTGTTCAAGCGGCCCATGGTGATTGCCTACCGCCTGCATGCGTTGAACTGGTGGCGCATCCGCGCCAAGCGCCTGCAGCCCTGGGTGGGCCTGCCCAATGTGCTGGCCGGCCGCTTCGTCGTGCCCGAGCTGCTGCAGGACGACTGCACGCCCGAGGCCCTGGCCCGCGAAGGCCTGGCCTGGCTGGACGATCCGGCGCGCCGCGACGCAGCCATCGCCACCTTCCATGAGCAACACCTGACCCTGCGCTGCAACACCGCGCAGCGCGCTGCCGATGCCATCGCGCAAGTCCTCGCGTCCTGAGCCCCCGCACCAGCTGGGCCTGCTGTGGGACGCCCCGGGCCTGATGGCCGGCGTGGACGAGGCGGGCCGCGGGCCCCTGGCCGGCCCGGTGGTGGCCGCGGCCGTCATCCTGGACGACGAGCATCCCATCGCCGGGCTGGCCGATTCCAAGGTGCTCAGCGAGAAGCGCCGCGAGCAGCTCTTTGACGAGATCCGCGCCAAGGCCCTGTGCTGCTGCATTGCCGAGGCCAGCGTCGAGGAAATCGACGAACTCAACATCCTCCAGGCCACGATGCTGGCCATGCGTCGCGCCGTCGAGGGCCTGCGCCTGAAGCCCGCCAAGGTGCTGGTGGATGGCAACCGCCTGCCCACGCTCAAGATCCCGGCCGAGGCCATCGTCAAGGGTGATGCCAAGGTCAAGGCCATCTCGGCCGCGTCCATCCTGGCCAAGGTCCACCGCGACCGCCTGTGTCAGCAATGGCATGCCAGCCATCCCGAATACGGCTTCGCCGGCCACAAGGGCTATCCCACGGCCGAGCACCTGCAGGCCCTGCGCGAGCATGGCCTGACCCCCTGGCACCGCCGCAGCTTCGGCCCCGTGAAAGCACTCCTCGAATGAAGCCCCAGCTCCAGCACATCAGCGCCCGCGACAACCCCAAGCTGCAGCGCCTGCGCAAGCTGGCCCAGGAGGCCACGGCCTACCGCAAGCTCGGCAGCGTCTGGCTGGAAGGCGACCATCTGGCGCGGGCGGCCCTGCAGCGCGGCTGCCGGCCGTCGATGGCGGTGATCACCGAGACCGCCTGCCAGGATCCGGCACTGATGGCCCTGGCCGAGGAGGCGCCGCTGGTGCTGGTCGTCAACGAGGGCCTGTTCCAGGGCTTGAGCGGCCTGGAAAGCCCGGCCCGCATGGGCTTCGAGATGGCCCTGCCGTCGGACGCCGTCCTGCAGCCGGGCATGGACACCGTGGTGCTGGACCGCCTGCAGGACGCGGGCAATGTCGGCACCATCCTGCGCAGTGCCGCGGCCATGGGCTTCCGCCAGATCGCCGCACTGAAGGGCACGGCCGCGCTGTGGTCGCAGAAAGTGCTGCGCGCCGGCATGGGCGCGCACTTCGGCCTGCGCCTGGTCGAGGGCCTGCAGCCCGCCGACCTCGACCGCCTCCAGCTCCCCCTGATCGCCACCAGCTCCCATGCCGAAGCTGAACTGCACCGCGTGCAGCTCCCCAGCCCTTGCGCCTGGGTGATGGGCCACGAAGGGCAGGGCGTGCAGCCCGAGCTGATGCAGCGCTGCACCCTGACCGTGGGCATCCCCCAGCCCGGCGGCGAAGAATCACTCAACGTTGGCAGCGCCGCCAGCATCTGCCTCTACGAGAGCGCTCGCCAACGGCTGCTGGCCTGACCCTCAGTCACCGATCACAGCGGCGTTGCTCTTAGAGAAGGAAAGGCCCGCTGCACCGCAGCCGGGCCTTTCCGCCCTGCACGGCACCCGAGGATCCGGCTTTGCCGGGCCTGCGGGTGCGCCCCCTTGAGGGGGCTCGCGAAGCGAGTAGGGGGTGAGCAGTAGCCCGGGCCTGCGGGTGCGCCCCCTGGGGGGCTCGCGAAGCGAGTAGGGGGGGTCAATAGATCAGCCGATCGGGGCGGATGTCGCGCAGGATGGTCGTCGCGATCTCCTCGATGGACTTGTGCGTCGAGGACAGCCACGAGATGCCCTCGCGCTTCATCATGGTCTCGGCCTCGTTGACCTCGTAGCGGCAGTTGAGGATGTCGGCGTACTTGCTGCCGGGGCGGCGCTCATTGCGGATCTGCGAGAGGCGCTCCGGGTCGATGGTCAGGCCGAAGCACTTGCGCTTGTGCGGGCTCAGCGTGGAGGGCAGCTTGCCGCGCTCGAAGTCCTCGGGGATCAGCGGGTAGTTGGCGGCCTTGATGCCGTGCTGCATGGCCAGGTACAGCGAGGTGGGCGTCTTGCCGCAGCGGCTCACGCCCACGAGGATGACGTCGGCGGTGTCCAGGTTCTTGGCGGACTGCCCGTCGTCATGGGCCAGGGAGAAGTTGATGGCCTCGATGCGGTCGTGATATTCCTGGCTCTTGGCCACGTCCGAGAAGCGGCCCACGCGGTGGTTGGACTTGACCTGCAGCTCCTCCTCCAGCGGCGCGATGAAGGTGCCGAACATGTCCAGCAGCAGGCCCTTGCACTGCGCGCGGACCACCTCCAGCACCTCGGTGTTGACCAGGGTGGCGAAGACGATGACCCGCTGGCCTTCGCTATCGCACAAGTCATTGATCTCACGGACCACCTGTCTGGCCTTGTCGGCCGTGTCGATGAAGGGGCGGCGCACATGGCGCGGTTTGCCGCCGAACTGCGCCAGGATCGAGTTCCCGAAGGTTTCTGCGGTGATCCCGGTGCCGTCCGAGACGAAATACACGGTGCGATTGGGCATGTCCTGTTTCTCCGGCAAACCTGGTTTCGTGGTGTTCCATCATAGAAGCTGATACCCGTAGAATCGGCCGCATTCGATCGCTGGAAATGCCACACCCTAGCGCCATGCCGCCGTTCCTCCTCCAAGCAGAATTCAGAAATGGTGGAGCCGCGCATGCCTTTCCCTGGGTGAAGTTCGCTGCCAGTGCTGCGCCGAAGGACGCGCCGCTCGCCACCCGCGAGCCCGCTGCGCCCGGCGTGGGAGCCCCGGTTTCACAACATCACGGAGTTTTCCCATGTCCTCTCGCTTCGATGCGGCCGCCCTGGTCGTCCCGTTTGAGAATCTGAGAATGAGCGACGTCGAGGTCGTTGGCGGCAAGAACGCCAGCCTCGGCGAAATGATCTCGCAGCTTGCCGCCTCCGGCGTGCGCGTGCCCGGCGGCTTTGCCACCACGGCCCATGCCTTCCGCGAGTTCCTGAAGTTCCAGGGCCTGGATGCGCGTATCCAGAAGCGCCTGGCCGACCTCAACACCGACGACGTCCGCGCCCTGGCCGAGGCCGGTGCCGAGATCCGCGGGTGGGTCGAGGCCCAGCCCTTCCCGGCGGACCTGGAAGCGGCCATCCGCACGTCCTTTGCCGCGCTGACGGCCGACAACCTCGAGGCGACCTTCGCCGTGCGCTCCTCCGCCACCGCCGAGGACCTGCCCGACGCCTCCTTTGCCGGCCAGCAGGAGACCTTCCTGAACGTGCATGGCATCGAGGAAGTGCTGCACAAGATGAAGGAGGTCTTCGCCTCCCTCTACAACGACCGCGCCATCAGCTACCGCGTGCACAAGGGCTTCGAGCACAGCGAGGTGGCCCTGTCCGCCGGCGTGCAGCGCATGGTGCGCTCCGACCTCGGCTCGGCCGGCGTGATGTTCACCATCGACACCGAGTCCGGCTTCAAGGACGTGGTCTTCATCACCTCCAGCTACGGCCTCGGTGAGACCGTGGTGCAGGGCGCCGTCAACCCCGACGAGTTCTACGTGCACAAGCCGGCACTGGCCAAGGGCAAGTTCGCCGTGATCCGCCGCAACCTGGGCTCCAAGCTGATCCGCATGGAGTTCAGCACGCCCGAGGAAAAGGCCGCGACCAAGAAGCTGGTCAAGACCGTGGACACCGCGCCCGAGCAGCGCAACCGCTACTCGCTGAACGATGATGAGGTCACCGAGCTGGCGAAGTACGCTCTCATCATCGAGCAGCACTACGGCCGCCCGATGGACATCGAGTGGGGCCGCGACGGCATCGACGGCAAGCTCTACATCCTGCAGGCCCGCCCCGAGACGGTGAAGAGCCAGGCCGAGGGCCAGGTCGAGCACCGCTACAAGCTCAAGGGCCACAGCGTGGTGCTGGCCGAGGGCCGCGCCATCGGCCAGAAGATCGGCACCGGCCCGGTCCGCCTGGTCCACAACATCTCCGAGATGGAGCGCGTGCAGCCCGGTGACGTGCTGGTCACCGACATGACCGATCCCAACTGGGAGCCGGTGATGAAGCGCGCCAGCGCCATCGTCACCAACCGCGGCGGCCGCACCTGCCACGCGGCCATCATCGCCCGCGAGCTGGGCATCCCGGCCGTGGTGGGCTGCGGTGACGCTACCGAGAAGCTCAAGGACGGCCAACTGGTCACCGTGGCCTGCTCGGAAGGCGACACCGGTCACATCTACGACGGCCTGCTCGAGACCGAGATCACCGAGGTGCACCGCGGCGAGATGCCGTACTGCCCCGTCAAGATCATGATGAACGTGGGCAACCCGCAGCTGGCCTTCAACTTCGCCCAGATGCCCTCCAGCGGCGTGGGCCTGGCCCGCCTCGAGTTCATCATCAACAACAACATCGGCGTCCACCCCAAGGCCATCCTGGACTATCCGAACATCGATGCCGACCTGAAGAAGGCCGTCGAGTCCGTGGCCCGCGGCCATGCCTCGCCGCGCGCCTTCTACGTGGACAAGCTGGCCGAGGGCATCGCCACCATCGCCGCCGCCTTCTTCCCGCGTCCAGTCATCGTTCGCCTCTCCGACTTCAAGAGCAACGAGTACCGCAAGCTGATCGGTGGCTCACGCTATGAGCCGGATGAAGAGAACCCCATGCTGGGCTTCCGTGGCGCCTCGCGCTACATCAGCGGCGAGTTCTCCGACGCCTTCGCGATGGAGTGCGAAGCCCTGAAGCGCGTGCGCAATGACATGGGTCTCACCAACGTCGAGATCATGGTGCCCTTCGTGCGCACGGTCCGTCAGGCCGAGCGCGTCGTCGAGATGCTGGCCGAGCGCGGCCTCAAGCGCGCCGCCGCCGGCGGCACCGACGGCCTGCGCCTGATTATGATGTGCGAGGTGCCCAGCAACGCCATCCTGGCCGAGCAGTTCCTGGAGCACTTCGACGGCATGTCCATCGGCTCGAACGACCTGACCCAGCTGACCCTGGGCCTGGACCGCGACTCCGGCCTGGAACTGCTGGCCGGCGACTTCGACGAACGCGACTCCGCCGTGAAGGCCCTGATCTCCCGCGCCATCACGGCCTGCCGCGCCACCGGCAAGTACATCGGCATCTGCGGCCAGGGCCCCAGCGACCACCCGGACTTCGCGGACTGGCTGGCGCAGGAGGGCATCGTGTCGATGTCTCTGAACCCGGACAGCGTCATCGACACGTGGCAGCGCCTTGCCAAGCGTTGATCGCTGCTTGAGCTGAATCAGAGGGCCCCGCGGGGCCCTCTGTCTTGTGGGGCCTGGCTCGCCGACACTCGGCCGGGTTGATCTTGATGCGGCCGCCGGCCGCTCTCCCGCATCATTGCCGCCATGCCATCCCGCCCCTTGCTGCCGCGCCTGAACCGCATCTACGCGGGATTCACCGTCGGCTTCGTGCTCTTCGTGGCCCTGCTGGCCCTGCTGGAGCAATGGGGCATGCCCAAGAGCTGGATCGGCTTCAGCTTCCTGGCGGTGACGGTGCTGGTCTATGCGGGCATCGGCATCATCTCCCGCACCACGGACCCGGAGGAGTACTTCGTGGCCGGGCGCCGCGTGCCGGCCTTCTACAACGGCATGGCGGCCGGGGCGGACTGGATGAGCGCCGCCTCCTTCATCGGCATGGCCGGTACGCTGTACCTCAGCGGCTACGGCGGCCTGGCCTTCGTGCTGGGCTGGACGGGCGGCTTCTGCCTGGTGGCCCTGCTGCTGGCGCCCTACCTGCGCCGCCTGGGGCAGTTCACCATCCCCGACTTCCTGGGCCAGCGCTACGACAGCCAATGGGTGCGCCTCTTCGGCGCCGCCGCGGCCATCGTCATCTCTTTCATCTACGTCGTGGCGCAGATCTACGGCGTAGGGCTGATCACCACGCGGCTGACGGGGCTGACCTTCGAGATCGGCGTCTTCGTGGGCCTGGGGGGCGTGCTGGTGTGCTCCTTCCTGGGCGGCATGCGCGCCGTGACCTGGACCCAGGTGGCGCAGTACATCGTGCTGATCCTGGCCTACCTCGTGCCCGTGGTCTGGCTCTCGGTCAAGCAGACCGGCGTGCCCATCCCGCAGGCGGTCTACGGCTATCAGGTGCAGCGCATCACCGAGCGCGAGCAGGAGTTGGTGCGCGACCCGGGCGAGACCTCGGTGCGCGAGTTCTTCGCCAGCCGCGCCCGCGACTACGAGCGCAAGCTCCAGGACCCCGAGCAGGCTCTGGCACGCGAGCGCGCCGAAGCCTCGCGGCGCATTGCGGAGCTCAAGGCCCGCGAGGCCACGCTGGCCCAGATCCAGCAGGCCGAGAAGCAGCGCGCTGCCCTGCCCAAGACGCCCGCGGAGGCCGAGGAGCGCTGGACCCGCGCCAAGCTGCAGGACGAGCACCTGGCCCAGCCCCTGGCCGGCATGCCGCCCCATGCACAGCCCTTCGCGGGCAAGCCCGATGGCACGCTGGACGAGCGCGAGGACTTCGACCGCTCCCGCCGCAACTTCCTGGCCCTGGTCTTCTGCCTGGCCGTGGGCACGGCGGGGCTGCCGCACATTCTGATCCGCTACCACACCACGGCCACGGTGCGCGAGGCGCGCTACTCGGTGGCCTGGTCCCTGTTCTTCATCGCCTTGCTCTACTTCACGGCGCCGGCCCTGGCGGTGATGGTCAAGTACGAGGTCTTCAACGGCCTGATCGGCACACCCATCGCCGAGCTGCCGGGCTGGATCGGGCAGTGGATGCGGGTGGATCCGGGCCTGCTGTCCATCACCGACGTCAACGGCGACGGCATCCTGCAGCTGGCCGAGCTGCGCATCGGCGGGGACATCATCATGCTGGCCACGCCCGAGCTGGCCGGGCTGCCCTATGTGATCTCGGGCATGGTGGCGGCGGGCGGCCTGGCGGCGGCGCTCTCGACGGCAGACGGCCTGCTGCTGACCATCTCCAGCGCGCTGACCCACGACGTCTACTACCGCGGCGTGAACCCGCGCGCCTCGGCGACCCGGCGTGTGACCCTCTCCAAGGCCCTGCTGCTGGCCACGGCGCTGAGCGCAGCGGCCATCGCCTCCCAGAAGCCGGCGGACATCCTCTTCATGGTCGCCGCCGCCTTCTCCCTGGCCGGTGCCACCCTCGTGCCGCCCCTGGTGCTGGGCATCTTCTGGGGCCGGGCCAACAAGCACGGCGCGCTGGCTGGCATGCTGACGGGGCTGTGCGTGACCGTCTACTACATGGTCCATGCCAGTGCCATGCTGCGCCTGAGCCTGGGCGTGCCCGGGCCGGCCCAGACCTGGTGGGGCATCCAGCCCATCTCCGCGGGCCTGTTCGGCATCCCGGCGGGCGTGCTGGCGATGATGCTGGTGAGCTGGCTCACGCCCGCTCCCAGCCAGGAGGTGCGCGAGCGCATCGCGCTGCTGCACCGGCCGCCGCAACCCTGAGCCCGGACCGCCGGGCAACGGCCCCCGGATCCGGCCCCAGGGGGAGGGTGGGGCCGGCGGCGCTGCACAGGCGCTGGCCTCGCCACGCAGGCTGCCCGGGCTGCCGGACAAGGCTGGGTGGGGCTCGATTTGGCACTTGCCGCGTTTTGCGGCTACAATCGCGGGCTTTCCCTTGCCGGACCCAGAGAAGACGCTGGGGTTCGGCTTCCTCAGCCAGGCTGTCATTTCCGATGAGCCCGGCTGGAATCCACAAGGAGTGTTTATGCGTCACTACGAGATCGTTCTGCTGATCCATCCGGATCAAAGCGAACAGGTTCCGGCCATGCTGGAACGTTACAAGGGCCTGATCACCACCGGTGGTGGTGTGGTTCACCGCGTCGAAGATTGGGGCCGCCGTCAACTGGCTTACCTGATCCAGAAGCTGGCCAAGGCGCACTACCTGTGCCTGAACATCGAATGCAGCAAGGAAACCCTGGCTGAGCTCGAGACCGGCTTCCGCTTCAACGACGCCGTGCTGCGCCACATGACCGTGGTCAAGAGCAAGGCCGACACCGCTCCCTCCGTCATGATGAAGGCGGTCGAGCGCGAGGAAGCCCGCAAGGCTCCTCAGGAAGCCTAAGCCCCAGGTTCTGAAGCGAGCCGTACCGCGTTTGCAGTGACAGTGAATCAACTGATTCTCACCGCGCAGGTACAGGAAGTCGGTCTGATCCGCTACACCCCCGCCGGCATGCCGGCCCTGGATTTCAGCCTCAAGGCCGATTCCGAGGTCCAGGAAGCCGGAAGGCCCCGCAAGGTCTCCCTGGAGATCCGGGCCGTGGTGATCGGAGAGATCGTCAAGCGCATCCAGACGCTCGGCATCGGAGGTCAAGCCCGCTTCAGCGGCTTCCTCAGCGCCCAGCGCAACGGCTGTGGAACGCTGTTCCATGTCACCGCCCTGGATGAGGCTCGCAGCGCCTGATTCGTTATCCGGATTGAAAAGTTAAGAGGTCACACTATGCCCCCAGCACGTGGTAAGGGTCGGTTCTCCAAGGACCGCAAGCCCAAGCGCAACCAACAATCGCTGCTGTTCCGCCGCAAGCGTTTCTGCCGCTTCACCGTCGCCGGTGTCGAGCAGATCGACTACAAGGACGTGGACACGCTGCGTGATTTCATCGCTGAAAACGGCAAGATCACGCCCGCTCGCCTGACCGGCACGCGCGCCTTCTTCCAGCGTCAGCTGACCGTCGCCATCAAGCGCGCCCGTTTCCTGGCTCTGCTGCCCTACAGCGACCAGCACAAGGTTTGAGGAGTTAAGACACCATGCAAGTGATCCTGCTTGAAAAGGTGGCCAACCTCGGCAACCTGGGTGACATCGTCAAGGTCAAGGACGGCTACGCCCGCAACTTCCTGATCCCGACCCGCCAGGCACGTCGTGCCACCGAGGCCGCGATCAAGGAATTCGAAGCCAAGCGCGCTGAACTGGAAAAGGCCGCCGCTGAGAAGCTGGCCGCTGCCCAGGCCCTGGGCGAAAGCCTGACCGGCAAGACCATCCGCATCGCCCAGAAGGCTGGCGTGGACGGCCGTCTGTTCGGTTCGGTGACCAACGCCGACATCGCTGAAGCCCTGAACAAGAACGGCTTCTCTGTCGTCAAGGCTCAAGTGCGCATGCCCCATGGCCCGCTGAAGGCCATCGGCGAGTTCCCCGTGAACGTCGCTGCCCACACCGACGTGGTCGTCGAGATCAGCGTCCAGGTGGTGGCCGAGGCCGAATAAGCCTTCGCCAAATCCTGATTGCGCAGGGGCCCCGCTCCTGCGCACAATCAGCAAAGCCGACAGCCTTACGGGCCGTCGGCTTTTGTCTTTTTGGGACTGGCAGTTATACAGGACTGCCCCCATGTCATCCACAGACTTGTCCACAGCTCGGCGACGTTCGGGCGGCAGACGGGTCTGGACAAGGACCGCGCAGTTTCATGAACGCCATCGTTTCCCCGACCCCCGGTACCCCGCGCGATGAAGAGGTGGCCCGCCTGCGAGTGCCGCCGCATTCCGTCGAGGCGGAACAGAGCGTGCTGGGCGGCCTCCTGATCGACAACTCGGCCTGGGACCGTGCGGGCGACCTGCTCACCGAGACGGACTTCTACCGCTTCGAGCACAAGCAGATCTTTGCCGCCCTGGGCAAGCTGATCAACGCGGGCAAGCCGGCCGACGTGGTGACGGTCTTCGAGGAGTTGACCTCCCTGGGCAAGGCGGCCGACTGCGGTGGCCTGAAGTACCTCAACGACCTGGCGCAGAGTGTGCCCAGCGCGGCCAATCTGCGGCGCTATGCCGAAATCGTTCGTGAGCGCGCCATCCTGCGCAAGCTGGTCACCACCAGCGACGAGATCGCCACCGCCGCCCTGGCACCGCAAGGCCGGGCCGTGACCGAGATCCTGGACGAAGCCGAAGGCAAGATCTTCCGCATCGGCGAGGAAGGCTCGCGCAGCAAGCAGGGCTTCCAGTCCATGGACCAGCTGGTCGTGCAGCTGATCGACCGCGTCAACGAGCTGGCCGAGCAGGGCGCCGAGGACGTCACCGGCGTGCGCACCGGTTTCTACGACCTCGACCGCATGACCGCCGGCCTGCAGCCCGGCGACCTCATCATCCTGGCCGCGCGCCCCTCCATGGGCAAGACGGCCTTCGCCATCAATATCGGCGAGAACGTGGCCATCAACGAAGGCCTGCCGGTCGTCATCTACTCCATGGAAATGGGCGCGGCGCAGCTGGCCTTGCGGATGGTGGGTTCCATCGGCCGCATCGACCAGGGCCATCTGCGCACCGGCCGCCTGGCGGACGACGAATGGAGCCGCCTCTCCGAAGCCGTGGACAAGCTCGGCAAGGCCTCCATCTTCATCGACGAGAGCCCCGGTCTCTCGCCCAGCGAAGTGCGGGCCCGTGCGCGCCGCCAGGCCCGCATGTGTGGCCAGTTGGGCCTGATCATCATCGACTACCTCCAGCTGATGAGCGGCAACGGCGGTGCCAGCGAGGAAAACCGTGCCACCGTGGTGGGCGAGATCTCGCGGGGCCTGAAGGCCCTGGCCAAGGAGCTGCGCTGCCCGGTGATCGCGCTCTCGCAGCTGAACCGAAGCGTGGAAACGCGGCCGGACAAGCGGCCCATGATGTCCGACCTTCGCGAATCAGGCGCCATCGAACAGGATGCTGACATCATCATGTTCATCTACCGCGACGAGTACTACACCAAGGAAGAGTGCAAGGAACCGGGCGTGGCCGAGATCATCATCGCCAAGCAGCGTAACGGCCCCGTGGGCACGGTGAAGCTGGCCTTCCAGCGCATGCACACCAAGTTCGAGAACCTGGCGCCGGGCTATGTGGGCCCGGCGGGCGACGAGTACTGATCGCCCCACGCGGGGCAGGGTCCGGGGTTTGAAATGGCGGAATACTGTATGAAAATACAGCATGCCCCACGCGCCCCCTGATCCTGCCGACCATGCCCTGTTCGCCGACCCCGAAGGCGCCGAGGGCGTGCAGGTCCTGCCCTGGCCCCAGGCCATCAAGGGGCGCGGCAGTGCCTGGGCCATCGCCCACCGTTTCGAGCGGGACCAGCGGGAGGTCTTTGACGACGGCTGGGGCAGCCTCGACCAGCAGGTGCAGGCGCAAGACCTGACCCCCGAGACCCAGGTGCTCGAGGAGCAGGCGCGCAGCATCCTCAGCAGCAATCAGTCGCCGGACATCGTCTTTGACCTGTCCATCAATCCCTACCGGGGCTGCGAGCACGGCTGCATCTACTGCTTCGCGAGGCCCACCCACAGCTACCTGAACCTGTCGCCGGGCCTGGATTTCGAGACCCGCCTGGTGGCCAAGGTCAATGCGGCCGAACGCCTGCGCGCCGAGCTCTCACGGCCGCGCTACCAACCGCGACTGCTGTGCATCGGCACCGCCACGGACGCCTACCAGCCCATCGAGCGCCGGCTGGGCATCACGCGCCAGGTGATCGAGGTGCTGGCCGAGTATCGCCATCCCTTCTCTCTGGTCACCAAGTCCTCGGGCGTGGAGCGGGACCTGGACCTGATCGCGCCCATGGCCGCCCAGGGCCTGGCAGCGGTGTATGTCTCGATCACCACGCTGGACCCGCAGCTCGCGCGCATCCTGGAGCCGCGGGCGGCCGCGCCGCACCGGCGCCTGCGCACCCTGCGCACCCTGGCGGAGGCGGGCGTGCCGGTGGGTGTCAGCGTTTCGCCCCTGATCCCCTTCATCAATGAGCCCGAGCTCGAACGCATCCTGGAGCAGGCGGCCGAGGCGGGGGCCTGCTCGGCCTTCAGCATCCCGCTGCGACTGCCCTGGGAGGTGAATCCCCTGTTCCAGGACTGGCTCCAGCAGCACTTCCCGGACCGTTCTGCCCGCGTGATGGCCCGCCTGCGCGACCTGCGTGGCGGCCGTGACAACGACCCTCGCTTCGGCAGTCGCATGCAGGGGGAGGGGCTGTGGGCCGAGCTGCTGCAGCAGCGCATGCGCAAGGCCTGCGCGCGCCTGGGCCTGAACCGGGAGCGGACGCCCATGGACCTGACGCGCTTCATGCGCCCTGGGGCGTCAGCTGCGGAGCCGTCGGCCCAGGGCGAACTGTTCTAGCGCCGTGCGCAGAGGCCGTCTGCAGCCGCTTCAGTTCGGACGGGCTCAGGGGGCCTTGCGGCAAGCATGCATCAGGTCCCACTCGGGCCGATAGATGGCGCTGCGCACCTCGGCCAGGCCCAGCACCGTGTGGCTCAGCCAGTCGTGGGAAAGGGGCTTGTCCAGTTGCCGGCGCAGGCAGGCGCTGTCCACGCCGTAGCGTTGCGCGCTTGTCTCGGGCAGCCAGACGATCCAGGGCACCTGGGTCTGCTCCTTCGGGGCGACGGCATAGGGCACGCCGTGCAGGTAGAGATTGTTCTCGCCCAGGGACTCGCCGTGGTCCGACATATACAGCAGGCTCACGTCGAAACCCTTCTGGCGCTCCAGCCAGCCGATGGTTTCCGCCAGCACGCTGTCGGCATAGACGATGCTGTTGTCGTAGGCATTCACGACCTGCTCGCGGGGGCATTGCTGCAGGGCATTGCTGCGGCACTCGGGCTGGAAGGGCTTCTGGCCTTCGGGCGAGCGCTTGAAGTAGGCCGGCCCGTGGCTGCCCATGGGGTGCATGACCAGCACCACGCCGCGCTGGCGGCGCTGGGCATCGAGGGACTGCAGACGGGTGTCCAGGTCGTGGAGCAGGGCCATGTCCAGGCATTCGCCGCCTTCGCAGAGCCCCGGGGGAAGGGGCGTCGCACCCGCGGCCTGCGTGGCGTGCGCATGCGGCACGCGATCGCACAGGCCCTTGCAGCCGCTCTGGTTGTCCAGCCACAGCACGGCCAGGCCGGCGCGCTGCAGGGCGTCGAGCAGGTTTTCCTGGTCGGCGCCGTGGTCCAGGTAGGCGCTGCGTCCGAGGTGCGAGAACATGCAGGGCAGGGAGGCCGCCGTGCTGGTGCCGCAGGCGCTGACCTGGCGGAAGCTCAGCACGTCCAGACCCGCCAGACGCGGGTTGGTGGGGCGCGCATAGCCGTTCAGGGAGAAATTGGCGGAGCGCGCTGTCTCGCCGACCATCAGCACCAGCAGGCGAGGGCGGGCCTTCGGGTCGGCGGGCTGCCAGTGCGCGTCGGCCGCAACCACCGCGGGCGGGCCGGCAGGCGCCTTGTGCGACTCGACGGCCACCACGCCCAGGGACCAGAACGAGGCCAGCGGGTTGATCATGTAGCGCAGGGCCGGGTAGTTGCGCATGGTCGAGGCCAGGTCGGCATAGCTGCTCATCGCCAGGCCCACCATCAGCGCCAGACCGCCCACGAAGCCAGCAAGGTTCAGGCCCAGGCGCTTCGCCCAGGACTGCGGCGCCACGGGCCTGCGCCACAGCCACAGGGCAGGCAGCAGACCCAGCAGCAGCAGGCTGGCCAGCAGGCGCAGGCTCAGCAGGTCGCGGGTTTCCTTGGCATCGGTCTGCAGGACATTGACCATCATGGTCGGGTCCATCACCGTGCCGTAGGCCCCCATGAAGTGGGCCGCTGCGGCGGCGCTGAGCAGGCACAGCAGCAGCACGGGCTTGAAGAGCCGCGGCCAGGCCAGCAGGCTCAGCAGGGCGCCATGCAGGGCGATGACCATGCCCGCGAACAAGGCGATGAAACCCCAGCCCTTGGCGCCCGCCAGTTCGGGCAGGGTCAGCATGCGCTGCCACAGGGGCCAGTTGGCCAGCAGGCCCATCCACAGGGCGGCGAGCCAGCTCAGGGTGAGCGCAGACCAGTGCTTGACGGGGGCGGCTTGGAATTCGGATCGCTTCATGCAGGAGACCTGGGCAGGGGACGCCCGGCATTGTGGCCCAGGCCGGTGACGGGCCGGGCGCTGTCAGGGAGGGCGCGGCTGCGCGTCCCGCGGCAGGTCTTGTCAGCTGCGCAGGGCCAGGCCGCCGGCCTGCCGGACGTTGCGGCGTGAGATGGTCACGCCCAGGGGCAGGACGAAGCGCTTCTGCAGGGCCTCGATCTGGACGTTGAGGTGGTCGGCGTCCTCGATCTTCTCGGCATGCCGCTTCAGCACGGCCTGAGCCATGTCGATCAGCTTGGCATTGCGCGTTTCCTCGCCCTGTTGGATCAGCAGCTCCACGCCCACCCGCGCGCTGCCGCGCATGGTGTGGCGCATGGCTGTCTCGGCGATGCCGAAGATGCGGGCATGGCACTCGCGCAGCTCGGTCATGGCCATCTCCTGCTTCTCGCACATGGCGATCAGCACCTCGGTACTGGCCTTGGAGGTGCAGTAGCGCAGGCCGATGCGGGTGATCAGGTCCTTGATCTCCTCGAGCTGGATCTCCTGGCCCGAGAAGCGGATCCAGAAGGCCAGCAGCAGGCTGGCGGCTTCGAGGTCGAAGGCTTCTCTGTCCAGCTCCTGGCTCATCTCGCGAGCCAGCTGCAGGGCATCGGCCACCCGGCGTTCGTAAAGCAGGCGCAGGCCCTGGATCATCGTGCCGAAGCGCAGCAGGCGCGTGGCCTTGGGGGCGCGCTCGATCTCGCGCAGCATGGCCTCGTGCACCAGCTTGAGGTTCTTGCCGTCGCGCTGGTCGAAGCGCATCAGGGCGATCAAGACCAGGGTGAACATGTCGAAGAGCTTGGAGCGCAGGCCATTGATCATGGCGCGCTCGAGCTGCTTCAGGGCCTCATCACGCTCGCCGGCATAGAAGGCCAGGGTGCCCGCCCGCTGCTGGCGCAGCAGGCAGCCGGGGGTGAGGTTGGCGGCGGTGCGGTAGGTGCGCAGGGCGTCGGTGATCTCGCCCTGTTCCATCTGCACGCGGCCCATGACGTCGTAGGAGTCGGCATGGTCGGGCATGTCGCCGATCAGGGCCTCCAGGGTGCGCTTGGCCGCCACGAGGTTGCCCGAGGCCAGCTCAGTGCGGGCCACGCCCAGGCGGGCCCAGGGCACGGTCTTGGCCTCGATGATGGCGTCGTAGAGCTTGCGGGCGTCCTCCAGGCGGTTGAGGCGCAGCAGCAGTTCGGCGCCGATGCGGGCGGCATAAAGCCAGAACTGGGCGCGCTCCTCGAAGCGCTTCAGGCACAGCTGGGCCGCCAGCTCGAAATTCTGCTGCTCGATGGCCTCGAAGATGTCCTTGAGCACCCGCTTGCGATAGCGCGCACTGCTCAGCCGGTCAGACAGCGAGGCGCTGGTGTAGGGCTTGATCAGGTAGGCGTCCAGCGCGGCCTCGGCGGCTTCCGCCACCTTGGCGTAGGTGGCCTCGCCGGTCACCATCACGAAGACAGTGGAATAGGGCAGCAGGTTCTCGCGGCGCAGCTCGTCCAGCAGGTCCTGGCCGGACATGTCGGAGCCGTCAAAGTGGTAGTCACACAGGACGATGTCGTAGGCCTTGTGCTCCAGGATGATGCGGGCGTCCTTGACCCGTGTGGCCTGGCGCACCGTGCCCACGCCCAGCTCGCGCAGCTGCGCCGCCATCAGGCTGCGCGAGGTGGCGTTGCTGTCGATGACCAGGGCGCAGGCCTCCTGGATGTCCTTGTCGAGCATCTGCATGGGTCAATGGCGGCCTCCCGCCATGGGGTGATTCAATCCTGAACTGTCCAGACGATCTTCGGCCAGATCATGCGCGACTTGACCCGCAATAACCGCAAAGCTGCGGCCAAATTACCACTCTCCAATGAAAATGAGCCCGCAGGGGGCTCATCGGAGGCGGGGGCGGTGGGCCCGGCGCTTACTTGAACAGGTCCTTGACGCGGTCCGTCCAGCTCTTGGCATTGGGCGAGTGTCGCTCGCCGCCGTCCCTGAAGCTCTTGTCCAGGTCCTTGAGCAGCTTGCGCTGGTACTCGGTGAGCTTGACCGGCGTCTCCACGCTGATGTGGCAGTACAGATCGCCCGGATAGCTGGAGCGCACGCCCTTGATGCCCTTGCCGCGCAGGCGGAAGGTCTTGCCGTGCTGGGTGCCCTCGGGCAGATCGATCTCGGCCTTGCCGCCCAGGGTGGGGACCTCGATGGTGCCGCCCAGCGCCGCGGTGGTCATGCCCACCGGCATGGTGCAGTGCAGGTCGTCGCCGTCGCGCTCGAAGATGTCGTGCTGCTTGATCCGGATCTCGATGTAGAGGTCGCCCGCCGGGCCGCCATTCACGCCAGGCTCGCCGTTGCCCGCCGAGCGGATGCGCATGCCTTCGTTGATGCCGGCCGGAATCTTGACCTCCAGCGTCTTGGTCTTCTTGATCTTGCCCTGGCCGCTGCAGGTGGTGCAGGGGTCCGGGATGATCTTGCCGCTGCCATGGCAGTGCGGGCAGGTCTGCTGCACGCTGAAGAAGCCCTGGCGCATGTGCACCGTGCCCGAGCCGCCGCAGGAGCCGCAGGTCTTGGCCGAGGTGCCAGGTTTTGCCCCGCTGCCGTTGCAGGTCTCGCAGGATTCCCAGGCAGGAATGCGGATCTGCGTTTCCTTGCCGCGGGCCGCCTCCTCCAGCGTGATCTCCATGGCGTAGGAGAGGTCGCTGCCGCGGTAGACCTGCTGGCCGCCGCCGCGACGCCCGCCGGCACCGCCGAAGATGTCGCCGAAGATGTCGCCGAAGGCTTCGGCGAAGCCGCCGAAGCCCTCCGCGCCCGGGCCACCGCGGCCGCCCATGTTCGGGTCGACGCCGGCATGGCCGTACTGGTCGTAGGCGGCGCGCTTCTGTCCGTCGGAGAGCATCTCGTAGGCCTCCTTGGCCTCCTTGAACTTCTCCTCGGCTGCAGCGGCGCCATCACCCTGGTTGCGGTCCGGGTGGTACTTCATGGCCAGCTTGCGGTAGGCCTTCTTGATGTCCTCGTCGCTGGCGTTCTTGGCGACGCCGAGGACTTCGTAATAGTCACGCTTTGCCATGGGCGGATCCTGGCTTCTCAAACAATTGCGCCGCGCCGGGGGCCAAGGGGTGATCCCAGGCGGGGGCGCGGCGGGTCAGCACGCCCCGCGGGCCGCGAAGCCTGCGGGGTGGGGCCGTCGGATTACTTGCTGTCCTTGACTTCCTTGAACTCGGCGTCGACGACATTGTCATCGGCCGGCTTGGCGGAAGCCTGCTGCTGAGCCTGGGCCTGGGCACCGGCCTCGGCCGCACCGGCGGCCTGCTGGGCCTGGGCGTCGGCGTACATCTTCTCGCCCAGCTTCTGGCTGGCGGTCATCAGGGCTTCGGACTTGGCGTCGATGTCGGCCTTGTCCTCGCCCTTCAGGGCCTCTTCCAGCTCCTTGATGGCGGCTTCGATCTTGTCCTTCTCGCCAGCTTCCAGCTTGTCGCCGTGCTCGGTCAGGGACTTGCGGACCGAGTGCACCAGCCCATCGCCCTGGTTCTTGGCCTGGACCAGTTCGACCTTCTTCTTGTCCTCGGCGGCATTGGCCTCGGCGTCCTTCACCATCTTCTCGATCTCGGCCTCGGACAGGCCCGAGTTCGCCTTGATGGTGATCTTGTTTTCCTTGCCCGTGCCCTTGTCCTTGGCGCTGACATGCAGGATGCCGTTGGCGTCGATGTCGAAGGTCACTTCGATCTGGGGCGTGCCGCGCATGGCCGGCGGGATGCCTTCCAGGTTGAACTCGCCCAGGCTCTTGTTGGCCTGCGCCATCTCGCGCTCGCCCTGGTAGACCTTGATGGTCACGGCCGGCTGGTTGTCCTCGGCGGTCGAGAAGGTCTGGCTGAACTTGGTCGGGATGGTCGTGTTCTTCTTGATCATCTTCGTCATCACGCCGCCCAGGGTCTCGATGCCCAGGGAGAGCGGGGTGACGTCCAGCAGCAGCACATCCTTGCGCTCGCCGCCCAGGACCTGGCCCTGGATGGCCGCGCCGACGGCCACGGCCTCGTCGGGGTTCACATCCTTGCGGGGGTCCTTGCCGAAGAACTCCTTGACCTTGTCCTGCACCTTGGGCATGCGGGTCATGCCGCCGACCAGGATGACGTCGTCGATCTCGCCCACGGCCACGCCGGCGTCCTTGATGGCGGTGCGGCAGGGCGCGATGGTGCGCTCGATCAGCTCTTCCACCAGCGACTCCAGCTTGGCGCGGGTCAGCTTGATGTTCAGGTGCTTGGGACCGGTGGCGTCAGCGGTGATGTAGGGCAGGTTGACGTCGGTCTGCGAGGAGTTCGACAGCTCGATCTTGGCCTTCTCGGCCGCTTCCTTCAGGCGCTGCAGGGCCAGCACGTCCTTGGTCAGGTCGACGCCTTGCTCTTTCTTGAACTCGGCAATGATGTAGTCGATGATGCGCTGGTCGAAGTCTTCGCCGCCCAGGAAGGTGTCGCCGTTGGTCGACAGCACTTCGAACTGCATCTCGCCGTCAACATCAGCGATCTCGATGATGGAGATGTCGAAGGTGCCACCGCCCAGGTCATAGACGGCAATCTTGCGGTCGCCCTTGCCGTGCTTGTCCAGGCCGAAGGCCAGGGCCGCAGCGGTAGGCTCGTTGATGATGCGCTTGACGTCCAGGCCGGCGATGCGGCCGGCGTCCTTGGTGGCCTGGCGCTGGGCGTCGTTGAAGTAGGCGGGCACCGTGATCACGGCTTCCGTCACTTCCTCGCCCAGGTAGTCCTCGGCCGTCTTCTTCATCTTGCGCAGCACTTCAGCGCTGACCTGCGGGGGCGCGAACTTCTTGCCGCGCACTTCCACCCAGGCGTCGCCGTTGTCGGCGGGCGCGATGGTGTAGGGCATCAGGTCGATGTCCTTCTGCACTTCCTTCTCGGTGAACTTGCGGCCGATCAGGCGCTTCACCGCGTACAGGGTGTTCTTGGGGTTGGTGACCGACTGGCGCTTGGCGGAAGCGCCGACGAGGATCTCGCCGTCTTCCTGGTAGGCAATGATGGACGGGGTGGTGCGGGCGCCCTCGGCGTTCTCGATCACGCGCGTCGTGTTGCCTTCCATGACGGCCACGCACGAGTTCGTGGTGCCCAGGTCAATACCGATGATCTTTCCCATGATTTTTTGCTCCTGATCCTGAATCTGGTTTCGTTAAGGACGAAATGCGGTTGGGTCGCGGCGTTTCAAGGGCCGCGTACCGTGAATTACTTGGGGGCGGCGACCGTCACCAGGGCCGGGCGCAGCACGCGCTCGGCAATGGAATAGCCCTTCTGCAGGACCGCGACGACGGTGTTGGCCTCCTGGTCCGCTGGCACCATAGAGATGGCCTGGTGCTGGTGCGGATCGAACTTGGTGCCGGCGGCCGGATTGATCTCCAGCACCTTGTTGCGCTCCAGCGCGGCGGCCAGCTGGCGGCGGGTGGCATGTACGCCTTCCAGCACCTGCTCGACGCGGGCGTCCGGGCGGGCGATGGCAGCTTCCATGCTGTCCATCACGGGCAGCATGGCCTCGGCGAAGCCTTCCACGGCGAACTTGCGGGCCTTGGACATCTCTTCGTCCGAGCGGCGGCGGATGTTCTCCACCTCGGCCTTGGCGCGCAGGTAGGCGTCGGACATCTCGGCCAGGCGGGCCTCCAGATCGGCCAGCTTCTGCTCCGGGCTCAGCTCGGTGGCGGCAGGGGCGGCATCGGCGGCAGTGTCGGGGGTGTGGTTCTCGTTGCTCATGGATGGTGGGCGTAGAAGAGCCCCGGCAACTCATGGTCCAGCCATGAAACGGGGCGACGCGGGCTAGCTGGGGGCGAAGCCCTGGAGTTCAAGAGGGGATTGCTTCAGTTTTTTCAAGGGAAAACCCTTGATTTCAACAGCCAGCAGGGCCTGGCTCAGTCGGGCTCCGCCTCGGCGCTCCAGCGGTTCCAGTCGGCCAGGCGGCGGCGGTCCTGTTTGGTGGGGCGGCCCTGGACGATGGTGGAGGCGGGCTCGGGGGCCAGGCGGCGGCTTTCGGCGGCCTGCTCGCGCTTGAGCAGGCTTTCAGCCGTTTCTTCGTAGAGCGCCTGGGCCTGGGGCGCCGGGCCGCGTACGTGGGACAGGGCCCGCACGACGACCTCGCGCTCCACCACGCCCTGGCGCAGCTGCAGCACGTCGCCGGGCTTGAGCTCACGCGAGGGCTTGGCCGGCTGGCCGTTGACGCTCACCCGGCCCTTGCCGATCTCCTCGACGGCCAGGGCGCGCGTCTTGTAGAAGCGGGCGGCCCAGAGCCATTTGTCCAGGCGCACTTCCTCGGCCAGGGGCAGAGCCTTCATGCCGAGGCACCCAGCCGGCGGGCGCGGTCCGCCTGGGCCTGCAGCCCGGCGGCGTCCGGCATGTCCTTCGTGGGCCAGCCCTGCAGATGGCGCTCCGCCAGCTCCGCCAGTGCGCGCATGCCCTGCGGGTCGTCGTTGAGGCAGGGGATGTAGCTGAAGCGCTGGCCGCCGGAGGTCTCGAAAGCCTCCTTGGCTTCCTGGGCGATTTCTTCCAGCGTCTCCAGGCAGTCGGCACTGAAGCCCGGGCAGACCAGGTCCACCGACTTCAGCCCGGTCGCGGCCAACTGGCGCAGGGTGGGCTCGGTATAGGGTTCCAGCCATTTGGCCTTGCCGAAGCGGCTCTGGAAGCTCACCAGGTACTGGTCTTCCCGCAGCCCGAGGGCCTGGGCCAGCAGGCGGCCGGTCTTGAGGCATTCGCAGTGGTAGGGATCGCCCAGGTGGAGGGTGCGCTCGGGCATGCCGTGGAAGCTCATCACCAGCTTGTCGCCCTGGCCGTGGGTGGTCCAGTGGCGGCGCACGCTGTCGGCCAGCGCCCGGATGTGGGCGGGGTCGTCGTGGTATCGGTTGATGAAGCGCAGCTCGGGCACATGGCGGGTTTGCAGGGCCCAGCGGGCCACGGCATCGATCACGCTGCCCGTGGTGGCGCCGGAGTACTGCGGATAGGCGGGCAGGACCAGGATGCGCGTCACGCCCTCGGCCTTGAAGGCATCGAGCTGGCTGGCGATGGAGGGTTGGCCGTAGCGCATGGCATGGCGCACCTGCAGTTGATGGCCGCGCTCGCCCAGCAGGCCCTGCAGCAGCTTGGCCTGGCGCTCGGTCCAGACCTTCAGCGGCGAGCCTTCCTTCAGCCAGACCGTGGCGTACTTGGCCGCCGACTTGGCCGGGCGCACGCGCAGGATGATGCCGTGCAGGATCACCATCCAGACCAGGCGAGGGATCTCCACCACGCGCGGGTCGCTCAGGAACTCGGCCAGGTAGCGGCGCAGGGCCGGGGCGGTGGGGGCCTCCGGCGTGCCCAGATTGCACAGCAGCACGCCTGTTCTCAGGGGGCTGCCATGGCGGTAGCCCGGTTCTTTCTTGAAGCTCATGGGGGCGATTGTCCCGCAGGCCGGGCTCAGCTGCGGCTGTGGGATTGCCCGATGGCGCGCGGCTCGGTGTCGGCGAAGTGCAGGACCTCGAAGCGCACCGTCGGTGCAGAGAGGTCTGACGGCGTGCCGCCCAGGCCGATCACGCCGCTGCCATGCAGGGTGCAGGAGCCGCGGCGCAGGGAGACGATCTCGCCGTCGCGGCCGAAGCGCACGAAGGTGCCGTTGTAGCTGAGGTCCGTCAGCGAGAAGCTGCCGCCGTGCCAGTCGATGCGGGCATGGGAGCGCGAGACCCGGACGTCGGTGATGCAATAGGTGGCCTGGGTGCTGCGGCCCAGGATCACGGGCATGCTGCCGATGTCGAAGATGCGGTCCAGGTCCAGCCAGACCAGGCGGATGCCGTCCGGGTCCGCCGTGGGCATGGGGTCGCCGAACTGGGTGGCTGCGGCCGGCTCGCTGCTGTAGGCGTAGTTGTCCAGCACGTAGACGTGAACGGGCTCGGCCCGGCCGCGGATGGCGATCAGGTCGAGGCTGCGGAAACGCAGACGCTGCGTGACGGGGAGGCCCTGAAGCACTTCCTTGGTGATCAGGGTCTCGTTGTCGCCGGCGTGGTCCAGCAGGCGGGCGGCCACGTTGACGGCGTCGCCGAAGCAGTCGCCGTTCATCTCGACCACCTCGCCGCCGGCCAGGGCCACCTGCAGCTTCAGGCCGCGCAGACCGGGCGAGGCGCCATGCTGCTGGCCGCGCGAGACGATGCGCTGCAGGGATTCGTGCATCTGCACGGCGGCCCGGATGCCGTCCCCGGCGTCGCTGAACACCGCCATGAGGCCGTCGCCCAGGGTCTTGATCAGCTTGCCGTTGCTGTCTCCCACGGCACGGCCGACGAGGTTGACCGCGTGCGTGACCACCGAGGTGGCCTCGGCATTGCCCAGGGTCTCGAACAAGGCCGTGCTGCCGCGCAAGTCGGCAAACAGGACGATGCGTTCGCTGATCTGGGTCATGGGTGAAAGATGTCGATACTGCGTGACAGAAGTCGCAGTGTAGCGGGGTGGCGTGGCACTCGACTTGGCGATAACGCCAGTGTGGACGGCCCTTCTCCCCGGCGAGTGCTGCGCGAGGGTCTCAAGGGGTGACGGCTTGTTGCAAAAAGAAAAGCCGATGCGGGGCATCGGCTTCCTGGGGGTCATGTCTTGCCTGGGCGAGCCCTGGCACCATGCGGACTGAAGTACTTCCACCGGCTTGTGCCCTGTCTTGCTGGCGCAAGCCATGGCGCAAACTGCGTTGCCGCTGCGCGGCATCGTGCGGGTTGGTGGTACTTCCACCGGCTTGTGCCCTGTCTTGCTGGCGCAAGCCATGGCGCAAACTGCGTTGCCGCTGCGCGGCATCGTGCGGGTTGGTGGTGCTTCCACCGGCTTGTGCCCTGTCTTGCTGGCGCAAGCCATGGCGCAAACTGCGTTGCCGCTGCGCGGCATCCTGAGGCGCCTTGGCGCCTCAGGACACGTACTTGTCCAACCTTTACAGGTTGTCCAGGTACGTGCGCAGTTTGTCCGAACGGCTCGGGTGCTTCAGCTTGCGGATGGCCTTGGCCTCGATCTGACGGATCCGCTCACGGGTGACGTCGAACTGCTTGCCGACTTCCTCCAGCGTGTGGTCCGTGCTCATCTCGATGCCGAAGCGCATGCGCAGCACCTTGGCCTCGCGCGGGGTCAGGCTGTCGAGGATGTCCTTCACCACGTCGCGCAGGCCGGCCTGCATGGCGGCCTCAATGGGCGCGGTGTTGTTGGTGTCCTCGATGAAGTCGCCCAGGTGGCTGTCGTCGTCGTCCCCGATCGGCGTTTCCATGGAGATCGGCTCCTTGGCGATCTTCATGATCTTGCGGATCTTGTCCTCGGGGATCTCCATCTTCTCGGCCAGGGTCGGGGCGTCCGGCTCGTAGCCGAACTCCTGCAGATGCTGGCGCGAGATGCGGTTCATCTTGTTGATCGTCTCGATCATGTGAACCGGGATGCGGATGGTGCGGGCCTGGTCGGCGATCGAGCGGGTGATGGCCTGGCGGATCCACCACGTCGCGTAGGTCGAGAACTTGTAGCCGCGGCGGTACTCGAACTTGTCCACCGCCTTCATCAGGCCGATATTGCCTTCCTGGATCAGGTCCAGGAACTGCAGGCCGCGGTTGGTGTACTTCTTCGCGATCGAGATCACCAGGCGCAGGTTGGCCTCGATCATCTCCTTCTTGGCATCGCGCGAGGCCTTCTCGCCCTCGTTCATGCGCTTGTTGATCTCCTTGAGATCGTCCAGCGGCACGACGGCCTTGGCCTGGATGTCGATGAGCTTCTGCTGCAGCTCCTGCACGGCGGGCAGGTTGCGGCCCAGCACGGCGGAGTAGGGCTTGGCGGCGGCGACTTCCTTCTCGGCCCAGGTCAGGTTCAGGGCGTTGGGCGGGAAGGTCTTGATGAAGTGCTCCTGCGACATGCCGCACTTGTCCACCACGATCTTGCGCAGCTCGCGCTCGTAACGGCGCACGTCATCCACCTGCGAGCGAAGGATGTCGCACAGGCGCTCGATGGTCTTGACGGTGAAGCGGATGGTCATCAGCTCGGCGCTGATGGCGTGCTGGGCCTTGTCATAGGCCGCGGAGCGGTAGCCGTCCTTCTCGAAGGCCTTGCGCATCTTCTCGAAGTTGCTGTCCAGGGCGTCGAACTTGACCAGGGCGGCGTTCTTCAGCTCTTCCAGCTTCTTGGTCAGGGCCTTGGAGCCACCGTTGCCGTCGTCGTCATCGTCTTCGTCGAACTCGTCGAAGTCTTCCTCGGCCACGTAGTCGTCGGCCTCGTCCTCGGCCACGAAGCCGTCGACCACCTCAGAGATCTGCTGCTCGCCGGCGCGGATCTTGGCGGCCATGGAGAGGATCTCGGCGATGGTCGTCGGCGAGGCGGAGATGGCAAGCATCATGGCCTGCAGGCCGCCTTCGATGCGCTTGGCGATCTCGATTTCGCCTTCACGGGTCAGCAGCTCGACGGTGCCCATCTCGCGCATGTACATGCGCACAGGGTCGGTCGTGCGGCCGAATTCGGAGTCCACGGTGGACAGCGCGGCTTCGGCGGCTTCCTCGGCCTCTTCCTCGGTGGCCGTGGGCGAGGTGCTGCCCTGGATCAGCAGGGTGGCGGCGTCGGGGGCCTGCTCGTACACGGCGATGCCCATGTCGTTCAACATGGACACGATGGCCTCGAGGATTTCCTCGTTGATCAGCTTCTCGGGCAGGTGATCGTTGATTTCCTGATGGGTCAGGAAACCGCGGGTCTTGCCCATCTTGATCAGGGTCTTCAGCTCCTGGCGGCGTTTGGCGACTTCCTCTTCGGTCAGTGCCGTCTCGTCCAGGCCGAATTCACGCATCAGTGCGCGCTCCTTGGCGCGGCTGACCTTCATGCGCAGGGGCTTGGCCTTGGGCTTGTCTTCGACGCTGTCCTCCACCTCGACTTCGGCGCCGACTTCGGCTTCGGGCTCGCCTTCAAGCTCGGCTTCGATGTCGGAGAAGTCCTCTTCCTCGGCCTCGGGCTTGGCCTTGGCACTCTTCTTGGTCTCGGTGGCTGCCTTGGGCTTGCGACCCCGCTTGGGCTTGGCTTCGTCACCCGCGCTGGCGGCCGCAGGCGCGGCCGCGGCCTTGGCGCTCTTGCGCGCAGGCTTCTTGGTGTCTTCGGCCAGTTCCTCGGGCTTGGGGGCGGTTGCCTTGGACGCGGTCTTCTTGGCGGTCATGCAGTTCCTCGAGTGGAGTGGGTGCGCAATGCAAGCGGCCACCTGCGCGCGCCTGCTGTCAGGCGCCGCCCAGGCGGCACAAACATAGGCCCCGGCTCTTCCAAGATGGTGGCGCGAGCCGACCAATCAAGGCGAATGCCAGGGCTTTGCGCGTACAAGGCTAGCGTGTACGTTGGAAAGTGCAGCCCTCAAGCGGATATAGGTGGCCTTGATACCTAATCTTGGTGCCCAGGGTCAGTGGGTGGCCGGGTCCGGGAGGCGCTGCCGTCACTCTTGACGCGCGAAAACCCTTAATTATCCATCAAGAACGCGCGCTTTTCAAAGAAGGCCGGCCTCAGGGCTAGCCCGTGGGACTGCCGGCCGGGCATCGCGGGCCGTGGCGCTCAGTCCGCCTTGAGCTCCTGGATGCGCTGGCGCAGGCCCCGCAGCTGATCCAGCACGGCGGGCGTGACCGGGCCGGCGCTCAGCTGGCGGGACTCCTCCTCAAGCCGGGAGATCCACAGCTTGCGCAGCAGGCGCTGGAAGTCTTCCAGCTGCAGCTCGTCGTCACTGGCGTGCAGGCGACCGCCGCTGGCGCGCTGGGCCAGCTCCAGCAGGCCTTCCTCCTCCAGGGCGGCCTGCAGCACGGACCAGGGGCCCGGCCCGTGATTGACCAGATAGCGCTCCAGCCAGGCCACCACCTCGCCATGCTCGCCCGGCAGCTCGTGCAGCAACTGGTGGTCCTGGTCGCTCAGCAGCTCCCACCATGCGCAGTGCAGCAGCAACATGCGCAGGGCGTGATCGCGCGGGGAGGCCGGCTGGTGGCGGGGCAGGCCGTAGGTCTCGTCCTGCTCGCGCTTCTTCCATTCCTTCCAGTCCTTGCGATCCTTGCTCCAGGGCTTCTTCTCGCCGCCAGGCTTGCGGGCAGGAGCCTGGCCGGCGGGAGAGGGGCCTGCATCAGGCATGTCCGGCTGGCCGGACTGGGCATAGGCGAGTTCGTCCAGGTCCGGCGGTGGGCCGTCCCAGGGGGCGTCGTCAGCACCGTGCGAGGGGCTGCGTCGCTCCTGACGGGCGGAAGGGCGCCGGGGCTCGCCGGCCTGCCACAGATCCATCAGCTCCTGGTCCGGCAGCTGCGCCATGCGGGCCAGCTCGCCCAGCAGCTGGCGCTTGAGCAGGCCCTGGGGCAGCTGCTGCCACAGCGGCTTGGCATTGGCCAGGAGGCGGGCGCGACCTTCGGCGCTGCCCAGGTCCAGGCCTTCGCCGCAATGGTCGATCAGCTGGCGTGACAGCGGCAGTGCGCGCTCCACGCAGCGCTCGAAGGCCTCGCTGCCCAGCTCACGCACATAGGAATCGGGATCGTGCTCGCTGGGCAGGAAGAGGAACTTGATGCTGCGCGTGTCGGTCGCATGGGGCAGGGCGGCTTCCAGTGCGCGCCCGGCGGCGCGGCGCCCGGCCGCGTCGCCGTCGAAGCTGAAGATCACCGACTCAGTGAAGCGAAAGAGCTTGTGGACATGGTCCGCCGTGCACGCTGTGCCCAGCGTGGCCACGGCGTTGTTGAAGCCGTGCTGGGCCAGGGCCACCACGTCCATATAGCCCTCGACGACCAGGGCATAGCCGCGCTGGCGCAGCCCGGTACGGCCTTCGTAGAGGCCATAGAGTTCGCGACCCTTGCTGAACACCGGCGTCTCGGGCGAGTTGAGGTACTTGGGCTCGCCCTTGTCCAGCACCCGCCCGCCGAAGCCGATCACCTCGCCCTGGACATTGCGGATGGGGAACATGATCCGGTCCCTGAAACGGTCGTATCGGCGCTGCTCCTCCGCGCTCTTGCCCGGGTCGTCCTGGAGGATCACCAGGCCAGCCTCGACCAGCAGCGGGTCGTCATAGGACGCGAAGGCGCTGGCCAGCGCGCGCCAGCCCTCGGGCGCGTAGCCGAGGCCGAACTGGGCGGCAATAGTGCCTGTCAGTCCGCGGCGCTTGAGGTAGTCGATGGCGCGGGCACTGCCCTTGAGCTGCTTGCGGTAGTGCTCCGTGGCCTTGGCCAATACGTCGGTGAGGCTCAGCTGATGAGCCTTCTGGGCCTGGGCCCGCTGGATCTCGGCCGGGCTGCGCTCGTCCTGTGGCACCTGCATGCCCACCTGCTGGGCGAGGTCCTCCACGGCCTCGATGAAGCCCGCGCCGGTATGTTCCATCAGGAAGCCGATGGCATTGCCGTGCACGCCGCAGCCGAAGCAGTGGTAGGTCTGGCGGCTGGGGCTGACGATGAAGCTGGGGGACTTCTCGCCGTGGAAGGGGCACAGGCCCTTGTGGTTGATGCCTGCCTTCTTGAGTTCGACGTGGCGGCCCACGATGTCGACGATGTCGACGCGGGCGAGCAGGTCCTGGATAAAGCCGGGTGGAATCACCGCGGCAGTCTATCGGAAAGCCGGCGTCCGCCGGCCGTCCCTAGGCCTGGCCGGCGGGGGCGAACTCGCTCATTGGCGCGGGGACGCTGATGCGGCCGTCGTAGTCAGGCGAACGCTCGAAGGCCTGCACCCAGATCGGCACCAGCTCGGCCGGCATCGCGCTGGCGATGCCATGGCCCTGCCCCTGTTCGCAGCCCAGCGCCAGCAGGGCCTGGGCATGGGCGGCGGATTCCACGCCCTCGGCGATCACGTCGCAGCCGAAGGTGCGGGCCAGGCTGATCACGCCCTCCACCAGGGCGCGGTCGTGGGCATCGCTGAGCATCTGCTGGACGAAGGAGCGGTCGATCTTGAGCAAGTCCACCGGCAGCTGCTTGAGGTAGCTGAGGTTGGAGTAGCCGGTGCCAAAGTCGTCGAGGGCGAACTGCACGCCCAGGCCGCGGCAGTGCTCGATCAGCCGCTGGGTCGCCGCCACGTCCGCCAGGGCGGCCGATTCCAGCACCTCCAGCATCAGCAGCCGGGCCAGTCCGGGGCGGTGTCGTGCCAGCAGCTCGTCCAGGCGCTGGGCGAAGTCGGGTGACTGCAGGTGCCGCGCGGTGACGTTGACGGCAATCCGCAGCGGGCGCCCGTCGGCCGCCCATTGCTCGGCTTGCTTCAGCGCCTGCTCGATGACCCAGTCGCCGATCCGTACGCCCAGGCCCGTGTGCTCGACCAAGGGCAGGAAGTGCCCCGGCAGCAGCAGTCCGCGCTCCGGGTCATGCCAGCGCAGCAGGGCCTCCATGCCCAGCACCTTGCCGCGGCGCAGGTCCACCTTGGGCTGGAAATGCAGCTGCAGCTCGCCCAGGTCCAGGGCTTCCTGCATGCGACCCAGGGCCAGCACCTTGGCTTCGCTGCGCTGGCGCTTGTCGGTGTCGAAGAGCTCGAAGCCGTCGCGGCCCGAGCGCTTCACACGGTACAGGGCATGGGCGGCATGGCGCATCAGGGTCTCGGTGTCCGAGGCATCCTGCGGGAACAGGGTAGCGCCCAGGCTGGCGGTGAGGTGCAGCGGGCTGCCGGGGGCGATGTCGTAGAGCGGCGCACGCACCACGTCCAGCAGCCGGGCCAGCGCCAGCCGCGCCTCTTCCACGTTGCGGCAGCGCAGGATCAGCGCGAAGCCGTCACCGCCGATGCGCGCCAGTTGGTCGGTCCAGCGCTCCGTGTGGCGCAGGCTGCTGCGCAGGCGCCGGGCCATCTCCACCAGGGTCTGGTCCCCGGCGGGGCGGCCCTGGCGTTCATTGATGGCGCTGAAGTGGTCCAGGTCCAGATTGCAGACGCACAGCATGAAGCCCTCGCTGCGCGCCAGCTCCAGCGCCTGGCCCAGCTGCACCACGAAGCTGGCCTGGTTGGGCAGGCCGGTGAGGGCATCGAACTGGTTCTGGCGCAGCAGCTGGTTCTGCTGCCACTCTTCCTGCGTGCGGTCCTGCAGGGCGAAGACGTGGTAGCGAAGCAGGCCGTCATCATCGTGGAGCAGGCTCAGCCGGACCTGCAGCACCTTGGTCTGCCCCTTGGCATTGCGCAGGCGAAGCGGCCCTTCCCACTGGCCCTGGCGGGACAGTGCTTCGGTCAGGGCATCCGGCTGGATGCCGTTGTGCTGCAGCAGCTCGGGATCCACCAGCAGGCAGGGCGTGCCGATCAGGGACTCGCGGTCGCGGCCGAGGATGGCGCAGCTGCTGGGATTCATGTCCACGACCCGGTGCTGCGGGTCGCTCACGAGGATGCCCTCGTGCACGGTCTGGAACAGGTGGGCGCTGAGCTGCTCGCGCTCGCGGGCGACCTTGAGGCTGGTGATGTCGCGCAGGCTGGCCACCAGCAGGGCGGGATGACCGTAGGTGTCGCGCTCCATGACCTGGGCATGCCAGTGCAGCCAGCGCCATTCGCCGGCGGGCCGCACGCGCAGTTCCACGCTGGCGCTCTGGGCGTCACCGTCCTCGCTCTGGAGCAGGCGCTCCTGGGCCTGGGCCACGCGGGGGCGATCCAGGGGGTGGGCATGCTCCAGCCACTGTTCGAGGTCCTTGCCGCCGCGCTGGCCGCTCAAGGCCTGCCAGCGCAGGCTGAGTCGCGGCAGCTGCTCGTTGGCGCGCCAGACCATGAGGCCCAGCCCGCCGGCATCGAACAGCGTCTGCCATTGCTGCAGCTGCTGGCGCTGCCGCGCCCGCATCAGCTGCACGATCATCGGCAGCATGGCGGCGGCCAGGAGCTCGCAGGCCATCTCCAGCGGTGGCTCGTCGCCGTGTTCCATGGCCTCGGACAGGCCCTCGGCGCCGTGGTGCAGTCCCAGGCTGGTGGCCACGGCCAGGGCGGCGAGGCTGCTGATCCAGGGGGGCGACTGCCAGGCCAGCAGGGTCAGCAGCACCAGCCACAGCGCGGGCAGGGGCGGCCAGTGCAGCAGCCAGCTCGAGGCCAGGCAGAGGGTCAAGGCCAATGCGGCCGCGATGGCGCCGGTGGATGCGGGCTCGCGCGTGCTGCCGGGCCGCGGGTACAGGCTCAGCACCAGCGGCAGCGTCAGGGTGAGCGCCGTGCTGCTGGCGGCCCAGCGGAACAAGAGGGTCAGGCCGGCGGCGGCGGGTTCGCTGCGCCATGCCGTCCAGCGGTGTTCAAAGCCCTCGATGCCGGGCATCAGCGGCAGCAGGCCGGCCAGCGGTGCGGCAATCAGCAGGCAGGCCACGAGGCCCAGTTCGTGGTCCCGGCTGTCGTCCAGGGATTGCTTGAAGTCCTGCCTGCAAAGAAAGGCGTGGGCGGCGGCGCCCGCAAGCAGTGCGTTCAGCGTCTGGGACAGGGCCGCCAGGCCGCTGGAGGCCTGCAGCTGCAGCATCCCGAAGGTGCCAAGGCCGAGCAGTGGGAGCGTGGCCCAGCGCCCGCGCAGCAGGCCGATCAGCACCAGGCTCACCAGCCCGGCCTGGGTCCAGGCATGGTCCACCGGCAGATGCAGGCGCTGCGAGAGGCGGATCAGCAGGTAAAGAAGGACGGACACCCCTGCCGCGACGGCAAGGCTTTGGGCGAAGGGGCTGCTGGCGTGGCGCGCCGGCCTGGCATTGCGGACAGTCAAGCGAGGCTGACTCGGAAGGGTGAGGCGCCCTTTGCGGGCGCGGGCACACGGGGTGGATCAGGCCATGCTAGCAGCCGGGTCTCGGGAGGCGCCTTCGGCCCGGCCACTCAGGCGAGGGGGCGGGATTGCCCGGATGGCGTGCCGCAGACCTGGCCGGCCTTGTGGTGCGGGTGCGGGCGCAGGGCAAGAAAAAAGCGGCCGCAGCCGCTTTTGCCATGGCCGGGGGCCGGTCTTCAGACGTGGAAGTCTTCCAGCTTGGCACCGGCGGCGATGGCCGCCTTCAGCCACTTGGGCTGCAGGCCACGGCCGCTCCAGCTTTCGCCGGTGGCCTGGTTGCGGTACTTGGCCGCCACCTTGCTGGCCGCCTTGGCGGCCTTGGGCGGGCGCGAGCCGAGATCGGCCGCGGTCAGGCCGTAATCGGCCATCAGCGAGCGGACCTTGGCGATGGCCTCGCTGCGTTCCTTGTCCTTGGTTTCAGCAATTTGCTGATCCAGTGCGGCTCGTTGAGCCAGCAATTCCTTCAGTGATGAAGCCATTTTGCAACCCTCGCGCGGTAACGAGAACGAATTGTCTCTGCCCGGAATTGTAGATAAATATTCCTGATCGTGTGCAGGCGGGATTATGTCCCTTCGGGATTTGATTTTTTTGCAACGAAGCGAAGGCATTCCGCGGGGTTTCTCTCCCCGCATTTTCCCGGTGCAGGGGCAAAAAAAAGGCCAGGAAGTTCCTGGCCTGCACTCTGGCGGCGGGTGCCGGGTTATCCGGCCTCAGGCGGAAGGGGGCACGTATCCGGCGGGCTGTTCGGCGCCGCCGCCAAAGAAGAACTGTTCCATCTGGCGGGCCAGATACTGGCGGGCGCGCTGGTCTGCAAGATTGAGGCGGTTTTCATTCACCAGCATGGTCTGGTGCTTCATCCAGAGCTGCCAGGCTTCCTTGCTGACGTTCTCGTAGATGCGCTTGCCCAGCTCGCCCGGATAGGGCGCAAAGTCCAGGCCTTCGCCTTCCTTGTTCAGATAGGTGCATTGCACGGTGCGGGCCATGGTATTCCTCGTCGAAATCGGTGGGGTTGAATGCAATGCCGCACTGTAGCGCGCGGCTGAAAAACCTGGGGAAACTGGGGTCGGGAAGGCGCGGTCCGGGAAGGGCTCAGAGCTTCTTGACCAGCACCTGGGAGCGGCGGTCCCAGTTGTATTTGCGCTTGCGTTCCTCGGGCAGCCAGTCTGGGTCCACCTGCGCGAAGCCGCGCTTGATGAACCAGTGCATGGTGCGGGTGGTCAGCACGAAGATGCTGTGGAGGCCCATGGCCTTGGCGCGCTGCTCCACACGCTTGAGGATGCGGTCGCCGTCACCCTGACCTTGCACGGCAGGCGAGACGGTGAGAGCCGCCATTTCGGCAGTCTTGGCCTCCACATAGGGATAGAGGGCCGCGCAACCGAATATCACGCCATCGTGCTCGATCACGGAATAGAGCTCGATATCCCGCTCGATTTCCGTGCGATCGCGCTTGACCAGCGTGCCGTCGCGTTCGAAGGGCTCGATCAGGGCGATGATGCCGCCGATGTCGTCGGCATTGGCCTCGCGCAGGCTTTCGAGTTTCTCGTCCACCACCATGGTGCCGATGCCGTCGTGGGTGTAAACCTCCTGCAGCAGGGCCCCGTCCACCGCCAGCGGCAATATGTGGGAACGCTCCACGCCGGCCTGGCAGGCCTTTACGCAATGCTGCAGGTAGAAATTCACGTCCAGTGGATCCGTGGGCGCGGGTTTGCCGGCCAGCATGCGCTCGGCGTCGGCCAGGGCCAATTCGGTATCGATGGCGCTGTCGGGATCGCCCGGATTTTCCGGCACGCCGGCCACTTCACAGACGAACAGCAGTTTGTCCGCCTGCAGGGCAATGGCCGTGCTCGTGGCCACGTCTTCCATGCTGAGATTGAAGGCCTCGCCGGTGGGGGAGAAACCAAAGGGTGACAGCAGCACCACGGCGCCCGTATCCAGGGCGCGCTGGATGGCGGTGGCGTCCACCTTGCGGACAAGGCCGCTGTGCTGGAAATCCACGCCGTCGACGATACCCACGGGCCGCGCGGTCAGGAAATTGCCCGACACCACCCGCACTGCGGCATTCGCCATGGGGGTATTGGGCAGGCCCTGGGAAAATGCCGCCTCAATCTCGAAACGCAGCTGGCCGGCCGCCTCCTGGGCGCAGTCCAGGGCGATGGCGTCGGTCACGCGCATGCCATGGCTGTAGCGCGAGGTCTGGCCCTTGGCGGCCAGCTGCTCGTTCACCTGCGGCCGAAAGCCATGCACCAGCACGATGTTGATGCCCATGGCGTGCATGATGGACAGGTCCTGCACAAAGGCATTGAGCTTGCCTGCCGCCACCAGCTCCCCGGTCATGCCGACCACGAAAGTCTCGCCGCGGTAGGCGTGGATGTAGGGCGCCACGGCGCGGAACCAGGGCACGAAGGTGTGGGGAAAGACCAGACTCATGGGCCCCGATTGTGCCGCAGCTGCAGGGCTTTCCCGGGGGGCGGGCCATGGCCCGGCACTTGCGCAAGCCCAGAGCCGGCGGGAGGATGGTCCTCCCCCGACTTCACCTTGCCAGGAGATCGATCATGGACGTCTTCACCACCCCGGGCGCCTTCAGCTGGTCCGAATTGATGACCCAGGATCCCGCCCGTGCGGCCGAGTTCTACGGCAGCCTCTTCGGCTGGACCATCGAGGCCATGGACATGCCCATGGGCAAGTACTACGTGGCCAAGGTCGGCGAGGTGGCCGTGGGCGGCATGGCCAGCTGCCCCGAGGGCGCACCGGCCATGCCGCCTGCCTGGGGCTGCTACGTGACCGTCGCCAGCGTGGACGACACCATCCGTCGCTGCGAGGCCCTGGGTGGCAAGGTGCTGATGCCGGCCATGGACGTGCCCACTGTCGGGCGCATGGCCTGCATCCAGGACCCGCAGGGGGCCACCGTGAACGTCATCAGCTACTTCCCGCGAGAGGGCTGAAGGGCGGCCGGCGCTGCCTTTGCGGCATTGCATCGCGGGGCACGGATAATCCGCGCGCCGTGAATTCCAAGAAGAACCCTCCCTCCGCCCTTGCAGCGGCCTTTGCCGAGGCCGCCTCTGCACGCCCGTCCGATCCAGCCGGCGAGCCGCCGGCGCACGAACGCCCCCAGCCCGCCGTGCCGTCTGCGCAGCCCTCCCGCCCGCGCCGGCAAGAGCGGCCCGCCCAGGCGGCGATGGGCCCTGACCGAGGGGAAGGCCGGCCCCGGCGGCCTGCAGCTGAGGGCGACGCGCGTGCCGCGGGCGCCGGTGAACGCCGCCCCGGCGGGGACAGGCCCGCGCAGCGCAGCAGTCCGGCAGGTGAGCCGACGGGCGGTGCGCCGGCCAGGCCGCGCGAGCGCCGCCCGCAGCGCGAGGCGCCGGCCAATCCGCTGCCTCCCATCACCTTCCCCGAGAGCCTGCCGGTCTCGGCGCGGCGGGAGGAGATCGCTCGCCTGATGAGCGAGCACCAGGTGATCATCGTCTGCGGCGAAACAGGCTCGGGCAAGACCACCCAGCTGCCCAAGATCGCCCTGGCCCTGGGCCGCGGCCGGGCCAACGGCGGCGGGCTGATCGGCCATACCCAGCCGCGGCGCATCGCGGCCTCCAGCGTGGCCAAGCGCATCGCCGAGGAGCTCAAGACGCCGCTGGGCGAGGTGGTGGGCTACAAGGTCCGCTTCCAGGACCGCCTACAGCCGGGCGCCAGCGTCAAGCTGATGACCGACGGCATTCTGCTGGCCGAGACACAGACCGATCCGCTGCTCAAGGCCTACGACACCCTCATCATCGACGAGGCCCACGAGCGCAGCCTCAACATCGATTTCCTGCTGGGCTATCTGCGCGAGATCCTGGCCCGCCGGCCCGAGTTGAAGGTGGTCGTGACCTCGGCCACCATCGATGCCGAGCGCTTCGCCGCACATTTCGCCTCGGCCAAGGGGCCGGCGCCGGTGGTGATGGTCTCCGGCCGCACCTTCCCCGTCGAGCAGCGCTACCGGCCTTTCGAGGAAAGCCGCGAGTACGACCTCAACAACGCCATCTGCGACGGCGTCGACGAGCTGTGGCGCGAGGGCTCGGGCGATGTGCTGGTCTTCCTGCCCGGCGAGCGCGAGATCCGCGAGGCCGCCGAGGCCCTGCGCAAGCACCATCCGCCCGGCGTGGAGGTGCTGCCCCTGTTCGCGCGGCTCTCGCAGCAGGAGCAGGACCGCGTCTTCGAGACCGGCGGCGCGCCGCGCATCGTGCTGGCCACCAATGTGGCCGAGACCTCGCTGACGGTGCCGGGCATCCGCTACGTGATCGACGCCGGCACGGCCCGCGTCAAGCGCTACAGCTACCGCAACAAGGTCGAGCAGCTGCAGATCGAGCCGGTGAGCCAGGCGGCAGCCAACCAGCGCGCCGGCCGCTGCGGACGCGTGGCCAACGGCATCTGCATCCGGCTCTACGACGAGAAGGACTTCCTCGGCCGCCCGCGCTTCACCGACCCGGAGATCCTGCGCTCCTCGCTGGCCGGCGTGATCCTGCGCATGAAGGCGCTGCACCTGGGCACGGTCGAGGACTTCCCCTTCATCGAGCCGCCGCCGCGCAAGGCCATCGCCGACGGCTACCAGCTGCTGGCCGAGCTGGGCGCGGTGGACGACCGCAATGAGCTCACCGACATCGGCAAGGAGCTCTCGAAGCTGCCGCTGGATCCGCGCGTGGGCCGCATGATCCTGGAGGCCAAGCGCCGGGACGCGCTGACCGAGGTGCTCGTCATTGCCAGCGCGCTGAGTGGCCAGGATGTGCGCGACCGCCCGATGGAGCAGCAGCAGCAGGCCGACGAGAAGCACAAGAAGTTCGACGACGAGAAGTCGGAGTTCATGGGCTATCTGAAGCTGTGGAAGTGGCTGGAAGAGGGCAAAGGGGGGCAGGGCGAACACAAGCTCTCCAACCGCCGCTACGAGCAGCTGCTGCGGGACAACTTCGTCAGCCCGCGCCGCGTGCGCGAGTGGCGGGACATCCACTCGCAGCTGCACACCGTGGTGGCCGAGCATGGCTGGCGCCTCAACGGCAGCCCGGCCACCTACGACCAGGTGCATCTCTCGATGCTGGCGGGCTTCCTGGGCAATATCGGCTGCAAGAGCGACGACGACGAGTGGTACCTCGGCGCACGCGGCATCAAGTTCTGGCGGCATCCGGGGGCGCATCTGTCCAAGAAGCCGGGGCGCTGGATCGTGGCGGCCGAGCTGGTGGACACCACGCGCCTCTATGGGCGCGGCCTGGCCAACATCGACGTCAACTGGATCGCGCCGATGGCCGGTCACCTGCTCAAGACCCAGCTGCTGGAGCCGCACTGGGAGAAGAAGGCGGCCGAGGTGGTGGCCTTGGAGCGCGCCACGCTGTATGGCATCGTCATCTACAACAACCGCCGTGTGAACTTCGGCCGCGTGGACCCGGTGGCCGCGCGCGACATCTTCATCCGCGAGGCCCTGGTCAATGGCGAATGGGACACCAAGCTGCCCTTCCTGGCCCACAACCAGAAGCAGATCGCCAAGGTCGAGGAGCTGGAGCACAAGTCGCGCCGGCAGGATGTGCTGGTGGACGAGGGCCTGATCTACGCCTACTACGACCAGCAGCTGCCGGCCGAGGTGTGCTCCGGGGCGACCTTCGAGAAGTGGTACCGCGAGGCCGGCCGTGGCAATCCGCGCCTGCTGCACCTCAGCCGCGACGAGCTGATGCGCCACGAGGCGGCCGGCATCACCAGCAACGCCTTCCCCAAGATGCTCCGCCTGGGCGGCGTGGACTGCAAGACCGAGTACCTGCACCAGCCGGGTGACGCGCGCGACGGCGTCACGGTCACCGTGCCCATCTTCGCGCTCAACCAGGTCAACGAGGACCAGTGCGAGTGGCTGGTGCCGGGCATGCTGGAGGCCAAGGTCCTGGCCCTGCTCAAGAGCCTCTACCAGAAGCCCCGCGCGCGGCTCACGCCGCTGCCGGACTTCGTGGCGGAGTTCATCGAGCTGAACCCCTTCGCCCAGGGCAGCCTCATGGACGTGCTGGTCAAGGCCGTGCGCGAGCGCAGCCAGATTGCCGTGCAGCGCAATGACTTCAAGCTGGAGCAGGTGCCGCCCCACCTGTTCATGAACTTCCGCGTGGTGGATGAGCACGGCCGCCAGCTGGGCCAGGGGCGCAATCTGGCGGCCCTGAAGGCCGAGCTGGGCGCCCAGGCGCGCTCGGCCTTCCAGGCCCTGGCCGCGCTGAAGCTGCAGAGCCAGGCTGTGCCCGAGGCGGCCCCGGCGCCCGCGCCCATCACCACGCCGGGTGGCGGCAAGGCTTTGCGCGCGGAGGTGCGCATGCCCGCGCCCAAGCCGCAGCAGGCGGCCCAGGCCTACACCGCCTGGACCTTCGGCGAGCTGCCCGAGCTGATGGAGATCCAGAAGGGCGGGCAGACGCTGATCGGCTTCCCGGCGCTGATCGACAAGGGAGCGCAGGTGGAGATCGAGGTCTTCGACGAGCCCGAGGTGGCCGCCGCCCGGCACCGTGCCGGCCTGCGTCGCCTCGTCGCACTGCAGATCCGCGAGCCGCTGAAGTACCTGGAGAAGAACATCCCCGACCTGCAGAAGATGGCCGTGGCCTTCATGAGCCTGGGCACGGCCGAGGAACTGCGGGACCAGATCATCGACGTGGCCCTGGACCGCGCCTTCCTGGTCGACCCGCTGCCCACGGACGAGTTCAGCTTCAAGGCCCGCATCGAGGAGGGCCGCACGCGGCTCAACCTGATCGCCCAGGAGGTCGCACGGCTGGCGGGCACGGTGCTGGTCGAGTACCAGGCTGCGCTGCGCAAGCTCAAGGACAGCCGGGCGCCCAAGGAGGTGGCCGAGGACATCCAGGCCCAGCTGCAGCGCCTGTGCGGCAAGCGCTTCGTGCTGCAGACGCCCTGGGCCCAGCTGCAGCACTACCCGCGCTACCTCAAGGGCATCACCCTGCGCCTGGACAAGCTCCGTGCCGACGCCGCCCGCGATGCCAAGTGGATGGCCGAGTACCGGCCGCTGGAGCAGCGCTGGCAGCGCCGGCTGAGCGAGCTCAAAGGCAGCTCGGACGCGCGGATGGATGATTTCCGCTGGCAGCTGGAGGAGTTGCGCGTCAGCCTGTTCGCGCAGGAGCTGCGCACACCCCAGCCCGTCAGCGTCAAGCGTCTGGAGAAGGTCTGGACCCAGCTGAGCCACTGAAGAGGGCTCAGCCCCCCAGGTCGGCGGCGTGAATTCGCCACGCCCGGGCCGAGAAGCTGAAAAAGCTGTCATGCCCGCGCCAGTTCAGGCTATGCCCGGCTGGCGCTTCGCGCTCAAATAGAGCAAGTTGGGGGGCGGGCCGTTCAGGTCCCGCCCACATTAACCAGGTCCAGAACGTCTCCGTGTCCTCTACGCCCGCCACCACCGCCACAGCCGCGCCGGCCGCGCCCTTGCGCCGTTTCGGCCGCTTCGAGCTGCGTGCCCTGCTCAGCAAGACGCCGCGCAGCCTGCTGTGGCTGGTGTTCGATCCCCGCAATGGCCAGGAACTGCTGCTGTCCATGCCCCGCGAGAAGCCCGCCAGCGCGGAGGCACTCGCGCAGTGGAAGCGCACCGCCGACGCCGGGGCGCGCGTCAATCATCCGAACCTGGCCCATGTCGTCGAGCAGGGCGAGGTGGAGCTGTGGCCCTACCTGGCCTACGACCGCGCGCTGGGCGAAACGCTGGAGGAGCGCCTGCGTCGCCAGCCCGCGCCGCTGCCCCTGGATGTCGCCGCCTGGGTCAGCCAGCTGCTGGAAGGTCTGGCCTATGCCCACGAGGCCGGCCATGTGCACCGCGATCTGCAGCTGGCCCATGTGCTGATCAATGCCACGGACCAGATCCGCCTGGTCGGCCTGGAGGTGGCGCAGGACCTGACGGGCACGGCCCAGGACTTCAACACGCAGAGCCGCAGCGCCGTCCGTGAGGCGGCCGAGCAGGACGTGCTGTGCGCGGGCCTGCTGCTGCACCGCCTGCTGAGCGGCAAGCCGGTGCTGGACCAGGCTGACCTGCGTCAGGTGCTGGACCTCATGCAGCCCCAGGGGCGCGAACTGGTGCGCCTGGGCTGGGAGACCCCGCACCCCATCCCCGAGGCCCTGCGCGCCATCGCCAACCGCTCGACTGACCGCCAGGCGCGCCAGCGCTACCACCAGGCCCGCACCTTCCTGCGGGCCCTCGACGGCTGGCGCACGGCCGCTGAGCAGGACGAGGGCGGCCCCATCGCCCTGCTGATGGACAAGCTCCAGCGCTTCGGCCACCTGCCTGCGAGCTCGGCCCGCCTGTCGCGCATCCTGGGTGCGGCAGGCCTGGAGGGGCAGCATGCCGCGGCCCTGTCCAGCCTGGTACTGGATGACATGGCCCTGACCCTGGAGCTGCTGCGCCGGGTCAACAACGCGCTCAAGCAGAGTGGCGCCGCCAACAGCGGCACCATGCTGAACATGCAGCGCGCCGTCGCGATGATCGGGCTCAACGGCCTGCAGGCGGCGGTGCGTTCGCTCAAGCCCTGGCCGGGGCCCATGTCCGAGCTGCAAGCCACGGTGATGCGCAGCCTGATGAAGCGCGTGCACCGCGCCGGCCTCATCGCGCAGAACCTGCGTCCGGCGGGCTACGACCCCGAAGTGATCTACCTCGTCTGCCTGCTGCAGAACCTGGGGCGCCTGCTGCTGCAATACCACTTCCCTGACGACGCCCAGCAGATCCGCCAGCTGATGCTGCCCCCGGAGCCCACGGAGGAAGCGCCGCATCCTCCGGGCATGAGCGAGCAGGCCGCAGCCTACGCGGTGCTGGGCTGTGACCTGGACGCCCTGGGCAGTGCCGTGGCCCGCTATTGGGGCCTGGATGCTGACGTGCAGCACATGATGCACCGGGCCTCGCCCGATGCGCCGGTGCGCCATGCCGGCCATGACACCGACATCATCCGGCTCACCTGCAGCTTCGCCAACGAACTGGTGGACGCCATGGTGCAGCCCGAGGGCCGCCGCAAGCAGGCGCTGGAGCTGGCCACGCGCCGCTATGCCCGCGTGCTGGGCCTGGGCCTGCGCGAGGTGATGGAAGCCTTGAAGCCCGAGACGGCGCGCAAGGAGGCGGTGGCGAGCCATGGCCCCGAGGCCGCGCGCGAGATCGGCTCGGCCAACCTCACCCTGACCGCCAACCTGGACATCCCGCCCATCGTGCCGTCGGTACCGCCCGACGGGCCGCAGGCCTCCGCCCTGCGCCGGCGCCTGGCCGGCGAGGACGCCGCCCCGGACACGCTCCCCGAGCAGCGCTGACATCCCGCCCGCCTGATCACCTCTCCGCAACAATCCTCCATGCACGCACCCGACAGCCCAAGCAGACCACCGCAGATCGGGCGTTTCCGGGTGTTGCGTGAACTCGGGCGCGGCGCTCAGGCCACCGTGTGGCTGGCCCATGACCCACGGCTGGACCGGGACGTCGCCCTGAAGGTGCTGGCCCCCGCGGCGGACCCGGCCCTCATCGACGCCGGCCTGCACGAGGCCCGCGCGGTGGCCCGCCTGATGCACCCGCACATCGTGCCGGTCTTCGAGGCCGACCAGCAGGATGGCCAGGCCTACATGGTCTTCGAGTACGTGGCGGGCCTCACGCTGACGGAGAAGCTGCAGCGCAACCCCGTGATGAAGGCGCGCGAGGCGGTGGAGCTGATGCTGGGCGTGCTGGACGGCCTGATGGCCGCGCACGAGACCGGGGTCGTGCACCGGGACCTCAAGCCCAGCAACATCCTCATCGACGCCAAGGGCCGGGCCCGCATCCTGGATTTCGGCATTGCCGACTGGACCAGTGACCCCAGCCATCGCCGCCGGGTGGTGGGCACGCCGGGCTATCTCTCGCCGGAGGCGGCGCAGGGCCTGGCGCCATCGCCTGTCATGGACGTCTTCGCCGTGGCGGTGATGCTGTCCGAGATGCTCAGCGGCCGGCGCCTCAACTACGATCCCGACCCCTGGAAGGCCGTGCGCCGGGTGGTCGACGAGGATCTGCAGCTGCCTGATGGCCTGGACCCGGACGTTGACGACGCGCTGCGGGCCATCGTCCAGCGCGGCCTGGCCCGCGACCCGGCACTGCGCTGGCCCACGGCACGGGCCCTGCACGATGCGCTGGCTGAATGGCTGCATCCGCCGGTGATGAGCACCAGCAGTGCGGCCGACAACGGCACGCTGGACTTCCTCATGCGGCGCATGCGCCACCGCTCGGACTTCCCGGCAATGTCGGAGTCCATGACGCGCATCCAGCGCATCACCTCGTCTGAGAACGAGAGCCTCAACAGCCTGTCCAACGAGATCCTCAAGGACGTGGCCCTGACCCACAAGCTGCTGCGCCTGGTCAACACGGTGCAGTACACGCATGCCGGCGGGGGCAGCATCAGCACGGTGTCGCGCGCGGCGGCGCTGATCGGCTTTGCGGGCATCCGCAACCTGGCCCTGTCCCTGATCCTGCTCGAGCGCATGGAGAACAAGGCCCATGCGCGGGTGCTGCGCGAGGAGTTCCTGCGCTCGCTGATGGCGGCCTCGCTGGCGCGCGAGCTGTGCCCCGCGGAGCGCGAGAGCGAAGAGGCCTTCCTCGTGGGCATGCTGCAGAACCTGGGGCGGCTGCTGACCGAGTTCTACTTCCCCGAGGAGGCGCAGCAGATCCGCCGTTTCGTGCGGCCCGAGCGGGGGCAGGGCGCGGCGGCCGCGGCGCCCATCAGCGAGGGGGCGGCTTCGCAGCAGGTGCTGGGGCTCAGCTTCGAGCAGCTGGGCCTGGGCGTGGCCCGCCAGTGGGGGCTGCCGGATGCCCTGCAGCGCGGCATGAGCCGGCCGGAGGGCGAAGCCCCGCCGCGCCTGCTGGAGCAGGGCACCGAGCGCCTGCGCTGGCTGGCGAGAGCGGCCAATGACGTGACCGACGTGATCCTGCACAGCGAGCCCAACGAGGCCCATGCCAAGGTCCGCCACATGGGGCAGCGCTATGCGCGTGCCCTGGGCCTCAGCGCCGAGCGCATCGACCAGGCGGCAGACCAGGCCCGCCAGCGCCTGTCCCAGCTGGCCGAGGCCATGGAGATACGCCTGCCCAAGAGCTCGCAGGCCCAGCGTCTGCTGGCGCCGCTGTCGGCTTCGCCTGACGATGACAGCCTGTCTCCGCTGGAACTGCATGCGACGGCCTTGTACGAACCCACGCAGGTGATGACGCCGGCCACCGCGCCTCGCCAGCCCGCGGCCGAGGTGCTGGCCGCCGGCATCCATGACGTCACCAACGTCATGGTGGAGAACTTCAAGCTCAATGAAGTGCTGCGCATGATCCTGGAGACCATCTACCGCGGCCTGGGCTTCCGGCGCGTGGTGTTCTGCCTGCGGGATCCGCGCAGCAACGCCCTGACCGGCCGCTTCGGCCTGGGCGAGCAGGTGGAGCAGGTGGTGCCCCTGTTCCGCGTGCCCTTGCAGGTGGCCGAGGGCCAGCAGGCCGACCTGTTCAGCGCCGTCTGCCAGAAAGGGGCGGACACCCTCATCGCCGACGCCTCCCAGCCCCGCATCGCCGAGCGCCTGCCCTCCTGGTTCCACGGCAGCGTGCATGGCGCCAGCTTCCTGATCCTGCCCCTGGTGATGAAGGGCAGCAGCTTCGCGATGATCTACGCCGATCGCGCCGAGGCCGGCAGCCTGAACCTCGACGAGAAGGAGCTCTCCCTGCTGCGCACCCTGCGCAACCAGGCCGTGATGGCCTTCAAGCAGGCGAGCTGAGTCCGGGCCCAGAGGGCGTCCGGGCAAGAAAAAACCCGGCCTGGGCCGGGTTCTTTGTGTGCCGCTGCGAGGCAGCGTGCACGGGTGTTGGGGTTGACGAGCCTTACCCCCGGCACTGGTCACAACGGTTAGGGCTGCTTGGTTCCCCACCTGACCCGGTTGGCCGCGCTTCCATGCGAGGAGGCCCGTCAGCGCGCATTGTATGCGATCGGAAGGGCACTCCCGGGAAAGCCGGTCGATGCCGTCCTTTGCCTCGCTTCGCGCAGGATTGCACGAGCGCTGCCGAGCCGAGGGCTTCCATTGCCGGGAGCGAGGCCTGTAGAATCCGACCCGTGCTGAGACATCTGTCCGGCACACCGCCGATTTACCAACTACTTGCGGGCGGTCAACAAGTACGGCTAAAGCGTTGCGGCTCCGATGATGCCCCGGGCCGGCAAACGCCGGTGATGAGGGCACTCGGAGTTTTTTCATGCACGGTCTCGCCGATTTCGATCGCCTCCTCAGCGGCCACGCCGCCGCCTCGCGCCACTGGCTGCGCAACACCCCCACCGCCCGCCCGCAGAGCCGGCTGCTGCGCGATCCGCAAGGGCATGTCGTTGCCGAATGGCAGGGCCAGCCCCGTCTGGCGGACATCCTCGCCGCGGCCCATCGTCTGCAAGCGGGCGACTGGTGCGGCGTGCTGGCCGAGGAAGGCACGCAGGGCTCTCTGAACCCCGCCTGGCGTCTCGCGCTCTTCCGCGCCGATCGCCATGGCCAGCCCCGCCTGGGCCGCGACACCGGCCCGCTCTGGATCAGCCCCGCCCTGAAGGCCTGCGCAGGTGAGCGCCCCGCCGCGCTGCTGCAGTCCCTGCGCCGTGCCGCCGTGCAGGCCCTGTGGGCACAGGGCTGGCGCCTGTCGGCCTGACCAGCGCTTCGCCCCGCCTCAGGCCAGGCCCAGCCACGCAGAGCGTGTGATGGACGCGCCCATCATGTAGGCCAGCAGCAGCAGCGACAGCAGATAGCCCAGCAGCCGGAACTCGCCGCGGCCCATCGCCCAGTGGGCGCAGACGGTATAGCCCACCAGGGCGATCAGCTTGGCGGTGAGCCAGGTGTCGCGGGTGAGGGAGTAGCCGATGGAGCCCCAGAGGCTGAGGCCGCAGACGGTGAGCATGGTGTCCACGCCGAAGACCACGGCGCGCAGCCTCACGTCCATGGACCATTCGGCCCCGAACTGGAAGGCCAGGCCGCGGATCAGGAACAGCACCACGCTGCACCAGGCCAGCAGGCTGTGGATGAACACCATCTGGCTGTAGAACCAGTCCATCTTGTCTTGTCTCCTCTCCCCGGGGAGCTTGTCCTGCCGGGCGAGGCGCTGTCAAGCCGGGCTCGCCAGGATCCAGGCATGAAAAAACCTGCCGAGGCCGCAGGCCTGGGCAGGTCTTGGGTAGCGCCGACAGGGGTCAGCGCAGCTGCAGGTCGTCGTCGCTGAAGCGGATGTTCAGGGGCTCGATCAGCAGCTGCTTCTCGCCCTCTTCGAGCTGACCCGCCACCCAGGCGTCGATGCCGCAGGCCTGGGAGATCTCGACCACCTTCGCGGCCTGGTCTGCCGGCACGAAGATGGCGAAGCCCGCACCCATGTTCAGCGTGGAGTAGGCCTCGCGGTCGTCCTGCTTGGCGTGGTCCTGCATGAACTTGAGCACCGGCGTGACCGGCGGCACCGTGTGGATGCGGTAGGTGAACTGGCCGGGGTGGCGCAGCAGCTTGCGCCAGCCGTGGCCGGTGATGTTGGCGCAGTAGTGCGGGATGATCCCGGCCTTGTACAGGGCCTCGGTGACGGGCGAGTACAGCACCGTGGGGGCCAGCAGGGCCTCCCCATAGCTCAGGCCGGGGCTGATCTCGGTGAGGTAGCCCTGGGGCAGGCGCTCGACCAGCTTGCGGGCCAGGGACAGGCCGTTGGCATGGATGCCGCTGGAGGCCAGCAGCACGATGGCATCGCCGGCGCCGAGCTTGTCGCCCACCGAGAGGCGCTCCTTGGGGTTGATCAGGCCGGTGCAGGAGGCGGCCAGGTCGATGCGGCCTTCCTCGACGATGCCGGCCAGGGCGGGCGTCTCGCCGCCGCCCCAGGCGACCTGGCAGGTGTCGCAGGCCTTCTTCCAGCCCTCCACCAGGGCTTGGGCGCGCAGCTTGTCGCCGAACCAGTCCGAGCCGCCGGCGGCCCAGTAGGCCTGCACCACCAGGGGCGTGGCGCCCACGGTGATCAGGTCGTTGATGGCCATGGCGATGGTGTCCTGGGCGATGCCGGCGTAGAAGCTCTTGCCCGTCAGCTTGGACATCTCATCGGCCACCAGGGTCTTGGTGCCCAGGCATTCGACGATGGAGGCCAGGTAGAAAGGGCCCACGTCCACCACATAGGCCGACTCGCCACGCGAGGCCTTCACCTCGGTGAAACCATGGCCGCCCAGATGGGCCGCGGTGGCCGCGGCGGCGCGCTGGGCGCTGATCTTCAGGGGGTCGATGAGGTCGTAGTTGACGCCGGCCTGTTCGTAGCTCAGCGTGTCGGGAGAGGAGGGGGCGTGCGTGCTCATGGGGCGCGATTATCGGTCATGGCCGGGACTTCCCCGAAGCGCCCGGCGCCGGGTCCGCCGGCCCGTAGAATCCGCCGCCATGAGCTACCAGGTTCTCGCCCGCAAGTACCGCCCCCACCGTTTCGAGGAACTGGTGGGCCAAGAGCACGTCGTGCAGGCGCTGGCCAATGCGCTGACGCAGCAGCGGCTGCATCACGCCTACTTGTTCACCGGGACCCGCGGCGTGGGCAAGACCACGGTCTCGCGCATCCTGGCCAAGAGCCTCAACTGCACCGGCGCGGACGGCAACGGCGGCATCACGGCCCAGCCCTGTGGCGTCTGCCCCGCCTGCCGGGACATCGACGCCGGCCGCTTCGTGGACTACGTGGAGCTGGATGCCGCCTCCAACCGCGGCGTCGAGGAAATCTCGCAGCTGCTGGACCAGTCGGTCTACAAGCCGGTGGTGGGGCGCTTCAAGGTCTACATGATCGACGAAGTGCACATGCTCTCGAACACCGCCTTCAACGCCATGCTCAAGACGCTGGAGGAGCCGCCCGAGTACCTCAAGTTCGTGCTCGCCACCACCGACCCGCAGAAGGTGCCGGTGACCGTGCTGTCGCGCTGCCTGCAGTTCAACCTGCGCCCCATGGCGCCGCAGAACGTGCAGATGCACCTGGGCCGCGTGCTGGAGGCGGAGCAGGTGCCGGTGGATGCCGGCTCGCTGCGCCTGCTGGCCCGCGCGGCGCGCGGTTCCATGCGCGATGCGCTCTCGCTGACCGATCAGGCCATCGCCTTCGGCTCGGGCACGCTCAGCGAGGACGGTGTGCGCCAGATGCTGGGCACGGTGGACCGCAGCCATGTGATCGCCATTCTCGACGCCCTGATCGCGGCGGACGGCCCGGCCGTCGTGGCCGCGGCGGACCGTCTGCGTGACCTGGGCCTCTCCGCCGCCGGCACGCTGGAAGATCTGGCCACGGCCCTGCAGCAGATGGCCATCGCCCAGGCCGCGCCTGGCGCCCTCGACCCGCAGGACCCGGACAGCGCCGAAGCACAGCGCCTGGCCGCCGCCCTGCCGTCCGACGAGATCCAGCTGATGTACAGCATGGCCCTGCATGGCCGCCAGGAACTGCCGCTGGCGCCGGACGAATACGCCGGTCTGGTGATGGTGCTACTGCGCATGCTGGCCTTTCGTCCCCGGGGCGGGGCGGGCCTGAGCCCGGGCAGCACACCTGCTGCCGCGCCTGCGGCCGCGACCTCGTCTTCCGCAGCCGCGGCGCCCCTGCTGCGGCCTGCCGCAGCCGCAGCCATGGCGGTGCCGGCGCGCATGCCGGCCGCCGAGCCTGCGGTGGCGCCCGTGGCTGCTGTGCCCGCGGCGGCAGTCACCGAGGCCGCGTCTGCCCCCGCGGCCCTGGCAATGCCCCTTGCCGCGCCAGCCCCAGTTGCTCCGGGGGAGGCCGCTGCCGACGCAGCGTCGGCCGAGCCCGCTGCAGCGGCGCAGGGGCCCGTGGAGCCGGCTGGCGAGCCCCCGCTGGAGCCGCCGCAAGCCCTGTCTAGGGCCGAACCTCAGAAGCCTGTGGCGGCCCAGGCGCCGGCGCAAGGCATCCTGGCCCGTTCGCGTTCTGGCGAAGCCGTCTCCCCGAGTGCCCGCCTGCGTCCGCGCCCGGTGGTCCATGCCGACGCGCCGGAGGCGGAGGGGGACGAACCCCCGCCCTGGCTGGACGCGCCTCCCGCGGATGAGGACGGCGCGATCATGGCCTCCGACGCGGGCCTGGACCTGCCCGAGCCCAGCCCGCGCGGCGAAGGCGGCTATGCCTCCACCGCCGGTGGCGCGATCGCCCTGCAGGCCACGGCGCTGGGCGAGCGCTGGGCCGGCATCATGAAGCAGCTGGGCCTGACCGCGCTGCCGCGTGAACTGGGCATGCAGGCCGAGTGCCTGGCCGTCGACGAGAGCGTGCAGCCGCAGCAGTGGCGCTTCCGGGTGGAGCGCGATTCGCTGCGCCAGCCGGCGCTGAAGGACAAGCTGCAGGCCGCGCTGGCGGCGCATCTGCAGGCGGAGGTGCGCATCGAGCTCGAGACCGGCGTCGCCACCGACTCCCCGGCGCTGCGCGAGGCCACCGAAGTCCAGGCCCGGCAGCGCCGCGCTGAACAGATCATCCTCGAGGACCCGCTGGTCAAGGAACTGCTGGCGCAGTTCAAGACGGCACGCATCGTGCCCGGGTCCATCAAGCCTCACTGAGCGCTGGAGCATTGGCTGCTCCGAACCAGACGCTCAGCCTTTGACACTGACAACGAAACCAGGAGTGTGAATCATGATGAAGGGTCAACTTGCCGGCCTGATGAAGCAGGCGCAGGCCATGCAGGACAACCTCAAGAAGGCCCAGGACGAACTGGCCCTGGTCGAGGTGGAAGGCCAGTCCGGCGCCGGTCTGGTCAAGGTCCTGATGACCTGCAAGCACGACGTCAAGCGCGTCACCATCGACCCCAGCCTGCTGGCCGATGACAAGGACATGCTGGAAGACCTCGTCGCCGCCGCCTTCAACGACGCCGTGCGCCGCGCCGAGCAGGTCAGCACTGAAAAGATGGGCAAGCTCACTGCTGGCATGCCCCTGCCTCCTGGCATGAAATTTCCGTTTTAAGGCTCCCCCCTACGGGCTTCGCCCGCCCCCCAGGGGGCACAGCCGCAGGACCGGCGGAGCCGGATCCTCGGTTGTCGCTGGATGTGCAGGCATCGGCCCCTCGGGCCTTGCCTGCTCTCTCGAGGAGCCACATGCGCAGGGGCGGCGAAGTCGGATTCCCGGAAGTCACCTCATTGAACGCACTTGAGCAATTGATCGATGCGCTGCGCTGCCTGCCGGGTGTGGGGCAGAAGTCGGCGCAGCGGATGGCCTATCACCTGTTGCAGCATGACCGGGCGGGCGCGGTGCGTCTGTCGGAGGCACTGCGGGCGGCAGGGGAGCGGGTGGGGCACTGCGACCGCTGCTACACCTTCAGCGAGGCCGGCCTGTGCGAGATCTGCCAGGACGAGGGGCGGGATGCGCGGCTGCTGGCCGTCGTTGAAACGCCCGCGGACCAGGCGGCGCTGGAACGCACCGGCTCCTACCGCGGCTACTACTTCGTGCTGCAGGGGCGGGTGAGCCCGCTGGATGGCATCGGCGGTCGGGAGATCGGCGTGAGCCAGCTGCTGGAGCGGGCCCAGGATGGCGCGCTCGAAGAGGTCATCCTGGCCACCAGCTTCACCGCCGAGGGCGAAGCCACGTCCCACGTGCTGGCCCAGGCCCTGCGCTCGCGCGGGATCAAGGCCACGCGCCTGGCACGCGGCGTGCCGGTGGGCAGCGAGCTGGAATACGTGGATCTGGGTACCATCGCGCACGCCCTGGTGGACCGGCGCTGAGCGTCGGCGCCCGCCTCAGGGCACGCATCAGGCCCCGCGCCTGCCACTGACCCGGCGGCACAGTCCAGCCCCGAACTCAGCCGAGAAAGGCAAGACATGACCCTCGCCAACACCTGCATCATCGTCGCAGCGCTGCTGCCCATCGTCTGCGCCGGCCTGGCGAAGTCCAGAGGCTTCGGCAAGCGCCGTCGCGACGGCGGCTATGACAACCACGACCCGCGCAGCTGGATGGCCGGCCTGCAGGGCTGGCAGGCCCGCGCCAATGCTGCGCAGGCCAACAGCTTCGAGGCCTTGCCGCTGTTCATCGCCGGTGTGCTGGCGGCGCAGCAGATGCAGGCGCCGCAGGACCGCATCGACCTCCTGGCCGCCGCCTTCATCGGTGTGCGCCTGGTCTATATCGGCGTCTACCTGGCCGACCTGGCCACGCTGCGCTCCCTCATCTGGGCCCTGGGCCTGGCCTGCTCGATCGGGCTGTTCTTCCTGCGCTGAACCGCAAGACCTGACCCCGGCAAGACCTGACCCCGGGAGCGAGACCGTGTGCGCCTGGCGTGCAGGCCACGCGCGGTCCCGCCGGCGCCCGCATGACCGTGGGCCCCATCGCGCTTAAAGTTGCCCGCCATGAACACGCAACGACGCCTGCATTTGCTCCGGGCCCTGGCCCTGGCCACCGGCATGCCGCTTCTCTCCGGACGAGGCCTGGCCGCGGCGGACCCCTCCCTGGAGCCGAGCGCGGTCGAGCCCCTTCGGCTGGGCGGCGAAAGCCTGCTGCTGCCCTCGGCGGTGCTGGGCGAAACGCGCCGCATCAACGTCTACCTGCCCCAGCCCTATCAGCAGCAGGAGGGCCTGCACCTGCCCCTGCTGCTGATGCCCGATGGCGGCATGGCCGAGGACTTCCCGCATGTGGCAGGCCTGCTGCAGGTGGGCGTTGCCAACGGCACGGTGCGGCCGCACATCCTGGTGGGCATCGAGAACACCCAGCGCCGCCGCGATCTCACGCCGCCCAGCGCGGATGCGCGGGACCGCGCCATCGCGCCGCAGATTGGCGGCTCGGCGGCCTTCCGGCGCTTCCTGGCCGAGGAGTTGCTGCCGCTGCTGCACACGCGCTACCGCTGCACGGCCGAGCGCGCCATCATCGGCGAGTCGCTGGCCGGGCTCTTTGTGCTGGAGACGATGCTGCAGGCACCGCAGCTGTTCGGCACAGGCATCGCGATCGACCCCAGCCTGTGGTGGAACCGCGAGCAGCTGCTGAAGGACCTGCCGGCTCAGGCCGCAGGCCTGGCGGGGCACCGCCTCTTCATCGCCAGTGCCGACAAGGACGGCAACACCGCGCCCATCCGCCGTTTCGTGGCCGGCCTGCGGCGGCTGCGCCCTCAGGGCCTGGACTGGCACTACCAGCCCATGGCCGGCGAGGGCCATGCCACCGTCTATCACCCGGCGGCCCTGCTGGCGATGCGCCGGCTGCTCAAGCCGGCGAATTCCTGACCGGGAAGGCGCAGCCCATGCTCAGCGCTGGGCCAGGCTGGGGCTGTTGCGCCCGTTGAGCGCCAGGCGGGTGCCGCTGGGCTTGCTGCCGACCTTGGTGGCGCGGGCGTTCGTGGCCTTGGTGGCCTTCTTGCTGCCCGCGCTGCTGGATGCCACGCGTACCGGTGCGGCATTGGGGCTGTAGACCACCAGGGTCTGGCCCGCCTTCAGCGCGGCCTTGCTGCTCAGCTTGTTCCACTGTGCGAACTGGTCCACGCTGACGCGGTAGCGGGTGGCCAGGCTGGCCACGGTGTCGCCGCGGGCGGCCTTGAACTGCAGACGTCGCAGGGGCGGGGTGTCGGGTGTCAGGGCCATGCTGGCGTTCTCGGCCAGGTGCTCTGAGACGTCCTGGTCCCGGTGCGCGGTGCGTGGTACCAGCAGCGTCGAGCCCTGCTTGACCAGCATGCGCGGCGGGATGGTATTGACCTCACGCAGCTGGCCTTCGTTCATGCCCACGTGCTTCGCGGCGTCGGCCGGACTCATGGTCTTGGGCACGACCCAGGCCGTCCAGGTGGCCAGCGGGCCTTCATGCGCCGCCAGGTTGGCCACGAAGGCGCCGGCGTTGTCATAGGGCAGCAGGATCTGGGGCGTGCTGGCCGCAAGGATCACCGGCTTGTTCATCTGGGGGTTGAAGGCCTTGAAGGCCTCGACCTCCATGCCGGCCAGGCGGGCGGCCACGTCCACATCCATGTCGCGCTCGATGCGCACGGTCAGGAAGTAGGGGTGGTTGGCGACGTCGGGCAGGGCCAGGCCATAGGCCTCGGGGCGCAGCACGATGTTCTTCACGGCCTGCAGCTTGGGCAGGTAGTAGCGGGTCTCGTCGGGGATGCGCAGGCTGTCGTAGTCGATGGGCAGGCCGGCGGCCAGGTTGCGCTTGACGGCCTTCTGCACATTGCCCGGGCCCCAGTTGTAGGCGGCCAGGGCCAGCTGCCAGTCACCGTCGAACATCTTGTTCAGGCGGCCCAGGTAGTCCAGTGCGGCACGGGTGGAAGCCAGCACGTCGCGGCGGTCGTCGCGGAAGATGTTCTGCTTGAGCGCGAAATCGCGGCCCGTGGCGGGCATGAACTGCCACATGCCCACGGCCTTGGCGGTGGACTGGGCGTCGGTGCGGAAGGCGCTCTCCACGAAGGGCAGCAGGGCCAGCTCGGTGGGCATGCCGCGCTTCTCGACCTCTTCCACCACATGATAGAGGTAGCGGCTGCCGCGCTCGGTCATGCGCTGGACGTAGTCGGGGCGGGCGGCATACCAGGCCTCGGCCTTGCGCACGCCCTCGTTGCTGAGCTCGGGCATGGCAAAGCCCTTGCGCACGCGGGCCCAGAGGTCGGCGCGGGCGTTGGCGTCGGCCAGGTCGATCTTCTCGCCGGGGTTGAGGGTGTCCTCGAGCAGACCGTAGTCCAGGGCCGCGGGGGCGTGCTGGACGATGGGCGGCAGCTCGGCGGCATTGCCGGCCGGGCCGGCGCCGGTGGGGGCCAGGGCGCCGGCCGCCGGGGTGTCCGCGGCGCGGGGGGCGTGGGCGCAGGCACCGAGCAGGAGCAGGGCGCAGAGGCCGAGGACGCTTCGCGGCTGGGACAGCAGGGGCAGGGCGGGCAACTTCATCATCTGAATTCGTTCTTCCACAGGCGCAGGGCGCTGAAGACGGCCAGGGGCTCGTCCGCATCGCCGTTGACGGCGCAAGGCTCGGAGGCGAGCCGGGCACTGACCGCAGACTTCACGGCAGGCTCCCGGCAGCGCAGGAATGGATTGATCAACAACTCGGTCGCCAGCAGGGCCGGCAGGGTCGGGTCTTGCGCCGCCCGGCGGGCCTCGCACCAGGCCTCATGTCGGGCCAGGGCTTCGTTGGCGGGCTCAATGGTCCTCGCAAATCGCAGATTCGACAAGGTGTATTCATGGGCGCAGCAGATCCGCGTCTGATCTGGCAGGGCGGCCAGGCGCTGCAGCGAGGCATGCAGCTGGGCCAGGCTGCCATCGAAGACACGGCCGCAGCCGGCCGAGAACAGCGTGTCCCCGCAGAACAGCAGGGGCGGCTGGCCGGCCTGTTGCAGCAGGTAACTCACGTGATCCGCGGTATGCCCGGGCGTGCCCAGCACCTCGAAGCGCTGGCCCAGCAGTTCCAGCCTCTGGCCGTCCTGCACGGGCACGCAGGGCTGGGGATTGAGCGCATGCGGCGGGGCGAAGACCTGACCCTCCAGCACGCCGCGCAGGCCGGCCACGCCGCCGATGTGATCGCCGTGGTGGTGCGTCACTAGAATGGCAGCGAGCCGCAGGCCCCGGGCCTGCAGCGCATCCAGCACCGGCGCGGCCTCGCCCGGATCGACGACCAAGGCTTGAACACCATCGTGCAGCATCCAGATGTAGTTGTCAGTGAAGGCCGGAAGGGCGATCCACTCAAGGGCGGCGGGCATGCGGAGGTGCGGGGGTGATCAGTCGGGAAGCGCAGATTGTAGAGTTGGCCCGCTGGCTGCAGACGCCGCCCGGCCGCTACCTGCTGGACTGGGAGCAGCGCCAGGTCGACGAGGCCGTGGTGGACCTCTTCGGCTTCAACGCCCTGCAGCTGGGCCTGCCCGAGCTGCAGGGCCTGCGCGCCAACCGCATGCGCCACCGCTGGCTGGCCCTGGACAGCGCCGAGCAGTTCGCCCTGCCGGCCCCGCCGCCTGAGGAGGGCACGGAGCCCGCCCCGCAGGCCTGCTTCAGCCAGTTCGACAGCAGCAGTCTGCTGATGGAGGCCGCGCCCACCCTGCGCTGCGCCTTCGATGCCCTGCCTTTCGAGGCCAACAGCCTGGACCTCATCGTGCTGCCGCATGCCCTGGAGCTGGCCGACGATCCGCATCAGACACTGCGCGAAGTGGAGCGGGTGCTTCGGCCGGAAGGGCGGTTGGTGGTCCTGGGCCTGAATCCGGCCAGCCTCTGGGGCCTGAGGCAGAATCTGGGCCGCCTGCGCCGACACGTGTGGCCGGGCAGCCCCGAGGGCCTGTTCCTGCCACGTGCCGGCGAGTTCATCGGCTACTGGCGCCTGCGCGACTGGCTGCGCCTGCTCAACTTCGAGGTCGAGCGCGCGCAGTTCGGCTGCTACCGTCCGCCCCTGCGCACCGAGCCCTGGCTCAAACGCTGGCAATGGATGGAAGGCGCCGGCATGCGCTGGTGGACGGTGCTGGGCGCCGTCTACTTCATGGTGGCCGTCAAGCGCGTGCATGGCATGCGCCTGGTGGGCCTGGCTCGCAACAAGAAACTCGCCGCCAAGGCCGCGCCGGCCGTGGCCATGCATCCCCATCCCCGCGACATCCAATCCCCTGATCCATGAGCGACACCGACAAGAAGCCCGCCCCTGCCATTGCCAAGCCCGAGGTCCTGATCTACACCGACGGCGCCTGCAAGGGCAATCCCGGCCCCGGCGGCTGGGGCGCGTGGCTGCGCTCGGGCGGCCATGAGAAGGAGCTCTTCGGTGGCGAGCTGGGCACCACCAACAACCGCATGGAGCTCACGGCCGTGATCGAGGCCCTGGCCTCGCTCAAGCGCAGCTGCAAGATCGTGCTCTACACGGACAGCGAGTACGTCCGCAAGGGCATGACCGAGTGGATCCAGGGCTGGCAGCGCCGTGGCTGGAAGACGGCAGACGGCAAGCCGGTCAAGAACGTCGAGCTGTGGCAGCGCCTGGACGCGCTGCGCAAGCTGCACGAGGTGGATTGGCGCTGGGTCAAGGGCCATGCGGGCGACCCGGGCAACGAGCGCGCCGATGCGCTGGCCAACAAGGGCGTCGCGCAAGCCGGTCGCCGCTGAGCCCGGCCCCCGGGTGGGGCAACCGCCATTCACACCGCCTGTTTCGTGCCCTGGCGCATTTCAAGGGACATGTCAGCGCAGCCCGGGCACAGCGCCGCTACATTGCGCGATCGTTCCGGGATTTCGCGCATGAAGAAGAGCTTGCACAAGGGTTTGGTGGTGGTCGGCCTGCTGGCCGCCGTGGGCGTGGCCTATGTCTGGCAGCGGCCGGGTTCGCTGCCGCCCCCGGCCGCCGGCAAGACCACGGACAAGGCCGCCCCGGGCGCCAAGGATGGCAAGGATGGCAAGGATGGCAAGGATGCCAAGCCCGCCGGCCCCGTGCCCGTCGAGGCCCGCCAGGTGCAGCTGCGCACCCTCAGCGATGACACCCAGGCCGTGGGCAGCCTGCGCGCCCACCAGTCCGTGGTGCTCAAGCCCGAGTCCGCCGGCCGCATCGTCAAGCTGGGTTTCCAGGACGGCCAGCGGGTGCGCAAGGGTCAGGTCTTGATCCAGCTGGACGACAGCCTGCAGGCCGCCCAGCTGCAGCAGGCCGAGGCCCAGGCCCACATCGCCCGCACCCAGCTGCAGCGCAACAAGGAGCTGCTGTCCCAGGGCTTCGTGACCCCCAGCGCCCTGGACCAGGCGCAGGCCACGCTCGACGTCGCCGAGGCGCAGGTGGCCCTGGCCCGTGCCCAGCTGGCCCGCATGCGCGTGCTGGCGCCCTTCGACGGCATGGCCGGCATCCGCACGGTGAGCCTGGGCGACTACGTGAAGGACGGCGCCGAGCTGGTGTCGCTGGAAGACAGCTCCACCGTCTGGGTGGACTTCCGCCTGCCCGAGCGCGAGGCGCCCCGCGTGCGCCCCGGCCAGGCCTTGCAACTGAGCCTGGACGCCCTGCCGGGCAAGCAGTTCGACGCCCGCGTGCAGGCCCTGGACGCCCAGCTGGACGCCAACGGCCGCTCCCTGCTGGTGCGGGCCCAGGTGCTCAAACCCGGCCCTGAGCTGCGCTCGGGCCTCTTTGCGCGTGTGCGCCTGAGCCTGGGCGAGCGCCAGCAGGCCGTGGTCGTGCCCGAGGAAGCCCTGGTGCCGATGGGTGGCAAGCAGTACCTGATCAAGCTGGTGCCGGCCCCCGAGGGCCAGGGCCAGGTGGCCCAGCGTTTCGAGGCGAAGCTGGGCCTGCGGGTGCCAGGTCTTGTCGAGATCACCGAAGGCCTGAAACCGGGCGACTGGGTCGTCACCGCCGGGCAGGCCAAGCTGATGCGTGGCGACGGCCAGCCGGTCAAGCGGGTGGACGTGGACCAGCAGGGCGCCAAGCCCGCTGCGGCCAGCACCCCGGCCAGCACCCCGGCCAGCGCGCCGTCCAAGGGCTGAGGCGGCAGAGCGAGGAGTTCCCATGCGTCTGTCCGAAATTTCAATCCGCCGCCCGGTCTTCGCGACCGTCATGTCCCTGATGCTGCTGCTGGTGGGGCTGGTGTCCTTTTCCAAGCTCTCGCTGCGCGAGTACCCGCGCATCGACGAGCCGGTGGTCACCGTCAACACCCGGCTCACGGGCGCCTCGTCCGAGGTGATCGAAAGCCAGGTCACCAAGCCGCTGGAGGACTCCATCGCCGGCATCGAGGGCGTGGACACCGTCACCTCGATCTCGCGCTCCGAGCAGAGCCAGATCACGGTGCGCTTCAAGCTCGAGAAGAACCCCGACAACGCCGCCGCCGACGTGCGCGACCGCGTGGCCCGCGTGCGCGGCCGCCTGCCCACGGCGGTGGACGAGCCGGTGATTGCCAAGGTCGAGGCCGATGCACAGCCCACGCTGCGCATGGCCTTCACCAGCGAGAGCATGGACCCGCTGGAGGTCACCGACCTCGTCAACCGCGTGGTCAAGCCGCGCCTGCAGACCATCCCCGGCGTGGCTGACGTCGAGATCGGCGGCGACCGCCGCTACGCCATGCGCATCTGGCTGGACGCCGACCGCCTGGCCGCCTACCGCCTCAGCGTGCAGGACGTGGAGGACGCGCTGCGCAAGCAGAACCTGGAGGTACCCGCCGGTCGCGTGGAGAGCCAGCAGCGCGAGTTCAACGTCACCGCGCGCACCGACCTCAATACCGTCGCCCAGTTCCGGGACATTGCGCTGCGGCAGTTCAATGGCTACACCGTCAAGCTCTCAGACGTGGCGCGCATCGAGGAGGCCGCGGCCAGCGAGCGCTCGCGGGTGCGGCTCAACGGCATTCCCTCGGTCTCGCTGGGCGTGATCAAGCAGGCCACGGCCAATCCGCTGGAGGTCTCGGAGGCGGTGACGGCCATGATGCCGCGCCTGCAGCAAGACCTGCCCCCCGGCATCACCGTGCGGCCGGCCAGCGACAACGCCGTCTTCATCGACCGCTCCATCAAGTCCGTCTACCACACCATCGCCGAGGCCGTGGTGCTGGTGGCGATGGTGGTGTTCCTGTTCCTGCGTACGGTGCGCGCCTCCGTCATTCCGCTGGTCACGATTCCCGTGAGCCTGATCGGCTCCTTCGCGCTGATGGCCGCGGCGGGCTTCACCGTCAACACCATGACGCTGCTGGCCCTGGTGCTGGCCATCGGTCTGGTGGTGGACGATGCCATCGTGGTGCTGGAGAACATCTTCCGCCACATCGAAGAGGGGCTGAGCCCCTTCCAGGCCGCACTGCGTGGTGCGCGCGAGATCGGCTTCGCCGTGGTGGCCATGACGCTGACGCTGGCCGCGGTCTTCGCGCCCCTGGCCTTCACGCCGGGGCGCACCGGCCGGCTCTTCGTGGAGTTTGCGCTGACCCTGGCCGGCGCGGTGCTGGTCTCGGGCTTCGTGGCGCTGACACTCACGCCCATGATGTGCTCCAAGCTGCTTCGGCATGTGGAGCAGCCCACGCGCTTCGACGCCGGCATGGAGCGCATCCTCGTCTGGATCAGCGATCGCTACGCCGCGGCCCTGCGCTTCGCCCTGCGCCAGCGCTGGCTGGTGCTGCTGGTGATGGCCAGTGCGGCGGGCGGCAGCTGGTGGCTGTTCTCGCATGCCAAGAGCGAGCTTGCGCCGATGGAGGACCGCGGCGTGGTGGTGATGCCCATCACCGCACCCGACGGCGCGACGCTGGAGTTCACGGCCCGCTACCTCGATGCCGTCGAGCGCATCGCCTCGCAGTACCCGGAGTTCGAGCGCCGCTTCTTCTTCGCGGGTGGCTCGACGGTGTCCCAGGGCATGTCCATCCTGCGCACCGTGGACTGGGACGATCGCAAGCGCAGCACGCAAGACCTGGCACGTTCGCTGATCCCGCAGGTGAGCCAGCTGCCAGGCGTCAACGCTTTCCCCATCACGCCGCCCAGCCTGGGCCAGGGCTTCAATTCGCGGCCGATCAGCTATGTGGTGGTCAGCGGGGACAGCTATGAGAACCTCAACAAGGTCGTGCAGCAGTTCCAGGCCGAGATGGCCAAGAACCCCGGCTTCGTGCAGGTGGACAACGACCTGCGCCTCAACAAGCCCGAGATCTTCATGGAGGTGGACCGCGAGCGCGCGGCGGACCTTGGCGTGCAGGTGGACCAGGTCGCCCGCACGGTGGAGACCATGCTGGGCAGCCGCGTGGTGACCCGCTACAAGCGCGACGCCGAGCAGTACGACGTGCTGGTGCAGACCGAGGCCCAGGCGCGCAGCACGCCGCAGCAGATCGAGCAGCTCTATGTGCGCAGCCGCACGGATGCGCTGGTGCCGCTGTCGGCCGTGGTCAAGGTGCGCGAGGCGGTGAGCCCCAAGGAGCTCAACCACTTCAACCAGCGCCGCGCCGTGACCATCAGCGCCGGCCTGGCCCCCGGCTATGCCCTGGGCGAGGCCCTGCAGGACATGGACCGCATCGCCGAGCGCGTGCTGCCCCTGGGCTACGCGACCGAGCTCAACGGTGTGACCCGCGAATTCAAGGCCTCCAGCGGCGCGCTGGGCCTGGTGTTCGTGCTGGCCCTGCTGTTCATCTTCCTGGTGCTGTCGGCGCAGTTCGAGAGCTTTGTCGACCCCTTCATCATCATGCTGTCGGTGCCGCTGTCCATGGTGGGCGCGCTGGCGGCGCTGCAGTGGAGCGGCGGCACGCTCAACGTCTATTCGCAGATCGGCCTGATCACCCTGGTGGGGCTGATCACCAAGCACGGCATCCTGATCGTCGAGTTCAGCAACCAGCTGCGCCAGCAGGGGCGGGACACGATGGCGGCCGTGGTCGAGGCCTCGGCCCTGCGCCTGCGCCCCATCCTGATGACCACCGGCGCCATGGTGCTGGGCGCCTTGCCGCTGGCCCTGGCCACCGGCGCGGGCGCCGAGAGCCGCCAGCAGATCGGCTGGGTCATCGTGGGCGGCATGAGCCTGGGCACGCTGCTGACCATCTTCGTGGTGCCCACCATGTACGTGCTGCTGGCGCGCCGCAGCGTGCCGGGTGAGATCGCCACCCCGGCGATGGAGTACTGAGGCCCCCAGACCTGTCACTGCGTGCCAGGCCCCCCGAGGGGGCAAGGAAACTTGGGGCGGCCCGGCGTTTCCGGGGCATCGCCCCCAGACCTGTCACTGCGTGCCAGGCCCCCCGAGGGGGCAAGGAAACTTGGGGCGGCCCGGCGTTTCCTTGTGACGATCAGCCCTGCGCCGTCGGCGCGCCGCTGCGGTAGGCCCGCAGCCCCGCCAGGTCCAGCACCCGGATGCCGCGCCGGCTGACGCTGATCAGCCCGGCGCGCTCCAGTGCCTGCAGCGAGATGTTGGTGCGCTGGCGCGAGACGCCGGCCAGCTGGCCCAGCTCGGCCTGGCTCAGGTGGAGCAGGGGGCCGGGGTCGGGGTAGACCTCGGGCTGGTAGAGCCCGGCCAGGGACTGGGCGATGCGCGCGGTCGAGTCCAGCATGCGGTCCACGCAGAGCTTGGCGATGAAGCCGCCCATGCGCGCGCCCATCAGCTGCTGCAGGTAGTGATTGAAGGGCAGGCTGGTCTGGCGCAGCTGCTCGAAGCAGTCCAGGGGCATGAGGGCGACCTGACAGTCGCTCAGGGCCCGGCCGTCGTACTGCCAGTGGCCGCGCTTGATCAGCGTGCCCTCGCCGAACCAGCCGCCGGCGGCCAGGCTGGTGAGGCTGGTTTCCTTGCCGTCGGGCATGCTGACGCTCATGCAGGCCACGCCGCTGATCAGGCCCAGCCAGTGCAGGGCAGGCTCGCCCGCACGCACGATGGACTGTCCGGCGGCGACCTCGGTCTGGTGGCATTGCGCGATCACGGCCTCCAGCACCTGGGCGCTCAGGCCCCGGCCCCAGACCGACTTCCTCACCATCTCAGCCAGGCTCATGCCCACATCCGCTCCCAGGATCCTGCATCAGCCGGGGATTCTAGGGACGCTGCGCTGCCGCAAGGACGCAGCCGCAGCTGCGCCTAGAATCCGCGCGACAGTTCAACAACGGTGGGACGCCCCTCATGGGCGCCGGACATGGGCCATGAAGCCCTTGGGGACGAGAGATGAGCATCAAGAGCGACAAATGGATCCGCCGCATGGCCGAGCAGCACGGCATGATCGAGCCGTTCGAGCCCGGCCAGGTGCGGGAGGCCGACGGCCGCAAGATCGTCAGCTACGGCACCTCCAGCTATGGCTATGACATCCGCTGCGCGCCCGAGTTCAAGATCTTCACCAATGTGCACAGCACCGTGGTCGATCCCAAGAACTTCGACGAGAAGAGCTTCGTGGACTTCCATGGCGACGTCTGCATCATCCCGCCCAACAGCTTCGCGCTGGCCCGCACCGTCGAGTACTTCCGCATCCCGCGCAATGTGCTGACGATCTGCCTGGGCAAGAGCACCTATGCGCGCTGCGGCATCATCGTCAACGTCACCCCCTTCGAGCCCGAATGGGAAGGCTATGTGACCCTGGAGTTTTCCAACACCACGCCGCTGCCGGCCAAGATCTATGCGGGCGAGGGCTGCGCGCAGGTCCTGTTCTTTGAAAGCGACGAGGTCTGCGAGACCTCCTACCGCGACCGCGGCGGCAAGTACCAGGGCCAGGTCGGCGTGACGCTGCCCAAGGCCTGAGGGGCGCCCCCGGCCGCCGTGCGCGGCACTTGAATCGAAAAAGCCGGGCATTCCCCGGCTTTTTCGCGCTCAAGTTCCGGCGCCGGCCGGCATGATGGACCCAGGCAGTACCACCATTCGAGGTCCACCATGAGCTTCCCTCTGCACCTGGTTCCCAAGGCAAGCGCCCCCGCGGCGCCCGAGCTGCACGTCCATGGCGCCCTCGAGGATCTGCCCGAACTGGGCCTGGGCCTGACCCTCAGCACCGGCATCGACATGGCCGAGCTGCAGGCCTTCAGCCGCCTGATGGAGGCGCAAGGCCTGCCCCTGCAGCCCACCCGCATGATCTACGACCGCCTCTACGCCTTCGACTGCCTGGCCCTGGCCCATGGCAGCGGCAGCGAGGCCCTGCAGCGCATGGCCCTGCACATCTTCGACGCCTACCAGGCGCGCGGCGAGTGGATCGGGCTCATGCACTGAGCGACCCGGCAGCCCGTCAGCCCAAGCCCTCCGCGCGAGGGCTTCGTTGTTTCTGGCGCAGCTTCAGAGCGCCGTCAGCCAGTCGCAGCGCAGCCGCCCGCTGCGGTGCAGCCGGCGCCGCGCCAGCACGTAGCAGCGCGGGCTGATCGAGGCCACGAAGCACAGGGGCAGGGCGGCCCATTCGCCCGACAGCAGCGTGCCGGGCAGGCCCACCCAGCCCATCAGCCAGCTGGTGAGCACCAGATTCCAGGTGAAGAGCTCCACGCCATGGGCCGACGGATGCAGGATCAGCCAGCGCTTGATGCTGGCCAGCTGGCTGAGGGTCATGGCTTGCCTCCGTCAGTTTCGTGTCAGCTCATTTATCGGCGATGGCCCGGGAATCCGCCAGGAAGGTGGGCCCTGGCGCTGTCCCCTGAACAGGTCTTGCCAGCGACCGGGCCGGCTGCCATTTGGGGAATGACCCAATGCCGGACGGCACATCGCCGAGGCCCTGAATGCGTGTATGGTCGCGGCTTCTTCTCTCTTCATGACCCAACCCATGAACGCAGTCACCCTGGCCCGCTTCGCGCTGGCCCCCCTCGCGCTGGCCGCCGGCCTGGCGCATGCCAACGAAGGCATGTGGATGCCCCAACAGCTGCCCCAGATCGCCAAGGACCTGAAGGCCGCCGGCCTGGCCATGGACCCGGCCAAGCTGAACAAGCTGACCGAGTTCCCCATGGGCGCGGTGATCAGCCTGGGCGGTTGCACGGCCTCCTTCGTCTCGCCGCAGGGACTGGTGGTGACCAACCACCACTGTGCCTACGGCAGCATCCAGTACAACTCCACGCCCCAGCGTGACCTGATCAAGAAGGGCTTCCTGGCCAACAGCTTCGAGGAAGAGCTGCCGGCCGCGCCGGGCAGCCGCGTCTTCGTGACGGTGGACGTCAAGGACGTCAGCGCCGAGGTGCTGGACGCGAAGGTCCAGGCGCTGAAGGGCAAGGCCCGCACGGACGCCATCGAGGCCAAGCAGAAGTCCCTGATCGCCGCCTGCGAGCAGGACAAGGGCCACCGCTGCACCGTCAGCGCCTTCTACGGCAGCCTGGTCTACCAGCTGATCAAGCAGATGGAGATCCGCGACGTGCGCCTGGTGCATGCGCCGGCGGACATGGTCGGCCGCTTCGGCGGTGACACCGACAACTGGATCTGGCCCCGCCACACCGGCGACTACAGCTTCTACCGCGCCTACGTGGGCCCGGACGGCAAGCCGGCCGACTTCAGCAAGGACAACAAGCCCTACCAGCCCAAGCACTTCCTGAAGCTGGCCAGCAGCCCGCTGAAGGAAGGCGACTTCGTGATGGTCACCGGCTACCCCGGCCGCACGAGCCGCTACCGCCTGCCCACCGAGGTGGACTTCACCTTCGGCTGGGAGCGCCCGACCAGCATCAAGGCCTTTGGCGAGTACCTGGACCTGATCAAGCGCGAGACCGAAGGCCGCCGCGACGGCGAGATCAAGATGGCCGGCACCGTGGCCGGGCTGGGCAATGCCTACAAGAACTGGCAGGGCCAGCAGGCCAGCTATGATGGCAGCGACATCCTCGCCCGCAAGTCGGCCGCCTATGCCGAGCTGAAGGCCTGGGTGAATGGCGACGCCAAGCGCCGCGAGCAGTACGGCGCCAGCCTGGACAATGTCGACCGCCTGCTGGCCGAGCGCAATGCCCTGGCCAAGCGCGAGGTGCTGCTGGGCCTGAGCCTGCCCACGCTGCTGAACTCGGCCGCCGGCCTGTACGAAGGCGCCGTGCAGCGCAAGCTGCCGGATGCCGAGCGCAAGCTGGGCTTCCAGGAGCGCGATGCCCTGCGCCGCCGCCAGGGCCTGGAAGCCCTGGACCGCCGCTATGACGAGCAGACCGACAAGGCCAAGACCGTGCACTTCCTGGGCCAGTACCTCGCCCAGCCGGCCGAGATGCTCAACCCGGCCGTGCTCAAGGGTCTGGGCCTGACGGCCAACATGCCCGCCGACGCCCTCAAGGCCCGCGTGGACGCCCTGTACGCGGGCAGCAAGCTGGCTGACAAGGCCGAGCGCCTGGCCTGGTTCGAGCGCAGCACCGAGGACTTCGAGAAGAGCAGCGACAGCTTCATCGCCGCCGCCGTGGCCCTGCACGCCGACACCGAGGCCCGCGAGAACCGCGCCAAGGAAATCGGTGGCCACATCCAGCAGGCTTATGCCGACGTGATGAAGGCCCTGATCGCCTTCAAGGGCAGCAAGGGCCAGGCCGTCTATCCGGACGCCAACGGCACCCTGCGCGTGAGCTTCGGCAAGGTCGCTGGCCGCGACGGCGCCGACGGCACCACCTGGACCGCCTTCACCACCCTGCGCGGCATCCCCGCCAAGCACCAGGGCAAGGGTGACTTCGACGCCCCCGCCGAGCAACTGGCCGCCATCAAGGCCGGCGAGTTCGGCAAGTACGGCATGAAGTCCCTGAACTCGGTGCCGGTGAACTTCCTGGCCACCCTGGACACCACCGGCGGCAACTCCGGCTCGCCCGTGCTGAACAAGAACGCCGAGCTGGTGGGCCTGCTGTTCGACGGCACCCTGGACGCCGTGATCTCGGACTGGGACTTCAACGAGAAGACCACCCGCAGCATCTGCCTGGACGCCCGCTACATGCAGTGGCAGATGAAGTACGTGGACCGTGCCGATCGCCTGCTCAAGGAAATGCAAGCACTTTGAATCCCCCCCTACCGGCTTCGCCGGCCCCCCAGGGGGCGAGCTTGAGGGCCCGGCAGAGCCGGATCCCCAAGCTCCGCTGGGGACAAAACGGGACCTGCGTTGGGTCCCGTTTTGCTTTCTGGTCCGCGCTCTGCTGCGGGCACCGTGCTTCGCGGGGCCTCAGGGGCAGTTCAAGTTCAAGCGCTGGGCCAAGGACAAAGCCCTCCACGGCAAGGGGGCGCGCCCGCAGGCCCGGCAAAGCCGGATCCCCAAGCTCCGCTGGGGACAAAACGGGACCTGCGTTGGGTCCCGTTTTGTTCTTTGTGGCCATGCGCGTTGGCGAGCGGGAGGTTCTGGAAAGGCCGGGTCACCAAGCTCTGTCGGGGAATGAAGCGGGACCTACTTTGGGTCCCGTTTTGTTTTCCGGCCCGCGCTCTGCTGCGGGCACCGTGCTTCGCGGGGCCTCAGGGGCAGTTCAAGTTCAAGCGCTGGGCCAAGGACAAAGCCCTCCACGGAGGGCTTTGTTCATTTCGGCTGTGCGTGTCGGGCGGGCTTACTTGAGCAGGATGCTCCCGTCGACGTCGGTGATGCGGGTGCGGCCGCAGAAGGCCATGCTGAGGTCCAGCTCCTTGTGGATGATCTCCAGGACCTTGGTGACGCCGGGGCCGCCCATGGCGCCGAGGCCGTAGAGGAAGGCGCGGCCGATGTAGCAGCCGCGGGCGCCCAGGGCCCAGGCCTTGAGCACGTCCTGGCCGCTGCGGATGCCGCCGTCCATGTGCACCTCGATCTCCGACCCCACGGCGTCGACGATGGCGGGCAGGGCACGGATGCTGGATTCGGCGCCATCCAGCTGGCGGCCGCCGTGGTTGCTGACGACCAGCGCATCGGCGCCGCTCTGCACGGCCAGGCGCGCATCCTCCACGTCCTGGATGCCCTTGAGGATGAGCTTGCCGCCCCAGCGCTGCTTGATCCAGGCCACGTCGTCCCAGGAGAGCGCCGGGTCGAACTGCTTGGCCGCCCAGTCCGACAGCGAGCTCATGTCGTCCACCCCCTTCACATGGCCCACGATGTTGCCGAACTGCCGGCGTGGCGTGCCCAGCATGCCCAGGCACCAGCGCGGCTTGGTGGCCAGGTTGAGCAGGTTGGCGAGGGTGGGCTTGGGCGGCGCGGAGAGGCCGTTCTTGAGGTCCTTGTGGCGCTGGCCGAGGATCTGCAGGTCCAGGGTGAGCACCAGGGCGCTGCAGCGGGCGGCGCGGGCGCGGTCGATCAGGCGCTCGATGAAGCCGCGGTCCTTCATCACATAGAGCTGGAACCAGAAGGGCTTGCTGGTGCGCGCCGCGACGTCCTCAATGGAGCAGATGCTCATGGTCGAGAGCGTGAAGGGCACGCCGAAGGCCTCGGCGGCCTGGGCGGCGAGGATCTCGCCGTCCGCGTGCTGCATGCCGGTCAGTCCGGTGGGCGCCAGGGCCACGGGCATGGACACCGCCTGGCCCACCATGGTGGTGGCGGTGCTGCGGTTCTCCATGTTCACCGCCACGCGCTGGCGCAGCTTGATGCCCCGGAAATCGCTCTCGTTGGCGCGGTAGGTGCTCTCGGTCCAGCTGCCGGAATCGGCGTAGTCGTAGAACATGCGGGGCACGCGGCGCTGGGCCAGCTGTCGCAGGTCTTCTATGCAGGTGATGACGGGCATGGGGCCTCCGCTTGCTTGCCTTGGGAATCAGGTCCAGGCGCGATCCTAGTGGCAGCGGGTGGGTCCCTTGCGGAATCTGCCGCCGAGTGGCGCGGAAGGCTTTTCCGAGCCCTTGCGGGGCCACTTCGGAGGGCAGATCAGGCCGGCGTCAGCGAACGGCAGTGCTGGCGCAGCCAGTCGGCCAGCGCCTGCAGCCCCGGCGAGGCCTGGGCCGGCAGCGGGCGCAGGGCATAGGCCTGGGCCGCCGGCACCTCCAGGGCCCAGGGGCGCAGCAACAGGCCCTGGTCCAGCAGGCGGCGGGCCAGCGAGCGCCCGACCAGGGCCACGCCCTGACCGCACTCGGCCGCCTGCAGCACCAGACCGAGGTCGATGAAGCGCGGGCCCTCGTCCGGCTCGATGGCGGGCAGGCCGGCCGCCTGCAGCCAGGGCAGCCAGGATTGCAGCGGCGTTCGCAGCAGGGGCAGGGGCAGCAGGTCCGACGGCGCGGGCCGCTCGGGCAGGCGGACGGCCAGCGCGGGCGCGAGCAGGGGCGTCACGGTGTCCCGCAGCAGCAGCTCGGCCACGGGCGGCTGGGGGGCATGGTAGACCTGCAGCTCGGCCTCCGGCGCGCCGTCGCCCAGATAGGGCACGCTCAGCACGAGCTCCAGCTCCAGGTGCGGAAAGGCCTGGCTGAAGGCGGGCAGGGCGGGCACCAGGATCTGGCGGGCGAAGGTGGGCGGGGCGCACAGGCGCAGGCGCTCGCGGCGCTGCTGCGGGCGGCGGTGCTGGGGCGCGGCGGCGAGCAGGTCCAGGGCGGCGCGCACCTGCTCCAGGTACTCGCGCCCCGCGGCCGTGAGGCTCCACTGCCCGCCCTGGCGCTGGAACAGGGCCAGGCCCAGCAGCTCCTCCAGCGCGCCGATTCGCTTGCCCACCGCGCTGGCGCTGATGTGCAGGGCCTCGGCGGCCGGGTCCAGCATGCCCAGCGCCGCCACGGCCTGGAAGGCGCGCAGCCCCTCGATGGAGGGCAGGCGCAGGTCCGGCGCCAGTGACGGGGCGTGCGAAGATGGATTCATGGACAAGGCTTTCGACGATCAAGCGATGGCACCGCGGCCCCTGTGGCGCCGCCTGCTGTGGGGCATGGCCGGGCTCCTGAGCCTGGGCCTGGGCATTCTCGGCATTTTCCTGCCCCTGCTGCCCACCACGCCCTTCGTGCTGCTGGCGGCCTTCTGCTTTTCCCGCAGCAGCCGCCGCTGCGAGGCCTGGCTGCTGGGCCATCCCCGCTTCGGTCCCATGATCCACGACTGGCGCGCCTACCGTGCCATCCCCTGGCGGGCCAAGCAGCTGGCCTGGGTGATGATGGCCCTGGGCTCGGCCCTGGGCGCCTGGCGCCTGCCCCTGGCCTGGTGCTGGGTGCCCGCCGCCTGCTGCCTGGCCGTGGGGCTCTGGATGTGGTCGCTGCCCACGCGCGAGCGCCTGAAGGCCGGCTAGGCGCCGGCTGGCTCAACGCGCCTCGGCCGCTGCGGCCCCCTGCAGCGGCAGCTCCAGACGCAGCGCAAAGCCCCGCTCCGGCCGCAGCAGCTGGGCCTGGCCGCCCAGGCGCCTGGCCAGGTTGTCCACGATGTACATGCCCAGGCCCGAGCCGCCCTGGCCCCGGCGCGTGGTGAAGAAGGGCTCGAACACATGGACGCGGGCCGCCTCGCTGAGGCCCACGCCGTCGTCGGCATAGTCGATGCGCAGCAGCGGCCCGCAGGCCTGTGCGCGCAGGCTCAGCGTCCCGCCCTGGCCCTCCGGGAAGGCATGGGTGAGGCTGTTCATGATGAGGTTGGAGAGGATCTGGCTCAGCAGGCCCGGCACGGTCTCGATCTGCAGGCTGTCCTCGACCTCCAGCCGGCATTCGACCCTGGCACGTCGCAGGGCGGGGCTGTGCACAGACAGCACGCTCTGCAGATAGTCCTTCAGCGCCAGGCGCTGGGGCGCCTCGGCGTTCTGGTCCACGGCAATGCGCTTGAAGTCGCCCATCAGCGTGGCGGCGCGCTGCAGGTTGCGGTCGACCAGGTCTGCTGCATTGGCGAGCTGGGCGGCCAGGGCCTGGAGTTCGCTGCGGGTCAGCTTCTCGCTGCCATCGGCGACGCGGCCCAGGCGCCGTGCGTGGTCGGCCACGCCCGAGGCCGCGGTGATGGCCACGCCGATCGGCGTGTTCACGTCGTGCGCGATGCTGGCGACCATGCGGCCCAGCGAGGCGAACTTCTCCTGCTCCAGTTCCTGGCGCGCGGCCTTGGCCCGGGTGAGGTCCAGGGACAGCAGCAGGCGCTCGCAGATCTTGGCCAGATGGCTGGCACTGAGCAGGTCCTCGCGGGTCCAGGCGCGCTCGATGCCCTCGCGCTGCAGCCACAGGATGCCGCGCAGCTGCTGCTGCAGGCGTAGCGGCACCTCGATGCGGCCGCCCTGGCGCTGCGCCCGAGGCCGCTGCAGCAGGGCGGCGCCGTACGGGTGCAGGCGCATGTCGCGGATCACCAGCGGCTCCTGGGTGTCGGCCAGCAGCTGGAGGTAGGCGCCGCAGTGCTCGGGGTCCAGGCCCTCGTCATCGGGTTTGCCGGCCTGCGCGATGCTGAGGAACTGCTGCTGGCTGCCTTCGTCCCACCAGACCGTCCAGTCGTCCAGGCTCATGATGGCCAGGACCTGCTCGCGCATCTGCAGCAGCGCCAGGCGCAGGTCCTCGGGGGTCTCCACGCTGAAGTGCTGGTTGGAGAGGGCCAGCATGCGCTCCTCCGGCCCCTGGCGCAGGTGGTCGAAGCGCACCAGGGCGCTCAGGCGCTCGGGCAGGCTGAGGCGGTAGAGCTCGGCCTCCAGGGCCTGGTGCTGCCAGAGCTGGTCCAGGGCCTCGCCGAGGCGGCCCGCATGCTGGTAGAGCTGGGCGAGGGCCTTGTGAGCGCTGCTCTGCTGGCGGCGCGCCCCCAGGCTGCGCGCCAGGGCCAGGGCCTGCTCGCCGCTGCGGATGGCCTGGGCCCAGTCCTGGTCCTCCATGGCCAGCTCGGTGAGGGTGGCGCTGGCCATCGCCTCCAGCCACACATAGCCGCAGCGGTGCGCCGACTGCAGGGCCTGCTCGCAGAGCCGGCGTGCCGCCGATTCTTCGCCGCTGGCCTGGGCGCAGCGGGCCAGGTGCCACTGGCTCTCGGCCACATAGTCCCGGTGCCCGATGCTGCGGGCCCATTGCTGGCCCTGTTCGAAGCTGGCGCGGGCCTGGGCGTACTCGGCCCGGTTGTACTGGGCCACGCCCAGGTTCAGCAGCAGCTTGGCCTGCAGATAGCGGGCGGCCAGCCGCGGCGCGCCGCTGCGCAGCTGGCTCTGCGCATCCAGCAGCAGGTGCTGGCCGGTCTGCCAGTCGCCGAGCGCGAAGTGCAGCTGGGCCAGGCCGATGCAGGGCCCCACCCCTTCGAGGCTGCCGGGCTGCAGCGCGGCGAGGTCCAGGGCCTCGGACCAGTGCGCGCTGGCCTCCTGGTACTCGGCGGCCTGGTAGCACAGCCGCCCCAGGTTCTCGTGCAGGCGCGTCACCTGGCGGACGAGCCCGGCGTCCTGGGCCTCGGCCAGGGCCTGCTGAAGGGCCTGCCGCAAGGGCGCTGCGCGGCCCAGGCGCTCGCTGGAGAAGAACAGGCCCTGCAGCAGCTGCAGGCGCCTCAGAAGGGTCAGGTCTTGCGCGCGCTGCAGCGCATGCTCGTAAAGGGGCAGGGCGCAGCGGGGATGCCGCATGCCGGCATAGGCCAGGGCGTGGATGAGGCGCGCCGCCTCGGCGTCGTCGCAGGCGGGGGCGCCGGCTTGCTGCCCGGCAGGTGGCGAGTGCTGGTACTGCTGCATGCCGCTCCTTGGTGTCAGGCCCCTGGCAGGCCGTGCTCCGAGGGGTTCGGCATCCAGGATACCCAGGGTCGGCAGTGCCGACCAGCCTACAAGCCCGGGGGCAGCGTGCAGCTCAGAACAGCGACAGGTTCTCGAGCCGAGCCTGCGCGGGCCGCGCGATCCGGGCCGGCGGGGGCGGCGCCTCTCCCGGCCGGCTCAGCGAGGCCATGCGCACACCCAGCAGGCGCAGGCGCTGGCTCAGGTCCACCCGCTTGAGGCACTGGCCGGCCGCCTGGCGGATGGCGGCGGCGTCCTGGATGGGCAGGGCCAGGGTCTGGTCCCGGGTGACCGTGCGGAAGCCCTCGAATCGCAGCTTGATGCCCACGGTGCGGCCCAGATAGCCCTTGCGCTGGAGGTCGGCCGCGAGCTGCTCGCAGAGCTCGGTGAAGATGCGGCCCAGCAGCTCGCGGTCGTGCCTGGCGTGCAGATCGCGCTCGAAGGTGGTCTCGCGGCTGATGGAGACGGGCTCGCTGTGCGTCACCACCGGGCGCTCGTCCCGCCCGTGCGCCGCCTCGTGCAGCCAGGCGCCGTAGCTGCGGCCGAAGCGTTCGATGAGCATCGCCGGCGCGGCCGCCGCGAGCTCGGCGATGGTCTGGATGCCCAGGGTCTCCAGCTTGGCCGCCGCCTTGGGCCCGATGCCGTTGATGCGGCGGACCGGCAGGGGCCAGATGCGGGTGGGGATGTCCTCCTCGGTCAGCACGGTCAGGCCGTCGGGCTTGTCCAGGTCGGAGGCGATCTTGGACAGCAGCTTGTTGGGCGTGATGCCGATGGAGCAGCTCAGCCCTGTCGCCCGGCTGACGCTGTTCTTGATCTCGCGGGCCACGGCGCGCACGCCGCCCAGGGGGTCGTGACCCACGGGTTCATGGACGCCGGGCACGGCGCTGAGGTCGATGTAGATCTCATCGATGCCGCGGTCCTCGATGACGGGCGCGATCTCGGCCACCGCGGCCTTGAAGAGGCGGGAGTAGTGGCGGTAGGAGTCAAAGTCGGTGGGCAGCAGGATGGCGTCAGGCGCCAGCAGGCCAGCCTTCATCAGGCCCATGGCCGAATACACGCCCAGAGCGCGGGCGGCGTAGGTGGAGGTGGTGACGACGCCGCGGCCGGTGTAGTCCCGCAGCCGCGCGTACTGCCGGCTGCCGTCTTCCAGGGTGCGCGGCGCATGCATGCGCCGGCCGCCGATCACCACCGGCTGGCCCTTGAGCTCCGGGTAGCGCAGCAGCTCCACGGAGGCGTAGAAAGCGTCCATGTCCAGATGGGCGATCCAGCGCCGGGGGGGCGCAGCCGCATCGGAAGGGCGCTCGAGCTCAGTCATGGTGGCATTGTCGCGCTGCCGCCCTGACAGGCGCTGTCAGCAGCGCCCTGCGCCGCGGCGGGCGCTCAGTGGCCGCAGCTGCTGCTGCCGCAGGAGGTGATGGCCTTCTCGCCCTGGGTGGCCTGCGTGGCGGTGGCCTCGCTGGCCTCGGGCTTGAGCAGCACGCCGGTGGCGCTGTCGTAGCCGACCTGCTGCATGTGGAAGACCAGGGCGGCGTCCATCATCTCGGCATGGGCCGGGAACCACTGGGCGAGTTCGGGGCCGATGATGCGCATGGGCTCCAGGTCCTTCAGCTCCAGGGCGTAGCGGCGGACCTCGCGCAGGGTGTCCAGCACCATCTCGTGCTGCTTGCTGTGGCAGTTCTCGGGTGCGAAGCCGGTGGCGGCCATCCAGCGCTCTTCCATCGCGAAATGCGCCTCGGTGTGGGCCAGCAGGGTCTCGAAGGCGGGCATGGGGTCGCCCCCGCCGGCCAGGGCCGTGGCGAAGTCATTCAGCAGGCCCACGAATTCCTCGTGGGTGTCGTCCAGCTCGGTGTGCTGCAGCGCGAGCTCGGGGGTCCAGGTGATCAGGCTCATGGGCCGAACGATACCTGAGCTGCCAGACAACGCCCGGCCGGACGCCTGCCGCCGGCGGGAATCTTGCGCGTGATCAAGGTCCGGCTGCGCCCGCGGGCGTCGCCGGCCGGCGACGCCCGTGCCCCCTGATTGCGGGGCCTCCTGAGAAGCTAGGGGGACGCTCGCCGGCCGATCGGTCCTAAGGTTCAGCCCACTCTCGTTCATCACCCCAGGAGGTTTCCATGACCGATCAAGCCCTCAAGGCTCAAAAGCCCCTGTTCAAGCACCTTGCCGGCGCCCTGGCCCTGGTCGCGGCTGCGGCCGCGCCCTCCCTGGCACGGGCCGACGTGCTGCTGGAAGGGGCCACCGTCGCCCTGTTGACGGGCACCAGCTCGGCCGCCGAGCCCCAGCTGGCCGGCACCATCATCGAGGACCGCAGTGATGCCTTCAGCTTCAGCAGCACCAACGGCATGGTGTCCGGCAGCATCCAGTCGCGGGTGGTGCGCTCGATAGACGGCACCGTGGACTTCTACTGGCGCGTCACCAGCGATGCGGGCTCGGCCGACGACCTCGGCAGCTTCCGCCTGGGCCAGCTCTTCACCAGCGAGTACCGGGTGAACTGGCGCAATGACGGCATGGGAGATGTGTCGCCCGTCAACGCCCACCGCTTCAGCGGCACCATGGCCAGCGACATCAACTTCAACTTCCAGCGCATGGGCCCCACCGGCGGGATGACGGGCCTGGGTGCGGGCCTGTCGTCCTACTTCATGTTCCTGGACACCGACGCCACGGCCTACGACTTCTCGGGCCTCATGGACGTGGCCGACATGAGCCACACCCACATCTCCGGTCTCTTCAGCACCTTCGCGCCCACAGTGAGCAAGGTGCCGGAGCCGGGCAGCCTGGCGCTGGCGGGGCTGGCGCTGAGCCTGCTGCCCCTGCGCCGCCGTCGTCGCTGAAAGCCGGCTTCAGGCCAGGCGTGCCCGGTGGCGAGCCACCTGGGCACGTACCTGGTCCGGTGCCGTGCCGCCCAGGATGTTGCGGGCATTGAGCGAGCCGCGCAGCGAGAGCACGTCGAACACGTCGGCCTCGATGCGCGCATCGAAGGCCTTCAGCGCGTCCAGGCTCAGGGCCGAGAGGTCGCGGCCTTCGGCGATGGCGGTCTTGACCGCATGGGCCACGACCTCGTGGGCGTCGCGGAAGGGCAGGCCCTTCTTGACCAGGTAGTCGGCGAGATCGGTGGCGGTGGCATAGCCGCGCATGGCGGCACGCTCCATGGCCTCTGGCTTGACGGTGATGCCGGCGGCCAGCTCGGCAAAGATGCGCAGGGTGTCCTTGAGCGTGTCGACGGTGTCGAACAGCGGCTCCTTGTCTTCCTGGTTGTCCTTGTTGTAGGCCAGGGGCTGGCCCTTCATCAGCGTGATCAGGCCCATCAGGTGGCCCACCACGCGGCCGCTCTTGCCGCGGGCCAGCTCGGGCACGTCGGGGTTCTTCTTCTGCGGCATGATGGACGAGCCGGTGCAGAAGCGGTCGGCCAGGTCGATGAAGCCAAAGCTCTGGCTCATCCAGAGGATCAGCTCCTCGGACAGGCGCGAGACGTGCACCATCACCAGCGCGGCCGCGGCGCTGAACTCGATGGCGAAGTCGCGGTCGGACACGGCATCCAGGCTGTTCTGGCACACGGCCTCCATGCCCAGCGTGCGGGCCACGCGTTCGCGGTCCAGCGGGTAGCTGGTGCCGGCCAGGGCTGCCGCGCCCAGGGGCAGGCGGTTCACGCGGCGGCGCACGTCGGCCATGCGCTCGGCGTCGCGGGCGAACATCTCCACATAGGCCAGCAGGTGGTGACCGAAGGCCACGGGCTGGGCCACCTGCAGGTGCGTGAAGCCGGGGAGGATGGTCTCGGCATTCTTCTCGGCCACGTCGACCAGGGCGAGCTGCAGCGCGGTCAGCAGCTGGGCGATCTCGTCGATCTCGCCGCGCAGCCACAGCCGCACGTCGGTGGCGACCTGGTCATTGCGGCTGCGGCCGGTGTGCAGGCGCTTGCCCGCCAGGCCCACGAGCTCGGTCAGGCGGGCCTCGATGTTGAGGTGCACGTCCTCCAGGTCCAGCTTCCATTCGAAGCGACCCGCCTCGATCTCCTCGCGGATCTGGGCCATGCCGCGCTGGATGGCGGCGTGGTCCTCGGTGCTCAGGATGCCCTGCGCGGCCAGCATCTCGGCGTGAGCGAGGCTGCCGTCGATGTCCGCCTTCCAGAGCCGCTTGTCGAAGAAGACGCTGGCGGTGTAGCGCTTGACCAGCTCGCTCATCGGTTCGGAAAACAGCGCGGACCAGGCTTGGGACTTGTTGGCGAGTTGGTTGTCGGACATGGTTTGTTGCAAGGCGGCGGGCCGCTGCCGGGTGGCGCGGGCCCAGGGCTGGGGGAGAATGGCCACCGATTCTAAAGACTGCCACCTTGCCTGGACCTGAGCGCGCGCCGTCCAGCCTTCGAAGCTCATGAAGCAGCCGCCTTCGTCCCAGACTGATGCCAGCACCACCTTGCTGCCGCCCGTGATCTCCGCGGCGGCCGGCCCGGCACAGGCGGGTGACGCCGCGCTGCGGGCCCAGCTCTTCGACGTCTGCCACATGGGGCTGGCCCTGCGCGCGGTGCTGGGGGTGCAGATCCTGCTGTCCCTGGGCATCGCGCTGCAGGCCTCGGACCTGCAGCAATGGCTGTGGCAACTGGCCAGCGCGAGCTTCGTCTCCATGACGGCGGTGCTGGCCTGGCTGGTCCTGGTGTGCGCGGGCAAGCATCTGCTGGCGCGCCTGGGCAGCGCCGGGCAATGGCTGGTCCTGGCCGCCCTGGGCGCCCTGTGCGCCAGCCTCGCCTGGCGCCTGCTCAACGCGGCCGCCGGCGAGGTGGGCTCCCTGTTCCGCTTCGTGGCGGTGGCGCTCAGCGGAGCGGCGGTGGCGTCCTCGCTGTGGCTGTGGCTGCGCAGCCGCCAGCGCTGGCAGCGCCCGGCGGCGGCGATGGCGCAGCTGGTGGAGCTGCAGTCGCGCATCCGCCCGCACTTCCTCTTCAACACGCTCAACTCCGCCATCGTGCTGGTGCAGCTGGACCCGCAGCGGGCCGAGAAGGTGCTGGAAGACCTCAGCGAGCTTTTCCGTGTGGCGCTCAGCGAGAACGGCGCGGCGGTCAGCCTGGACGAGGAGATCGAGCTGGCGCGCCGCTACCTGGAGATCGAGCAGATCCGCTTCGGCGACCGCCTTCGCGTGCAGTGGCGCCTGGACCCCACGGCCGGTGCGGTGCGGGTGCCGCCGCTGATGCTGCAGCCCCTGGTGGAGAACGCCGTGCGCCATGGCGTCGAGCCCAACGACGAAGGCGGCGAGATCGAAGTGCTGACCCGGCGCCGCGGCGGGCAGGTGGAGGTCCGCGTCAGCAACACGGTGGGCCAGGGTCCTTCGCGGCCGGGGCACGGCCTGGCCCTGGACAACGTCCGCGAGCGCCTGCTGCTGATGCATGATGTGGCCGCCCAGTTCGAGCTCCACGCTGCACCCGGGCGCTATGTGGTGAAGATCCTGCTGCCCCTTCAATCCTGATGAGCGCCGCGATGACCCAGACCGGTGAGACCCCGTTGCGCACGCTGATCGTCGACGACGAGCCCCTGGCCCGCCTGCGCCTGCGCGGCCTGCTCGAGGGCCTGGCCGGACTGCCCGTGCGCGTGCTGGGCGAGGCAGGGTCCTCGGCCCAGGCCCTGGTCTGGCTGAAGGAGCATGCCTGCGACCTCGTCTTCCTGGACATCCAGATGCCCGGGCCGGACGGCCTGCAGCTGGCGCAGTCCCTGGAGGCCTTGCCCCAGCGCCCCATCGTGATCTTCGTGACGGCCCATGCCGGCCATGCGCTTCGCGCCTTCGAGATCGAGGCCCTGGACTACCTGACCAAGCCGGTGCGCCGCGAGCGCCTGGCCTCGGCGGTGGAGCGGGCCCGTGCCCGGCTCCATGAGCGCCTGGCGGCCGCGACCTGGCAGAGCACGCAGGCCGAGACCGAGGCCCTGCCCGAGGGCGAGTTCCTGACCATCACCGAGCGTGGGCGCCTGATCCGCGTGCCCTTGGTTGAGGTGCTGTTCTTCAAGGCCGAACTCAAGTACCTGACCGTGCGCACCGCGACGCAGAGCTACATCATGGAAGGCTCGCTGACCGAGCTGGAGCAGCGCCTGGGCGAGCGTTTCCTGCGCATCCACCGCAATGCCCTGGTGGCGCGCAAGGCCCTGCGCGAGCTGGGCCGGCACCTCGCCCAGCCGCCTGCCGGCGAAGCGGACGGCGAATCGGGCGGCGAATCGGGCGAGGGCTGGGCCGTGCGCGTGGCGCCGGTGGATGAATGGCTGTCGGTCTCGCGCCGCCAGGTGGCCGCGGTGCGCGAGGCGCTGGCGGGCAGCCCGGCGGGCGGCGGGCGCTGAGCCGCGCCGCCGCTCCTGGCGGCCCGGCCTTCAGCCGGTGTTGCGCAGGCCGGCGGCGATGCCGTTGATGGACAGGTGGATGCCGCGCTGCACGCGCTCCATGCTCGGGTCCTCGGCGCGCTTCTCCACGGGAATGGCGCGATAGCGGCGCATCAGCTCGACCTGCAGGTGGTGCAGCGGGTCGATGTAGGGGAAGCGGTGCGCGATCGAGCGCGCCAGGGCCGGGTTGCTGGCCAGGTTGTGCTTCTCGCCGCTGATCAGGGCAACGGCCTGCTGGGTGCGACGGAACTCGGCCTCGATGGCCGCGAAGATGCGCTTGCCCAGCTTTCTGTCCTCGACCAGGTCCACATAGCGCTGGGCCAGGCCCAGGTCGGTCTTGGCCAGCACCATGTCCAGGTTGGACAGCAGGGTGCGGAAGAAGGGCCACTGCTTGTACATGCGGCGCAGCAGGGTCAGGTGTTGCTCGCGCAGGGCCGGGTCGGCGTCCAGGAAGGCCGCCACGCCTGCACCGAAGCCGCACCAGCCGGGCAAGGCCACGCGGGACTGGCCCCAGCTGAAGCCCCAGGGGATGGCGCGCAGGTCCTCGATGGCGCGGGTGGCCTTGCGCGAGGCCGGGCGGGAGCCGATGTTCAGCTCGGCGATCTCGCGGATGGGCGTGGACGAGAAGAAGTAGTCCGCAAAGCCTTTGGTCTCGTAGACCAGGCCACGGTAGGCCGCGAAGCTGGCGTCCGAGAGCTGCTGGGCGGCGTCCAGGAAGGACTTGGGCGCGCTCTTGGTCGGATGCAGCAGCGTGGCCTCCAGCGTGGCGGCCACGAGCGTCTCGAGGTTGCGCCGGCCGATGTCGGGGTTGGCGTACTTGGAGGCGATCACCTCGCCCTGCTCGGTCAGGCGGATCTGCCCGTTCACCGTGCCCGGGGGTTGGGCCAGGATGGCCTGATAGCTGGGGCCGCCGCCCCGGCCCACCGTGCCGCCGCGGCCATGGAAGAGGCGCAGGGTGATGCCGTGGCGGGCCTTGAGCTGGTCGAAGAGGCCCACCAGCGCGATCTCGGCGCGGTAGAGCTCCCAGTTGCTGGTGAAGACGCCGCCGTCCTTGTTGGAGTCGGAGTAGCCCAGCATCACGTCCTGCTCGGCACCGGAGCGCTTCACCAGGGCAGCCACGCCGGGCAGGGCGTAGAACTCGCCCATGATCACCGGCGCCTCGCGCAGGTCGCCGATGGTCTCGAACAGGGGCACGACGATGAGGTCGCTGACGGCCTCGCCGTCCAGCAGGCCGCGCAGCAGGCCCACTTCCTTGAACAGGAGCTGGACTTCCAGCAGATCGCTGACAGTCTCGGTGTGGCTGATGATGTAGTGACGGATGGACTCGCGGCCGAAGCGCTGCAGGGACTCGCGCGCCGCCTCGAAGATGGCCAGCTCGCCCTGGCAGCGCTCGCTGTACTCGGCGCCGACCACGCGCAGCGGGCGGGCATCGTTGAGCAGGCCCAGCAGCAGCTGGCGGCGTGCGGCCTCGTCCAGCGCGGCGTAGTCGGGGCAGACGCGGGCGGTGGCCAGCAGCTCGGCGATCACCAGCTCGTGCTGGTCCGAACTCTGGCGCAGGTCCAGCGTGGCCAGGTGGAAGCCGAAGACCTGCACGGCGCGGATCAGGGGCTTGAGGCGCGGGGCGATCAGGGCCTCGGCATGGTGGGTCTTGAGCGAGTCCGCGATCACGCGCAGGTCGGCCAGCAGCTCTTCGGGCGAGACGTAGGGGTCTTGCGGCGCGACGGCGTGCCGCAGGGCCTCGGTGCCGGTCAGCGCGTGCAAGGTGGCGGCCATGCGCGCGTACATGCCGGTGAGGGCGCGCCGGTAGGGCTCGTCCATGCGGTGCTCGTTGCGGTCGGGGCTGCGCTCGGCGAGCTCCTGCATCGCCGGGCTGACCTGGGCCAGGCGGGCCGAGATGGACAGCTCGGCGCCCAGCTCGTGCAGCTCGGTCAGGTAGTGGCGCAGGGCCACCTCGCTCTGGCGCCGCAGCGCATGGCGCAGCGTGGTGGCGGTGACGTTGGGGTTGCCATCGCGGTCCCCGCCGATCCAGTGGCCCATGCGCAGGAAGCTGTTGAGCTCATGGCCGGGCAGGGCCTCCTCGAGCTCGCCGTAGAGCTTGGGGATCTGGCGCAGGAAGGTGGCGTGGTAGTAGGAGAGGGCGTTCTCGATCTCGTCGGCCACCGTCAGCTTGGAGTAGCGCAGCATGCGCGTCTGCCACAGCTGGGTGATGCGGGCGCGGATCAGGTTCTCGTTGTCACGCTTCTCGCGCTCGGTCTGCAGGCGGTCGCGCTGCTCGACCAGCTCGGCGATGGCGCGCTCGGCGTCGAGGATGCTCTTGCGCTGCACCTCGGTCGGGTGGGCGGTCAGCACCGGCGAGATGAAGCCGTGCTGCAGGGTGCGGGCCACCTCGGCTGGACGCACGCCGGCCTCATGCAGGCGCTCCATGCAGTAGGCCAGCGAGCCGGCCTGCAGGCTGCCGGCGCGCTCATGGATCTCGCGGCGGCGCACATGGTGGCGGTCCTCGGCGATATTGGCCAGGTGCGAGAAATAGCTGAAGGCGCGGATCACGCTGACGGTCTGCTCGCCGGACAGGCTCTTGAGCAGCTTGTCGAAAGTCTTGCCGGCCTGCGCGTCCTGCTTGTGGCGGAAGGCCACCGAGAGTTTGCGCACGCGCTCGACCAGCTCGTAGGCCTCGCGGCCCTCCTGCTCGCGGATCACTTCGCCCAGGATGCGGCCCAGCAGGCGGATGTCCTCCATCAGCGGCTGGTTCTTGTCCTCCTCGGCCTTGCGTGCCGGGGCGGTCTTGCCGGCTGTGCGGGTGCCCGCCTTGCTGCCGGTCTTGCGGGCGGCAGGGGCGCGGGGGGCTCGATCGGGGGCGGAAGCGTCAGGACGGGCAGGCATGGCGGCTCGGGGTTGGCGTCCGGAGGGGGCTCCGGGGCGCGGGTGCTGGGGTTCGTGGAAGGGTAGCGCGGTTGCGCTGTCCAGGCCTTTCAGCCTGGATTCAGCAATGTAACCAAGTTACCTTCATTTGACTTTATCAGTTTCTTTGACAGGAGCGTGGCTGGGCGGCCACGACGCTGCGCTAGCATCCCACCATGATGGAAAAGATAGTGATCGCCACGCGCGAAAGCAGGCTCGCCCTCTGGCAGGCCGAACACGTGAAGGCCCTGCTGGAACAGCGCCTGGGTGCCACCGTGGAACTCCTGGGCATGACCACCCGGGGCGACCAGATCCTGGACCGCAGCCTCTCCAAGGTGGGAGGGAAGGGCCTCTTCGTGAAGGAGCTGGAGACGGCCCTGGAGGAAGACCGCGCCCAGCTGGCCGTGCATTCGCTCAAGGACGTGCCCATGGACCTGCCCGAGGGCTTCGCCCTGGTGGCCATCCTGGAGCGCGAGGACCCGCGTGATGCCTTCGTCTCCAACCAGTTCGCCAGCCTGGACGAGCTGCCCCAGGGTGCGCTGGTGGGCACCTCCAGCCTGCGCCGCGTGGTGCAGCTGAAGAACCTGCGGCCCGACCTGCGCATCGAGCCCCTGCGCGGCAACCTCGACACCCGCCTGCGCAAGCTGGACGAAGGCGGCTACGACGCCATCGTGCTCGCGGCAGCCGGCCTCAAACGGCTGGGCTTGGGGCAGCGCATCCGCAGCTGCTTCGCCCTCGATCAGATGATCCCCTGCGCCGGGCAGGGCGCCCTGGGCCTGGAAGTGCGGGCCGATGCCGCCGCGCTGACCCAGGCGCTGGGCACCCTGACGGACCAGCCCACCTGGCTGGCCACGCAGGCCGAACGCGCGGTCTCGCGCAGCCTCGGCGGCAGCTGCTCCATGCCGCTGGCTGCCCATGCACGCTGGGTGGACGGGCAGCTGCAGCTGGAGGTGGCCTTGGGCCATCCGGAGCATCCCGAGCGTCCGCTGCTGAAGGCGCGGGTGCAGGGCCAGCCGACCGATGAGGCCGCGGCCCGCGCCCTGGGCCTGCAGGCTGCGGAGGCCCTGCGCACCCAAGGTGCCGAGGACTACCTGCGCTGTGCCTGATTCCGCCCGGCCCGGTGCCGAGGGCGGATCGCCTGATGCCCTGCCGCGCCTGATCCTCACCCGCCCCCGTGCCCAGGCGCAGGACTGGGTGCAGCGCATGGCGCGGCTGGGCGTGGCCTGCGACTGCGTTCCGCTGCTGGACATCGCCCCGCTGGATCCCACCCCCGCCCGCCAGGCCTGGGAGCGTCTGGCCAGCCAGGCGCTGCTGATGTTCGTCAGCCCCAATGCCGTCGAGCACTTCTTTGCCGCGCGCCCGGCCGGCATGCGCTGGCCCGCCCACACTCTGGCGGCCACCGTGGGGCCGGGCAGTGCCCAGGCCCTGGTGAGCCAGGGCGTGCCGCCCGCGCTGCTACGCCAGCCGCCGCCGGATGCGCCCAGCCTGGATTCCGAACACCTGTGGCCCGTGCTGTCCGGCTTGGACTGGCGGGGGCGCGAGGTGCTGATGGTGCGCGGGGACGGCGGCCGTGAGTGGCTGGCGGACCGCCTGCGCGAGGCGGGTGCCCGGGTGGGGGCCGTCAGCGTCTACCGCCGCCAGGCGCCCCGGCTGGAGCCCGCGGAGCAGGCGGTGCTGGATCGCGCGCTGGCCCAGCCGCAGGCGCATGTGTGGCTCTTCAGCAGCGCGGAAGCCATCGATCATCTGCCCGCGCTGGCCGGCACCACCGCCGACTGGTCCCGCAGCCGTGCCATCGCCACGCATGAGCGCATTGCGCAGCGAGCGCGCCGCCTGGGCCTGGGCCATGTGGTTTTGACGCGACCGGACGCCGCCGCCGTCGCTACCGCCCTGCAAGGCCCCTGGGACTGAACCCTACAATCCGCGGCACTGTGAGCGAGCAAGACATCCCCCGCAGCGCCCCGGCTTCCGAGCCCGAGAGCGCCTCCGTGCTGCCCGAGAAAGTGCCGGCCCGCGCCAGCACGCCGGGTTCGCTGACCCTGATCCTGATGGCCCTGGGCGTGCTGTCCCTGGGCGCCCTCGCCATGGCCTGGCAGGGGCACAGCCGCGTCAGGCAGCTGGAGCAGGAGCTGGTGCGCCGCCAGGAACAGAGCCAGACCCAGGCCTCCGACGCCCGCGGCATGGCCAGCCGCGCCCAGGAGGTGGCCCAGGAGACCTCGGCCAAGCTGGCCCTGCTGGACGCCCGCCTCGCCGAGGTGTCCCTGCAGCGCGGGCAGCTGGAGGAACTGATCCAGTCCATGTCCCGCTCGCGGGACGAGAACGTGCTGGGTGACATCGAGGCCTCGCTGCGCGTGGCCCTCCAGCAGACCAGCATCACCGGCAGCGCCGAGCCCCTGGTGTCGGCGCTCAAGCAGGCGGACGAGCGCCTGCAGCGCTACAAGCAGCCCCGGCTGGAGGGCGTGCGCCGTGCCGTGATCCGCGACCTGGACCGCGTCAAGGCGGTCAGCGTGGTCGATGTGGCCACGCTGGGCATCAAGCTCGATGAAGTCGCCCGCCTGGCCGACGAGCTCCCGCTGCTGTCGGTGGCCGAACGCGTGGCCCAGGCCGAGGGCGAGGCCCGCAGCGCGGCCCGGCTGGAATCGAAGACCGACGCCCGCACGGACCCCAAGGCCCGCAAGGCCGCCGGCGCAGCGTCCAAGCCGGCGCCGGCCCCGGAGGGCTGGGAGGCCTGGTGGAACCTGGCCCAGAGCCGCTGGCAGGAGCTCAGCAGCCAGGTCTGGCAGGAGACCAAGTCCCTGGTGCGCGTCACGCGGATCAACCATCCCGAGGCGGCGCTGATCACGCCCGAGCAGGGCTACTTCCTCCGCGAGAACCTCAAGCTGCGCCTGCTCAATGCGCGGCTGGCCCTGCTGAGCCGCCAGTACGACACCGCACAGTCGGACCTGCGCGAGGCCCTGGCCCTGCTGGACCGCTACGTCGACATGCGCTCGCGCAAGGCCCAGACCGCTGCCGAGCTGCTGCGCCAGGTGCAGGGGCAGGCGCGCCAGGTGGCCGTGCCGCGCCCTGACGACAGCCTCGCGGCCCTGGCCGCGGCCGGGCGATGAGGGAGGCCGGTCCATGCGTACTGTGATCTGGCTGGTGCTGCTCTTTGCCGCGGCCGTGGTGGCCGCCCTGACCCTGGGCAGCAATGACGGTCTGGCGAGTTTCTACTGGAATGGCTGGCGCCTCGATGTGTCGCTCAACCTCTTCCTGCTGGCCCTGGTGGCGGGCTGCTTTGCGCTGGTGACGCTGATCCAGACCGTCAATTCGCTGGTCTCCCTGCCGCGCAGGGCCCGCGAATGGCGGCTGTCGCAGCGCGAGCGCAGCGCGCAGCTGGCCTTGCGCGAAGCCCTGGCCGAGTATTTCGGCGCCCGCTACGGCCGGGCGCAGAAGGCCGTGCAGCGTGCCCTCAACATCCAGTCCCAGACGCCGGACCTCGCCCAGGACCAGGCCTTCATGGCCCTGAGCCACTTGCTGGCGGCCCAGAGCGCCCACCGGCTCCAGGACAAACGCCGTCGCGACGAGCAGCTGCAGCTGGCGCTGCAGTTCGCGCAGGCCTCTTCCCAGGCCAAGGCTCAGGAGGAGGGCGCCCGGCTGCTGGCTGCCGAATGGGCCCTGGATGACCGCGATGCCCATCGCGCCAGCCAGATCCTGGCCGAGCTGACCCCCGGCGTGGCCCGCCGCACCCAGGCCCTGCGCCTCAAGCTGCAGGCGTCCCGCCTGGCCCGACAGCCGCTGGAGGCGCTGCGCACCGCGCGCCTGCTGGCCAAGCACCAGGGCTTTTCCAAGTCGGCCGCCCAAGGGCTGTTGCGCTCCCTGGCGGTGGAGGCCCTGGAGTCCTCCCGGGACATCGACCAGCTCCGCAGCAGCTGGCAGCAGCTGGATGCCGCCGACCGGCGTGATGTCTTCGTCGCCGCCCGGGCTGCCCAATGCGCCGCCGGTCTCGGCGCGCCTGACGATGGCCGCGGCTGGCTGCGCCCCTCCTGGGACGACTACGGCGACCTGCAGGCCGAGGAGCGCGCCGCGCTGGCCGAGGCCCTGGTCCAGTGCATGCCTGGCCTGGGGCCGGAATGGCTGCAGCGTCTGGAAGGCCTCATGCAGCGTCATGCGCGGGATCCGGGCCTCTCCTATGCCCTGGGTCACGCCCTGGCCGAGCGACAGCTGTGGGGCAAGGCCCGTCTCATGCTGGAACAGGCGGCCGAGGACCGCCAGCTGAGCATCAGCGCTCGCCGCCGCAGCTGGCTCAAGCTGGCCGACCTGGCCGAGAACGACGGCGACGCCGAACGCCGCGCCCGCTGTTTCGAGGCGGCGGCCCTGCTGGGCTGAGCCGGCCTTGGGCGGCTGCGGGGCGATGAGCACCCGCTTGCCTGAGACCCGCTCCAGAGGAAAATTCAGCCGAATACTTGCATGGTCGGAAAAACCCATGCTATAGTTCAAGGCTTCGGCGGCTGTAGCTCAGTTGGATAGAGTACTTGGCTACGAACCAAGGGGTCGTGGGTTCGAATCCTGCCAGCCGCGCCAAAATTTCAGATTTGAAGCTCACTGGAAAATCTTCGGAATACTGTTCTGAGAATTTCTGGAAAGCGACGGAGAAACTGCTGCAGTCCTGCAGCGTTTCAAAGGAATGATGAAGCCGAGGTGTGAGTCAAGAAACTTCCGAGTTTCAAGACAATCCGGAATTAAAAATATGAGTCTTGGCTTGCGATTGAATAAAAATCGCGCTACAATCTAAGGCTCAACTAAATACAAGCGGCTGTAGCTCAGTTGGATAGAGTACTTGGCTACGAACCAAGGGGTCGTGGGTTCGAATCCTGCCAGCCGCGCCAACAACAAGAAGAAATGAAAAGGTCTGTGAGAAATCACAGACCTTTTTTGTTTTCCGCCTTGCCTTTGTGTTTTGGCTTCAAGTCCTGCCCTCGAGTTTTGCCTTCAGTTTCTGACTGGCATTTGCAGGCGCAGTGGAAATGGTCGCTGAATCTGCAGGCGGCGGGGCGGTGGCAGGCAGGGGCGGGCGGTAGCGTCCATGCCGCCTGCGCCTCCGCGCCTTGGGTGCGAGCCGTTTGCCCGCGGCTCAGCCGCCCGGTGTTGCCGCGGTGTCCTTCAGCAGCAGTGCCCTGACGTCGTCGGACAGGTCCAGTCCGGCCAGGATCTCGGCGCCCTGGGCGCCTGGCTGCGGCGCAGGGCCGGGAGTCCGCGTCCCGCTGCGGGAGAAGCGGGGCGCAGGCTGGGCCTGCCAGTGCCCGTCCACCTTCATGAAGGCCTGCCGCGCCTGCTGATGTGGGTGCAGGGGCGCCTCCTCCAGGCTCAGTACCCCGGCCACGCAGGCCTCCGTGCCTTCGAGCAGGGTCACCCAGGCGTCGCGGGGCTTCTCCTTCAGGCGGCGGGCGACCAATTCGCGCAATGCGGGCCAGCGGGCGCTGTCCATCTGCCGGGCCGGCTCCTCGTCGGCAATCTCCAGGCGCTGCAGCAGGTCCCGGTAGAAAACCGGCTCGATGGCACCCAGGCTGAGGAAGCGGCCGTCGGCGCATTCGAAGCTGTCATAGAACGGGCTGCTGTGCAGGAAGAAGTTCTCCTGCGGCGCCTCGGGCCAGTGACCCTGGCTGGCCAGGCTGCGCACCAGGCTGCCCAGCAGGTTGGCGCCGTCCAGCATGGCGGCGTCCACGACCTGGCCGTGGCCGGAGCTTCTGGCTTCCAGGAGGGCGCAGACCATGCCGAAGGCCATCAGCAGGCCGCCGCTGGCCATATCACCGACCACGGTGGCCGGCAGGGTGGGCGCCTGGCCGGGGCGCTGGCTGAGGCTCAGCAGGCCGCTCAGGGCCACGTAGTTGATGTCATGGCCCGCTGCGTGGGCCAGGGGGCCCGTCTGGCCCCAGCCGGTGACGCGACCGTAGACCAGGCGCGGATGTGCGTCCACCAAGGTCTCAGGCCCCAGGCCCAGGCGCTCCATGACCCCGGGCCGGTAGCCCTCGAGCAGTCCGTCCGCGCCCAGGACCAGCTGCCGCAGCGCCTGGCGCGCCTCCGGCTTCTTCAGGTCCAGCACGAGGGAGCGCTTGCCGCGGTTCATGGCCCCGCCGCCGCCCAGGCTGCGTTGCGCGGCAGGGCGCTCGACGACGATCACCTCAGCCCCCATGTCGGCCAGCAGCATGCCGGCGAAGGGGCAGGGGCCGATGCCTGCCAGCTCGATGATGCGCACGCCTGCCAAGGGTCCCGTTGCCATGCCGTTCCTTCCCGACTGCTCATGAAGATCGCCCGGTGCCGTTCCTGGCGCCCTGGGGCTTGTCAGCGCCCAGGGTAGCCGCTCAGGACCGGCGCTACGCTGACAGTTGGCGAGACAATACGGCCATGAGCAAGGCCTTCACCAAGGAAAGCGACGGGGACGATGACGATGACGTCCCCGGCCTGCCGCCGCTGCCCGCCGGCACACGCAACTACATCACGCCGCAGGGCTATGCGCGGCTGCGCGCCGAGTTCATGGAGCTGCTGGATGTCGAGCGCCCCAAGATTGTCGAGACGGTGTCCTGGGCCGCCAAGAATGGCGACCGCTCCGAGAACGGCGACTATCTCTACGGCAAGAAGCGCCTGCGGGAGATCGACCGCCGGCTGCGCTTTCTGACCAAGCGCCTGGACATCGCCGAGGTCGCGGACCCGGCCGTTCACCATGGCAGCGACCAGATCTTCTTCGGCGCCTGCGTCACCTATGCCAACAGCAAAGGCGAGGAGCGCACCATCACCATCATGGGCATCGACGAGGCGGACAGCCTCAAGGGTGAGGTCAGCTGGGTCTCGCCCATCGCCCGCGCCCTGCTGAAGGCCCGCGAGGGCGACGAAGTCCAGCTGATGACGCCGGGCGGGCTGGAGCAGCTGGAGGTGCTGGAAGTGCGCTACCCGGAGCCAGGCAAGACCTGACCCCACACCCGCTCAGCCAGGGCTCAGGGCTTGATGCGCCACACCCGCATCACGGCGGGCGAGCGCTTGAGCATGCGCAGCACCTCAGCCACATGCAGGCGGTCGCGCACGGAGATCAGCAACTGCATCTCGGCGGTCTCGCGGGCCTGTGATTCATCGCTCATGGAAATGTGCGTGATGTCGGCCTCGGCTGTGCTGACGGCGGTGGCGATCTGCGCCAGCACGCCCTTGCCATTGCGCATCAGCACGCCGATGGCGGCCTCGAAGCTGCGCGTCATCTCGTCGGCCCAGGCCACGGCGATCCAGTGCTCGCTGTCGCGCTGGAAGAGCCGGCGGCCGACCTGGCATTCGGCGGTGTGCACGATGAGGCCTTCGCCGCGGCCCAGATAGCCCTTGATGTCATCACCCGGCACCGGCCGGCAGCAGCTGGCCAGGCGCACCGAGGCGCCCTCGCTGCCATCCAGGGTGATCTGGCCCTGCGTGGTCTGGTCGTCAGTGGCGCCGAAGCGGCCGAGGGTGAGGGTGACGGCGTCCGGCCGCTGGCCCTGGGCGGCCAGCATGCGGGCCATCTTCTTGGCCACGATGGTCGCGATCTTGCGCCCCAGGCCCACCTCCACCAGCAGCTCGTGCACATTGCGGTTGCCGGCCCATTTCGCCAGGTCCTGCCACAGGCCATGGGCCTCCTGGTCTTCGATGTCCAGGCTGGGCAGAGCCAGGCCTTCGGCGCGCAAGGCCTGGGCCAGCATCTTCTGGCCCAGCTCGCGGGACTCCTCCTGCTCCAGGTTCTTCAGGAAATGGCGAATCTTGGACCGCGCGCGGCCCGTTCGAACGAAGCTGAGCCAGGCCGGATTGGGGCGGGCGCCGGTGGCGGTGATGATCTCGACCACATCGCCGCTGCGCAGCTCGGCGCGCAGGGGCACGGGCTCGCCATTGACCTTGGCCGCCACGCAGTGGTCGCCAACGTCAGAGTGGATGGCATAGGCATAGTCCACCGGCGTTGCCCCGCGGGGCAGGGCCATGATCTTGCTCTTGGGTGTGAAGACGTAGACCGCATCGGGGAAGAGATCGATCTTCACGTGCTCCAGGAACTCGCTGGCGTCGCGGGTCTCGTCCTGGATGTCGATGAGGGACTGCAGCCAGCGCGAACCCAGCTGCTGCACGGCCTGGGCATTGCCCTTGGCCTTATAGAGCCAGTGTGCCGCCACGCCCTTCTCGGCCACCATGTGCATGGTCTCGGTGCGCATCTGGAATTCCACCGGCGTGCCCAGGGGGCTCACCAGGGTGGTGTGCAGGCTCTGGTAGCCATTGGGCTTGGGGATGGCGATGTAGTCCTTGAAGCGGCCCGGCTGGGGCTTGTAGAGCTGGTGCAGCACGCCCAGGGCCAGGTAGCACTGGGACAGCTCGTCCACCACCACGCGAAAGCCGAAGATGTCGCTCACCTGGGCAAAGCTGAGGTGCTTCTCGCGCATCTTCTTGTAGATGGAGAACAGCGTCTTCTCGCGACCCTGGATCTCGACCTTCAGGCCGGCATCCGCAAAGGCCTTGACCACGTCGCGCTCGATGCGCGAGACCAGGTCGCGCCGATTGCCGCGCGCCTTGGCAATGGCCTTGGACAGCGCGCCGTGCCGCCAGGGGTGGATGTACTGGAAGGACAGCTCCTGCAGCTCCCGGTAGATCTCGTTGAGGCCCAGGCGGTGGGCGATGGGGGCGTAGATGTCCAGGGTCTCGCGCGCGATGCGGCGGCGCTTCTCGAAGGCCATGTGGCCCATCGTCCGCATATTGTGCAGACGGTCGGCCAGCTTGATGAGGATGACGCGCACGTCGCGCGCCATCGCCAGCAGCATCTTGCGGAAGGACTCGGCCTGCGACTCCTCCTTGGTCGAGAACTGCAGCTTGTCCAGCTTGGTGAGGCCGTCCACCAATTCGGCGGTCGGGGCCTCGAAGCGCTCGATCAGCTCGGTCTTGGTGACACCGCAGTCCTCCATGGCATCGTGCATCAGCGCGGCCATGATGGCCTGGGCGTCCAGGCGCCATTCAGCGCAGATGCCGGCCACGGCGATCGGGTGCGTGATGTAGGGCTCACCGCTGGCGCGGAACTGGCCCAGGTGGGCTTCATCCGCAAACTTGTAGGCCTCGCGGATGCGCTTGATGTCGGACTTGGGCAGGTAGCTCAGCCGGTGAAGCAGGGCGTCAAAGGACGCCGCCTCGGCCTGCGTGGGCTCGGGGGCGGTCTTGTGCAGGCCCGGCATCAGGGCAGCGGGCAAGGAGGCGGCAAAGGAGCGAAGACCCATGGAGCGAAATTAACACAAGGCCAGGGCCGCCCGCAGGCGCCGGGACAAATTGCGACGGGGAAGGGCGCCGGTGCGCTGCTGACATCCGGGCAAACCATGAAAAAAGGCGCCCGTTGGGGCGCCTTCATTTGGCGGGGCCAGGTCTCAGACCGGCACCTTGCGCAGCATCTCGATGCCCACTTCGCCAGCGGCGATCTCGCGCAGGGCGGTCACGCCCGGCTTGTTCTTGCTCTCGATCTTGGCACTGTGGCCCTGGCTCAGCATGCGAGCGCGGTAGGTGGCCGCAAGCACCAGCTGGAAGCGGTTGGGGATCTTGGTCAGGCAATCTTCGACGGTGATGCGGGCCATGGGCGGTTTCCAGTACTGTTGTTCAGGGAGGTCTCGAGCCGTGGTGTCGGGATGAAACCAGGGCTCAGGGCAGGTCCAGTGCCTTGAAGACGGCGGACTTGCTGCGACGCTGAGAGGCGTATTTTAACCGCTGCGCGTGCACGATGGCCTTCAAGTCGAAAAGTGCGGTCTCGAAGACGGCATTCACCACGACAAAATCGAACTTGTGGGCCTGTGCCACCTCGACGCGTGCATTGGCCATGCGCCGTTCGATGACCTCCTCGGCGGTGTCGCCCCGGCGGGTCAGGCGCTGGCGCAGTTCCTCCCAGCTGGGCGGCAGGATGAAGACCAGCACGGCATAGGGAAAGAGCTGCTTGATCTGCAGGGCGCCCTGGAAATCGATCTCCAGGACCACGTCCTCGCCCTGCTTCATCCGTTCCTCGATGGCGGCGCGCGAGGTGCCGTAGAGGTTGCCATGCACCTCGGCCCACTCGAAGAACTCGCCGCGCTCGACTTTGGCCCGGAACTCATCCGGGCTGATGAACCAGTACTCGCGGCCATGCTGTTCCTGGCCGCGAGGTCCCCGCGAGGTGTGAGAAATCGAGACCGCCAGTTTGGCGTCCAGTTCCAGCAGGGCCTTGACGAGGCTGGACTTGCCGGCGCCGCTCGGCGCGGCGACCACGATGAGATTGCCAGGGTATTCCATCCGCGGATTGTCGCTCAGCCGCTGCCCCTGGCCGAACTCGACCCTGCCTGCACTTGCGATGGCGCCGCCGCAGGGCCTTGCCGGCCCCTGTGCGCCTCCCCGGAGCCTGAGGCCTGCCCGCCGGGACGCAGGCGGGCGCCGGCCTGTGAGGTACGCGGGCCAAGGGCGAGCCGCCAGACAGGCGGCGCGGAACCCGGCCTCGCATGGGGAGGAGCGACGGAGGCCTGCCCAGAAGCAGCCCCCGGCAAGCAGCCCCTGGCAAGCAGTGGCGTACCGAGTTGCCGGGGGGGCGCCTCTGCCTCAGAAGCTGTGCCGCATGCCGACGGCGACGCTGTTGCCGTCGTGCAGGCCGTCAATTTTGTCGTTCATGTAGACGGCGTAGACATCCGTTCGCTTGGACAAGGAATGGTCGTAGCCCAGGCTCAGGGTCTTGTGCGTGTTGCCCGTCCACAGCGGGATGATGCCGGCGAAGGTGCCCGTACGGACCTTGGAGTGGCCCCAGGCGGCGAGGATCTTTCCGCTGCCATTGACGGGCACCTCGGCGCTGATGTCATAGAGGCGCAGCTTGCTGCCGTAGGACTCGTCGTCGATCTGTCCGTACTGGGCATAGAGCTTGACCGCCCTGAAATCGTAGGAGGCGCCCAGGTTGAAGGTCTTCTCGCGCTGGCCGTTGGTCGGGGCGGCGGCGTCCGTCCCCACGGCCTGGTAGGCCACGGTGGCGCTGAAGGGATCGCCGAAGTACTGCAGCGTGGCGGCATAGCTGGCCTTGCCGACACCTTCACCCAACGCGCCCTGCAGGTTCACGCGAAAGCCGGACATCACGGGGCTGATGTAGCTGACCGCGTTGCGCCAGGAGGTGTCGTTCTGCAGGCGCGCGGTCTTGCTGATGGGGATGTCGCGGCCGTCGAGGAAATAGTGCAGCAGCGTGGGCGAAAAGCCGAAGGAGTCCCCGAAGCTGTTGAACAGCAGCAGGGACACGAACATCTGGCTGGTATTGCGACCCACGCGCAGCTGCCCGAAGCTGCCGCTCAGGCCGGCATAGGCGTTCTTGGCAAACATCGCGTCGCCCGCAAAGCGCCCGGCCGCGCCGGTGTCCATGCCAACGAAGCTCTCCAGGGCGAACTGCGCCTTGAGGCCGCCGCCCAGGTCTTCCGTGCCGCTGAGCCCCCAGTAGCTGGTGCTCATGTCTCCCGAACTGACCGCCTTGATCCGGTTTGCGCCCGCCAACTGATAGGCACCCGCGCCCGCATTGAGCACGCCATACAGCTTGACCGTGTTCTGTGCGAATGCCGAATTTATGCTGACAAATGAAACTGATGCGGCCAGAAGGCCATGGGTCCATTTCATGATGATTTCCTTGGTTGATATGCCGAGATCCCCCACCCGTTCGACTGCGCCAGTGGGTGCTTGTGGATGATATTTATGATCACAAATACAATCATGGGGAAAACCCGAGCAATGATGCGAAAAGAGCACAGTGGAGCCAGACGCTCCACGCGGCTCAGGCGGTGTCCCGATGTCGCTGGGTGCTGGCCGGCTGGCTGGTCTTCACGCTGAAGGGGTGCTCGGCCACGCCTGCATGACCCGTGGCCTGCTGGAAGGCGTGGCTGGCCTTGAGTACCGTGCTGTCGTCGTATTGCCGGCCCACCAGTTGCAGGCCGATGGGCAGGCCGTTGTCCGCAGGGCCGGCGTAAAGGCTGGCGGCTGGCAGCCCGAGCTGGTTGCACCAGGGGGTGTAGACCGGGTAGGGAGGGTTCAGCTGGAGGTCCTCGCCAAGCGCGGGTGGCAGCGTGGGGTGGACCGGGCACATCACCAGGTCGTAGCGTGTGAAGAACTCGTTGACTTCGCGGCCGGCGTCTCCGCGGCGCGCCAGGGCGTCCAGGATGCAGTGCGGTGGCAGCTGGCGGCCGGCCTCGACCAACGCCTTCAAGGAGGCGTCCAGGGTGTGGGCGGCATCCCCCAGGGAGTCCGCCAGCCGGGCTGCGAAGGCGCTCCACAGCACGCCGTGGATCTGCAGGCATTGCAGCACGGCGGGCGGATCCGCCAGCTCCACATGGGCTCCCATCGACTCGAGGATGCGGGCGCTGCGTTTGAGCGCGGCCTGGATCTCGGGGGCGGCCTGCCTGTCCAGCCCCAGCGAGGGGCTCAGGGCCACGCGCAGGTGGTGCAGCGGGGTCCGCAGGGCGGCTCGGTAGTCGGTGGGGTCGTAGGGCAGCGCGTACCAGTCGCGCGGGTCGGGGCGCGAGATGATGTTCATCAGGGAGGCTGCATCCTCGACGGTCCTGGCCATCGGGCCGACATGGCTCAGCAGGGCAAAGGCGCCCCGCGGATGGTGTGGCACACGCCCGAAGCTCGGCTTGAAGCCATAGATGCCGCTGAAGGCCGCGGGGATGCGGATGGATCCGCCGCCATCGGTGCCCAGGGCCAGTGGGCCCAGGCCGGCCGCCACCGCTGCCGCTGCGCCGCCGCTGGATCCGCCCGGCGTGTGCGCCAGGTTCCACGGGTTGCGGGTGGTGCCGTTGAGCGGGCTGTCGGTGGTGATCTTGTGGGCGAAGTCCGGCAGGGTCGTCTTGCCGAAGATCACGGCGCCGGCATCGCGCAGGCGTCGTACGGCCGGGCTGTCCGGCAGCTGCATGCGCTCGGGGCTGACGGCAAGGGAGCCGAAGCGGGTCGGCATGTCATCCGTGCCGAGGTTGTCCTTGATGGATACGGGAATGCCGTCCAGCGTGCTGAGGGCCTTGCCTGCGCGCCATCGCGCCTCTGAAGCGCGGGCCTGCAGCAGCGCGCTTTCCCGGTTCATGAAACAGAAGGCGTTGAGTTCCTTCGCCAATGCCTCATGCCGGGCAAGCAGGGCCTGGACGACCTCGACGGGCGACAGTGTCCGGGTGGCGAAGTGGCCGACCAGCTCGGTGGCGCTCATGTGGTGCAACGGTGACATGGTCATTCCTTTGATGAATCATGGTAATAAATAGGATTGATGAGGGCGACATGCCTCGATGCGGCCTCTGCCCTCTATTCTTGGTGGCCTCTGCGTGAAGGCCCATGTTTTGTGGGGTCCCAGCGGTATGACAGGTGTCATAAAGGGTAAGCACCTATCGGCCTTCTGAAGCCGTCCTGTCTATTATGATCATAAATTATCAAAGGAGCCAAAATGAAAAGAGTACCGGAGAAGGGGTCGGGAAGCCGCGTTGACGCTGGCGGAATCGGCCATGACGCCGTGCGCAGCCCTATGTCAGGCCCGGGTGACCGGTGCCTGGCGCACGCAATGCCCTCGAGGACCCGCGGGGAGGTGTGCGATGAGTGAGGGTGTGGTGCTGCTGCTCAATGTCCTGAGCCAGGTCTGCGTGCTGGCCCTTGTTGCACTGGGGCTGGCCATCGTTTTCGGCATGATGGACATCGTCAATCTGGCTCACGGTGACTTCGTCACCCTCGGGGCCTTCACGCTCGCGGCCCTGCAGCACGCAGGGGGCGCCGAGGCCTACTGGCTGGCCCTCGTGGTGGCGCCGCTGGTGGGTGCGGCCGCCGGCTGGCTGCTGGAAGCCACCGTCATCCGCCTCCTGTATCACCGAACCCTGGACACCCTGCTGGCCACCTACGCGGTCAGCCTGATCGTCCAGAAGCTGCTGGAGCTGGGCTTCGGCAAGCATCCCCAGCTGGTCCAGACGCCCATCGGCGGCTCCCTCACCCTGCTGGGGGCGGAGTACCCGGCCTACCGGATCTTTGTCATCGCCACGAGCCTCGTGGTAATTGCCTTGAGTGCCCTGGTCTTCACGGGAACCCGCTACGGCATCCGCCTGCGTGCGGTGATCCAGAACCCTGCCATGGCCGAAGGCCTGGGCATCAACACCCGAAAGATGAATCGCTCCGCCTTCGCGCTGGGCGCTGCGCTGGCGGCCTTTGCAGGCGTGCTAGTGGCGCCGCTCGTGTCCGTGGAGAGTCACCTGGGGCTCAGCTACCTCAGCAAGGCCTTCTTCGTGATCGTGGTCGGGGGCATCGGCTCCGTGCTGGGGGCGGTGACGGGCAGTGCCCTGATCGGCAGCGTCGAGACGCTGCTGAACTACCGCGTCGATCCCTCGCTGGCTTCGGCGCTGGTGCTGATCATGGCCATCGCGCTGATCCGCATCCGGCCTCAAGGCCTGGTGCCGGGCTTCAGCGCGGCACACCAACTGCTGGGCAAGGGGTGAGCGCCATGCGTCATCGTTTCCATGCAATGGCCACGCTCCTGCGCCAGCCCCGGGTCACCCCTGCCGAGAAGCGCAGCCTGCTGGTTGGAGCGCTGCTGGCGCTGGCTCTGGCCGGCATTCCCTGGCTTCTCTCCCCCTATGCGACCACCGCCTTGCGGGACGCTCTCATCCTGGCCATCTTCGCGGTGAGCTACGACCTGCTTTGGGGCAAGGCCATGGTCCTCACCCTGGGGCATGCCGTCTTCTTCGGCATCGGGGCCTATGGGGTCGCCATTGCCACGACGCAGCTGGAGTGGAACTGGCTGCAGGGCGTCAGCCTGGGCATGGGCGCTGCCGTGCTGCTGGCGGCCTCGGTGGGCTACCTGCTGCTGTATGCCGGGGTGCGGCTGCACTTCTTCGCCATCATCACCATGGCGGTGCTGCTGATCACCCGACAGCTGGCGACCAGCTGGCAGTCGGTGACTGGCGGCGATGTCGGCATCCTGGGCATTCCCGGCATCCGGATCGAGCTTCCCGGCTGGACGCTGGAGCTGTCTGACGAGCGTGCGTCCTATCTGCTGGCGCTGGTCTGCCTGGCGCTCGTCCTGCTGCTCGTGTGGAGCCTGGTCCGGACCCGCTATGGCCTGGTGCTGGCGGCCATCGGCATGAACGAATTCAGGGCCAAGCACTGTGGCTTCGACACCTCCTGGCATCTGGTGTTCGTGTTCACGCTGTCGGCAGCCCTGGCTGCCTTCAGCGGGGCGCTGTATGCCGGGACCGCGGGGGTGGTGGCACCCGATCTGTTTTCCATCCTGATGTCCACCGAGGTCATTCTGTGGGTGGCCGTCGGTGGCCGGGGGACCTTGATCGGACCCGTCATCGCCGCGGTCTTCTTCACGCGGGTCCAGCAGGAGGTCAGCAGCTTCAGTACCGATCTATGGCCGCTGATCCTGGGCGTGCTGTTCCTGGTGTCCGTGCTGGCGTTGCCGCAAGGCTTTGTCGGCCTGCTGAAGGCGCGGCGCAATGCCAGGGCCCGGGAGGAGCACAACCAGACAGCCCATCAGGCAGTCCAACAGACAGCCCAACAGGAGTCCTCCCACCCGGCGGCCTCCCAGCCGGCGGCGCCGCCGGACGCCGCCGTCCAGGACAAGGTCGCCAGCGCAGGAGTCGAACGATGAACGCCGCCCCCCTCATGCAGGCACAGAGTGTCAACGTGGCCTTTGGTGGCATCCACGCGGTCAAGGAGGTCGCGCTGGACATCGCACCGGCGGAGCTTCTGTGCGTGATCGGCCCCAACGGCGCCGGGAAGAGTACCTTGCTGGGGCTGCTGTCCGGCACCCTGCGGCCGAACTCGGGGCGTCTCCTGGTCGATGGCAAGGACCTGACCCGCCGGCCCCCTCACGAGTTCGCGAGGCGCGGCGTGATCCGGAAATTCCAGGGAACCAATGTCTTCCAGTGGCTCAGCGTGCGAGACAACCTCATCGTGGCAGGCCAGGGGGTGGCTGCCGATCGCCCGGCGTCGGCTCCAGAGCTCCAGGACATCCTCTTCCTGACGGGCCTTCGCCATCGGGCCGACGAGCTGGCCGAATGCCTGCCCCATGGCGAGCGCCAGTGGCTGGAGATCGGCATGGCGCTCATGTGCCAGCCCCGTCTCCTGTTGCTGGACGAGCCTGCGGCCGGCATGAGCGTCGAGGGAACCCGCCGCATGGCGGACATGCTGCGGCGCATGGCTCGGGAGATTGCGGTGGTGGTGATCGAGCACGACATGGGCTTCGTCCGCCAGCTCAACTGCCGCACCCTGGTCATGCATCAGGGTGAGGTCATCCGCGAAGGGAGCTTCGCCGACATCGAGCAGGACGAACAGATCCGCCGCATCTACCTGGGTCGAGGCAAGGAGGACCACCATGCTTGAGGTGCGTGATCTGTGCGCCGGCTACGGCGGGGCGCAGGTGCTGGACCGGGTCCAGTTCCATCTTCTCAAGGGCGAGGTGCTGGGCATTCTCGGCCGCAACGGTGCCGGCAAATCGACCCTGGTCAAGGCCGTCATGGGCATGCTGCCCCAGACCAGCGGCAGCATCGAGTTCCGCAGCCAGCAGTTGCTGGGTCTGCCCACCTATCGCATCGGGCGCGCAGGCGTCAGTCTGGTGCCGCAAGGGCGCTGGATCTTCCCCCGTCTGAGCGTTCTGCAGAACCTGCAAGCCGCCTGCCCCGTGGGGACGGAACCGCCCGACATCATCTTCAGCTACTTCCCCGTGCTGAAGCAGCGACTGCGGCAGATGGGCGGCACCATGTCCGGGGGCGAGCAGCAGATGCTGGCCATCGCGCGGGCCATGTGCGCCAGGCCCAAGGTGCTGCTGCTGGACGAGCCCTCCGATGGGGTCCAGCCCAATATCGTCCAGATGCTGGGTGAGCTCATCCCCAGCCTGTGCAAGGAGCTGGAGATCTCGGCCGTGCTGGTCGAGCAGAACCTGGACCTGGTCATGAACGCGGCACAGCGCTGGCTGGTGCTGGAGCGCGGCCGCATCGTCCACGAAGGCCGGCTCAACAGTCTCGGCGAGCTCGAGACGCTCGAGAAGCTCCTGGGTGTCTAGGCCACGCCGGAGCAATCCCACTCATCTCATGCAAGGAAAGGATCCCCTCATGATCAATGCAGACATCCATCGCCGTACCCTGCTGCGCGGCGCACTTGCGGGCCTGGCTTGCGGCGGGGCTCCGGCCATCGTCAGAGCGGCCGAGCCCCTGCGCATCGGTCTGCTGGCCCCGTTCAGCGGGCCTCTGGCGCGTGTCGCGGAGACCAACCGGAACTGCCTGAAGCTGGCGGTCGACGAGATCAATGCGGCCGGCGGCCTGATGGGGCAGCCGCTGAAGATCATCGCCGAGGACACCCAGATGTCCGCCAAGGTCGCCCTGGACAAGGCACGCAAGCTGCTGATCGGCGATGGCGTAGCCATGATCACCGGCATGGTCCTGCCCTTCGAGCGCGAGGCGGCCCTGCAGGTGGCCGGGCGGGTCCAGCGCCTGGTGATCTTTCCCAACTTCGACGAAGGCCGCTGCCATCCGCTGCTGCTGACCACAGGGCTGGCCAGCAACCAGCGCGTCGACCCCCTGATCGACTGGGCGGCCAAGGAGGGCAGCAAGACCTTCTTCGCCTTGGTGTCCGACATCGGCAGCAACCGCAGCGTGCTGATGCCGCAGATCCAGGCCGCGGTGGAGGCCAGCGGCGGCAAGCTGATCGGCACCCGCTACTTCCCCTTTGGCACCCGGGACTACGGGCCTGTACTCCAGCAGATCCAGAGCCTGGCGCCCGATGTGGTCTGGCACAGCATCGGCGACGATCCCGTCAGCTTCGTCAAGCAGTACCACAGCTTCGGCATGAAGCCGCAGCTGGTCACGGACATCACCCATGAGTCGCTGGCCATGGCTACGGAGGGGGCGTCCGCGGGTACGGTCGGGGTGTCGCCCTATTTCATGGGCGTCCCCACTCCCGAGAATCAGCACTTCCTTGACGCCTACACGCGGCAGTTCGCGGACTCCACGCCGCTGCGGGTCGGTGGGCATGTCGTGATGCTGCCGCACGGCGAGAGCACCTACACGGGGGCCAAGCTGTTCGCCGCGGCCGTGGCCAAGACGGGGCGTGCGGATGCCTCGTCGGTCAAGGCGGCGGTGAGCGGTGTCGTGATCAACGCGCCGCGGGGGCGCGTGGTGCTGGGCCCGGGCGGCTCGCACCTCAATGGCGTGGCCCTGGTCGCGCGTGCGAGGGCGGATGGCACCTTCCAGCTGCTGGATACCACCCCCACGGTTCCTGTTCACTGCCTGGCGGGATGATGAACGAACTGCTTGAAATGTCGGCCAGCGAGTTGGTCCTGGCCTATCGCGGCAAGGCGCTGTCGCCCGTGGAGCTGATGCGCGCTGTGCTGGAGCAGGTGCACAGCCTGGATCCGCTAATCAATGCCTTCCGGGTCATCGACGAGGAAGGCGCCCTGCAGGACGCCGCGGCTTCCGAACGGCGCTGGCTGCAAGGCACGCCCTGCGGACCGCTGGACGGCGTGCCCGTCTCGGTCAAGGACATGGTGGCCACCCGCGGCATGTCCACCCTGTTCGGCTCCTGCACCTTGCCTCCGGGGCATCTGGCCGAGCACGACGCGCCCTGCATCGAGTTGCTGCGCCGGGCGGGAGCGGTGATCTTCGGCAAGACCACCACCACCGAGTTCGGCAACAAGATCGTCAGCGACAGCCCCCTGACTGGTGTGACGCGCAATCCCTGGAACCCGACGCGGAGCGCCGGGGGCAGCAGCAGCGGGGCCGGGGCGGCGCTGGCCGCGCGCATGGGGCCGCTGGCCGTGGGCACCGACGGCGGGGGCTCCATTCGCGTGCCCGCCGCCTGGAACGGAGTCTGTGGCCTCAAGCCCTCCTTCAAGAGGGTGCCGACCATGGAACCCCACAACGTCGGTGAGCTGTCCAATGTCGGCCCCATGGCGCGCACCGTGCAAGACCTGGCCCTCATGCTCACGGCCATGGCCCGGCCCTGGCCGGCCGACTGGCAGTCCTTCGGCGGCCCGGTGGAGGACTTCTGCCGCGGGCTCCAGCGGGGCGTGGAGGGCCTTCGCGTGGCCTTCAGCGCGACCCTGGGCATCACCGACGTCGATCCCCAAATCACCGCGGCCGCCTGCAGCGCGGCGCGCCTGCTGGAACAACTCGGTGCCCGCGTGAGCTGGCTGGAGGCGGTGGAGCCCCTGCAGGGCTATATGAAGAGCGAGATGCACACGATCCTGTGGATGGCGCGTTCAGAGCAACTGGTGCGCCACACACCGGAGCCGCTGCGCCAGCTGATGGATCCCGAGATCCTGGAACTGGCGGACTGCGGAAGGCGTCTGAGTGCCGTCCGGCTTATGGATGCCCTGCAGGCGCGCATGGAGCTGGCCAGTGCCATGCATGCCTTCTTTGCGCGCTATGACGTGCTGGTCTGCCCCAGCTTCCATCGCCTGCCGCCGCCCAATCCCGGCCTGCCGCCGGACATGCGCATGGCGCCGCCCCTGACCTCCTGGTGCAACCAGACCCAGCAGCCGGCAGCCAGCGTGCCCTGCGGACTGAGCCGGGAGGGGCTGCCCATCGGCCTGCAGGTCATCGGGCCGCGCTTTCACGATGGACTGGTCTTGCGTGTATGCCGGGGCTATGAACAGGCCCGCGGTGCATTTCCGGCACCCCCCATGGTGCTGGCCGAGGAGGCGTCGACATGAGGATTCGCAAATTCTTCAGCCAGGTGGAAGAGATCCAGGAGGAGCAGGGGCATCGCGTCGGTCGGCCGGTGCGTCGCGTGGTCACGGCGGCCGTGCTGGAGAACGAATTCGCCGGTCGCTGGCAGGAAGACCTGTCGGCACTCTACGGGCTGGGCCGCGACCTCGGCCAGCAGTTGACGGCCTCCGCGCTGCAGCTGCTGGGCGGCGAGCGCGCCATGGTGGAGGCCTATGGCAAGGGGGCCATTGTGGGAACGTCCGGTGAAGTGGAGCATGCCGCAGCGCTGCTGCATCCGCTGTTCGGCAAGGCCGTGCGGGCGCGGCTGATGCAGGCCCTGTCCGTGATGCCCTCGACCGTGAAGCGCGCAGCAGCGGGCTGCGTCCTCGACGTGCCCGTCCACAACATCCTGGACCCCTGGAGTTTTGACCACTTCGATGCCGTCAGCTTTTCCATCGCTGACGCACCCCTGCCACGGGAGATCGTGGTCGCCCTGGTGCTGTCGGAGGGTGGGCGGCCGCTGGCCCGCATCCAGCCGCAGACCTAGCGGACGCAGGCTGTGCCACGCCCTGGTGCCCGGTGGGCCTACGGTATCATCGCTCGCAGCCAGAACAGCCGGGAGCGGCGGTGACGAAGAAACAGGTTGCGCAGCGCGGCCTCAAAAGAGGGGACTTGGTCGTTGAGGAAATCAAGCGCTGGATCACCGGCCGGAACTTGAACCCGGGCGAGAAGCTTCCCAAGGAAGCCGAGCTGCAGGAGATGTTCGGCGTGAGCCGGGGCACCATGCGTGAAGCCCTGAAGGCGCTGGAGGTCCAGGGTCTGATCCGGCTCAGCACCGGGCCGGCCGGCGGCGCTACCATCGAGCGCGTCACCCTGGATCGGACCTTCCAGTTCCTGCAGAACTACCTCTTCTTCCAGGACATCACCATCGGGGACATCTACGCCCTGCGCCGCATGCTCGAGCCCGAGATGGCTGCGCTGGCCGTGCCGCATCTCAGCGATGCTGATCTCGAAGCCCTGGAGCGCAGCATCGAGATCTCCAACCCGAGCCAGGACAACACCCATCCGGCGGCCATGCAGCGCGTCGAGGACCTGCACTTCCACGACATCCTGGCCGAGGCCTGCCCCAATCCCTTTCTGCGCTTCCAGTGCAGGCTGATCAATCGCATGCTGGAGACCATGGTGGTGTCCTCTCTGCATGCCACGCAGGATGAACACCAGCGTCTGGGCGAGGCGGCCTGGCGGGCTCACCGCAAGATCCTCGCCGCCGTGCGCAAGGCGGATGCCGACCAGGTCCGCAAGCTGATGCTGGCGCATATCGTTGAGAACCAGCGGCATCTGGACCTCCTGCAGGCCGGCCTGCGCAGCCGCCTGGTGCTCGATTCGGAACTGCGTCTGGGGGCCGGCTTGCCGACGGCGGCGGATACCTCGCTGCTGCTGCGCCGGCAGGCCAAGAGCTGAGTTGCTGCAGGCCGAGGGTAGGCCGAGGGCAGGCCGCTCGCCCGGCCTTGTTGGCAGCCTCGGCGTGGCCCAAGGCCTCGAAGGGCATGACCCAAGGCCTCACTCGACGCTGGGCTGCTGCGGCTGGACGCGCCTGGATGATTCGTCCCGCTTGAGCTGTCTGCTTGAGCGGTCTACTTAAGCGGCCTGCGCGGGCAGGCCACTCATCCGGGTTGTTTGTGAGATCCCTTCATGCAGCCGTCCGGTCCGCTTGCCTTTGCAGCCTTCGGGTCTGGCTTGCTCGTGCGGCTTGACGCCCCGTCCGGACCCTCAGGCAGGGCGCCTCATGCTCAGGCCAGCATGCCGTCCTCGACGCTCTGGCGCTGCTGCAATCGCGCGACCATCAGGCGCTGCATGTCGCCGGTGCCCTCCAGGATGTCGTAGGCCTTGGCGTCGCGGTAGAAGCGCTCGAACACGGGGTGCTCGTGCAGGCCTTCGAGCCCCACGGTCTGCAGCACGGTCTCCGCGATCTCCATGGCGATGCGCGAGGCATAGGCCTTGGCCATGGACGAATCCTTGGACACCGGCAGGCCCTGCTCATGGCGCCATGCCGCCTTGTGGCACAGGAGGCGCGCCGCGCTGATCTTGCCGCTGATGCTGCTGAGCATGGCTGCCACCTGCTGCTGCCCCCAGTGGGCGGACTGCGGTCTGGCGGCTTCCAGATAGCTCACGAGCTCGTCGCGCACCCGAGCGCAGCTGCCGACGATCACCGAGGACAGCACCGGCCGGAAATAGTCCCAGGAACTCTGCGCGCCGGAGAAGGCGTCATGCAGCCGGCTTTCGTCCCCGCGCTGCAGCAGGCTCTCGTGCGGCACCAGGCAGTCGGCGTAGGACAGCACGGCCAGCTGGCTGCCTCGCAGCCCCAGCATCTTCTCCAGGCGCACGACCTGGAAGCCGGGCGTCCGGCGGTCGACGGCAAAGGCCCGCACGCCGAAGCGACCCCGACCCTTGTCCAGGGTGGCGAAGGTGACCACGAAGTCGGCTCGCGCCCCATTGGTGATGAAGCACTTGGTGCCGTTCAGCACATAGCCCTCGCTGCAGGCCCGGGCGCTGGTGCGCAGGGCCGTGGCGTCGGAACCGATGTCCGGCTCCGTGATGGCGAAGCCTCCCCAGACGGGCACATCGCTCTGGAATCGGCTGAACAGCTCGCGCTGCTGCTCCTGCGAGGCCAGCGCCAGCAAGGGCGGCGTGGACAGGCCGGGCCCGGGCAGGGCCAGCGCCAGCGCCGGGTCGGCGTGGCCCAGCTGCTCCATCAGCAGTACGCGCTGCATGAGGGGCCACAGCCCCTCGTCGCCACCATGCTCGGGGGGCACGAGGTTGAGGTTCAAGGCCCGCACGGAGACCTGCTTCCAGAATCCGGATGGGATGTCGCCCGTTTCATCGACGGCGGCGGCGTGCTGCCGCATGGCGCTGCAGAGGTCCTGCATGGACAGGCCCATGGCATGCAGCCGCTGCTGCAGCTGGTCGAGTTGCAAGTCGGTACTCAGGTTCATGGAGAGGGTCCTTTCTCAGGCGGGCAGGGCAAGGGCGGGCAGGGCCCGCGACGAGTGGGCTTGGAGGCACAGTCGAGCCGTCAGGCGGGTGCGCTGGCGTACGCGGGCCAGCGCGTCCTCGCTGAGCCTGAGGCGCAGGGCGATGACGGGCGAGCCGCCCAGCAGGCGCATGGGACCGCAGCGCTCGTAGCGCCATCCCATGCCCATGACGACGCGGCGTGCGTGGTCCTCGCTCATCACGGCCAGCATCTGCTGGATGCCATGGTCCAGGCCGTACTCGAGGCAGGCTGTGACCAGCTCGGCGACCGTCTGGCCGCGCTCGAGCAGGCCCAGCTCGGGGTCCGTGCCCAGTCGCGTGACCTCCCAGATCTGTGGGGAACGCGGCGCCGGATAGGGCGCCAGCAGATCGGGCCAGAGCTTCTCGATCATGTAGGGCGCCATCGTGGGTAGCAGGCGCAGCAGCCCCGCGATGCGGCCATTGGCTGCGCGGCTGACCAGGTGGACGGCGCCTGGCGTGTCGAACTGGTCGCGCTCCTGTTGCTGCTGGCAGGGCAATTCCCAGCCGGCATGCTGGACGAAGACACGGTAGCGGAAGTGGTAGAGCTCCTGCGCCACGGGCGAATCGGCGGGCAGGGATGGATGGACTTCGATCATGGAGGGCTCCTCCCGTTGGCATGCGTGGGATGCTAGAAACATCGACCTCGGCCAGGCACCTACCCAGTCAGAGAGCTTGAACGCAGGCCATGCCCGGCGCGCCTGGGCGCCAGCGTGCGACAGGCATGGCGACGCACGCACGAAGCTGTCTGAGTGAAGGGATTTGCAAGGCGATTGCAAGGCGATTGCAAGGCGATTGCAAGGGCCAGCGGCTAGGCATCGGGTGACGCATCGAGGCCATCGACGGTGGCCGACGGCAGCAAGCGCGGCAGCGACGCACGCTTCGCTCGACGGCGCCCCTGCGAGGCATGGCGCAGCGTCACGTCAGCGGGCCCTCAGGGCCTTGGCGGTGCGGGAGCTGCGCTCATCGACAGGGGTTCAATGCCCCGGTCTTTGCTGGGGTCGAAGGCGTTGCCGGCAAGACCTGACCCCAGGCGCCATGGCGGGGTGCGCAAGCCTGCCCCGGTGGCTGCGGACGCCGTCGGAGCCCTGCAGCCAGGCGGGCAGTGATTGGCGCGGGCGGGCAAGGCGGCAGGCGTCTGCACCTGGCAGGAGGGCCCGCGTTGCCGCACGGTCGTCCGGCGCTGCGCGCTGCACAGCGCTGATGATGGGCTCAGGGCAGGTGGATCAGGCCCAGGCTGGCCGCGCGGACCGCTGCAGTCACCCGGCTGGCGGTATCGAACTTGCGCATGGCATTCTTCAGATGGAAGTTGACCGTGTGCTCGGACACCGCCATCAGCTGCCCGATGTCCCAGGACGACTTGCCCTGGGCCACCCACGTCAGGCACTCGCTTTCCCGCGGCGTCAGGCCGACGGGCCGGTCCCGGGCCTGCAGCCCGCCCAGCGCCGCATAGCGGGCATGGAAGATGACGGCCAGCATGTGGGCCTGGGTCCTCAGCTGGTCCGCGTCGAGCGCGGCCGCGGACGCTGCCCGCCGGGTGGCCAGCGTCGTCAGGTAGATCCGTCCCCAGGGTTCATGGATGGGCACGGCCATGCCCTCGCGCAGCCCGGCGGCGAAGGCTTCCTGCAGGACCGCCTCTTCGCGGCTGCCCTGGACGGCCAGGTCGCTCCACTGAAAGGGCTTGGCCGTGCCGCGCGCATGGCGGATGACGGGATCCTTGCTGAAATAGTCGCGATCCCGGTAGCGGTCCACCCAGGGGGACGGATAGTTCTGCGCCAGGATGCGATGCTCGCCCGCCGGCGAGGCGCCGGAGCCACCCTTGGCCTCCCAGCAGGAGAAGGAATAGTGCTCGAAGTCGAGGCGGCGGACCGCCCGTTCGAACGATGCCAGGAGCTCGGGAAGGGTGTCAGCCCGGCCGGCGTCCTCGATGAATTCGCGCATCAGAAACTCCCACAACACCTCGAGCGGGCGGGTCGTACTTCCGACGATTCCCGTACGCGCTCGCAAGCCCTCCGGTGAGTAGCGCATCGATGGTCTTCGGGGCGCAGTCTGGCCGCGCCGACACATCGAGAAGCAAACGCTTCGTGCAGCGTGCTAGCTCACGGCCGTGAGGCTAGCACTTCATGTCACTCGTTCATGGGTCAACCCTCGTGAAAGGATTGACAGTTGCCAAGCGCCATGGTCGCAAATGAACCGTTGTTGCCTGACATGAAGAAGAGCAGGTTCTCCCGGGCGTCCAGGGCATGCCGGTTCCATAGGTCCAGCAGATTGATGACCACGTCGCAGCACATGACGTGGCCATGCTCGGCGATATTCGCCGTGAATACCCAGTCCACCGGCATGTGCAGGCTGGCCGCCAGCCGCTCGAACACGTGCCGGTCCAGGTTGACGGGCAGCAGGTGGCGGAAGTCCTCCAGCGCCAGCTGGCTGGCCTGAGCCGTGCGGCTGATCAGGCGATGGGCGACCAGGCCGTAGAGCGCCCGGTACTCGTGGGTCCTGGCCTGCGGCCGCCGGAAGCCGCCGTGATGCCGGCCGTCCACATGCCCCGCAAAGGCCAGCGGCCTGTTGAAGGGATGGTGGCGGGACAGCAGCAGGGCGCAGGCGCCGTCGCTCTCGAAGGAAAAGGCGCCGACTTCGCGGTAGCGCTCGCCGCAGGCCCGGTCCGCACTGACCAGCAGCACCCGCTTGAGCTGCGGCTCGGCCATGAAGAGGCTGCGCATGACGCGCAGGGCGGCCAGGAGGCCGGCGCAGTTCTGGCCGGTCAGGGCGAAGCTGCGGGCCTGCCGCAGGCCGAAGGTGGCGGCCAGCCGGGCCGGCAGGCTTGAGGGCGGGGCCGGCATGCTGCTGGGCAGTGAGTGCACAAAGATCAGCAGGTCCACCGAGGCCGGATCGATCGCGTGCTGCTCGAAGAGCGTGTCCAGGGCACGGGAGGCCAGCTGCTCTACCGTGGCCTCGCCGGCATGGTGGAAGTAGCGCATGCCGTTGTCATGCAGGAGCCGCAGCGTCTCGTCGGGGACGTCATGAGCCCGTGCCCAGTCTTCCACCGAGACACGTGGTGGCAGGTAGTGGCTGGCAGCCTCGATGCCGAAGGGGGTACGCGGCGCGCTCATCGTTGCTCCTCCATCTCGGCCTGCGCCGGCCTGAGCAGGCAGCAGGCGGCTTCACCCTGCAGCCCGACGCCCCACAGCAGGCCCATCTGCCCCCGCTGCGCCGTGCCGGCATGCCGCAGCTCGTGCAGATTGGCCAGGGCCTCGGCCGAAGCCAGGTGGCCGCGGCGCTCCCCGTGCGGGCGCAGGCGCAGGTGCTCCAGCCCGGCATCCCTCAGCACCTGGGCGCACAGGGTGGCATCCAGGGTGGGCTGGGCGACGAAGGCCAGGTCGGCCGGGGCCACGCCCTCGGCCTCCAGCAGGCTGCGGATGGCTCGCGGTGCCTGCTCGCTCATCAGCCGCAGCATGGCTGGCACGGTGCTGTCGAAGGGCGAAGGGGCATCGGGCGCATTGACGTGGTGGATCTCGCCGAGCTGCCAGCCCTGGCCGCCGGCCCGCTCGATCAGCACGGCCGCCGCGCCGTCCTCGAAGACAGCTGCCTGCCCGAAGCTGCGCACGAAGGGGTGGATCCATTTCTCCGAGGCCACGATGAGGGCGCGCTGCAGGCCGGGCTCCTCCTGCAGCAGGGCCGTGGCCAGACGCAGGGCCATCAGCGCACTGCACAGGTTCTGCGAGAGGCAGAACACCAGTGGCGTCGTGAGGCCCAGCTCGTACTGCAGGCGTCCGCCGATGGCATCGGCGATGTCCTCGTTGGAGGTGCTGTGGCAGTAGATGAGGATATCGATGGTCCTGTTCTTGCCGTGCCAGGTCTTGCCCAGCTCCGCGACCACGGCGCGTGCGGCGACCAGGGCCAGGTCCGAGGCGCTGACGCCGGGCTCGGCCATGTGCAGCAGCACGGGGGCCGGGGTGTACATCGCTTCCACATGGGGGAAGGGCGGGTCGCCCCAGCGACCGAAGGGCAGGTTGTACTCGCTGCCCGGTTCCGTCAGGTACAGGCTGCTGGGGGTCCGCTGCTGCGCCCGCAGGCCGTGGAACCAGGATCGGGTATGGGGCAGGCAGAGGCTGCTGCCTGTCACGGTGCATCGCCACAACTCACTCATCACAACTCCTTCGAATGCACGAGAAACCCACGCTGGCGAATCTCTAGGACTGTCGGTAAAACCATTGGGGCAGCAGCTCCAGGTGCACACGGCCCAGGAGACGCCCGCCCAGCCGGTGGCATGCCTGCTGCACGCCATAGATCTGGAAGCCCACGGCTTGCAGGAGACGCAGGGAGCGTTCATTGCTTTCCACGACCCAGGCATTGACGGCGCATCGGCCGAGCTGGTCGAAGCCCTCATGCAGCAGGGCCCGGCTCGCGTCCGCCGTGATGCCCGGGTAGGCGGAGCGCCCGCGGTCCCGGACCACCCAGAAATGGGCGGTGCCGAAGGGGTGCTGCACCTCGCTGAGCACCACGAGGCCCAGGGGGGCGTCGGTCCCCTGTTCACCGAAGACCCTCATGCAGTACTGCGGGCTGCGGGCCATCATGGTCAGCGCGACCGTGCTGACCTGCTGGCGGCCCAGGCCGAAGTCGAACCAGCCATGGACGTCCGGGTCCGCCATCCAGCCATGCACCCGGTCCAGGTCCTCCGGCCCGGGGCTGCGCATGAAGAAGCGCGCGGGGGCGTTCACACCAGGACCCTGCGGTTGCCGCCCGCCTCGCCGCGGGCCTCCTCGAAGGCCGCCTCTTCGTGGGCGCTGGCCTGTGCCAGTTCCATCAGCATGAGACCCAGCACCCGCGCATCCTGGAAGCGGCGGGCCGGCGGGAAGCCCTCGACGTAGCCATGGCCGCCACAGACCTGCACGGCATGCCGGTGGATCTCCAGGCTCGCGCCCATCACCTGCCGGGCCATCGCGGCAAAGTGCCCCGCTGGCAGGCGGTCGGGCCGGGCGAGGCGGGTCGCGACGTCCCAGACCTGCAGGCGCAGGGCGTCCGTGGCGATGGCCATGTCCGCCAGCTTCAGGGCGACGGCCTGGTGGTGGATGATGGGGCGCTGGAAGGCGACCCGCGTCTGTGCGTAGCTGAAGGCGAAGGCGGTGGCGGCGCGGGCGGCGCCGGCCAGGAGCCCCGCCAGCCACAGCCCCTGCCAGACCAGGATGGACTGGCAGGCGCCGGCCGGCAGCGTGGCGCTGAAGCCGGTGCCGTGGATCTCGCCGGCCGGCGGCAGGCGGACCAGGCGCAGCCCCTCGCTCACCTGCGCCTCGGCGCCGGGCAGCACCAGATCGCGCAGGGCCACTTCGTCCAGCCAGCGAAGACGCCAGCGCCTGTCCTCATCCGGCGCCAGCACCAGCAGGCCCGCGGCTTGTCGCGGCAGCAGGGCAAAGGTGGGCTTGGGCGACGGGGCCGCCACGGCCAGCGGCAGGGCCCGCAGGCCGGCGAGCAGGGCTTCGCTGTCCTGGGGCAGCAGGCGGCACAGCCATTCATGGTCGCGGCTGATGGCCAGGGCAGGCAGTGAGACGGTCAGCTCGGCCGCCAGTCCCAGGGGGCCGCTGGCGAGCTCCTCGAGCAGCAGGCACAGCTCGAAGGGCTGGATGCCCAGGCCGCCCTGGCCTTCGGACATCATCGCGCTGGCCAGGCCCAGCTGCTGCGCGGTCTGCCGGGCCTCCTGACGACGCGCCTCGGTGGCCGCCTCGTTGAGCAGCGGCTGCAGGCGTTCGCGGGCGAAGCGCCGCACCGGTTCCAGCATCTGGCGCTGGTCCTCGCTGATGCAGAGGGAGAAGGGCCCGGCAGCCTGGGACGCCGCCAGGGGTTCGGTGTGAATCGACATGTCAGCTCCTTGTCTGGCGCTACACCAGGATCTCGACAGGCAGGGGATGGCTCAGGAAGGCGCTCGGGCTGGCGCTGCGGCCGTAGGCGCCGGACTGGGCCACCACGAACAGGTCGCCGATCTCGGCGGCCGGCAGCACCACGTTGTCGGCCAGCCGGTCCAGCGGGGTGCACAGGCAGCCCACCACATGGCAGGTCTCGGTCTGCCCGCTGTCCATGCGGTTGCCGATGGCCACCGGGTAATTGCGGCGCAGGACCTGGCCGAAGTTGCCTGACGCCGCCAGTTGGTGGTGCAGGCCGCCGTCGGTGATCAGGAAGGTCTCGCCGCGCGAGACTTTCTTGTCCAGCACCCGGCACACATAGAGGCCGGCCTCGCCCACCAGGTAGCGCCCGAACTCCAGGATCAGCCGCGTGCCGGCCAGACGCCGGCGCAGGGGCGTCAGCCATTCCTGCATGGCCGCGCCCACGGCGCCGATGTCCAGCGGGCGCTCGTTGTCGAAGTAGGGGATGCCGAAGCCGCCGCCCATGTTGACGAATTCCAGGCTGTCGCCGGCCAGGTCGGCCAGGCGCATGACCAGCTCGGCGACGTGGCGCTGGGCGGCGATCACCGTACCGGGGTCCAGGCACTGCGAGCCCCAGAAGACGTGGAAGCCGACGAAGTCGAGGTCGCGCTCGGCGATGACCTTCAACAGCGCGGGCGCCTGCTCGACATCGACCCCGAACTGGCGGGGCCCGCCGCCCATGCGCATGCCGCTGCTGCGCGGCTGGAAGTCCGGATTGATGCGCAGGCCCACGCGCGGCCGCACGCCCAGCTCCCGGCCGATGCGCTCCACGGCCTCCAGCTGGTGGGCCGATTCGAGCGTGACGGTCACCCCCGCGCCCACGGCGCCGCGCAGGTCCTGCGAGGACTTGCCCGGCCCCGCCATCGAGACATGCCGGGCCGGCATGCCGGCGTCCAGGGCCATGCGCATCTCTCCGGCCGAGGCCACGTCGAAGCCGTCGACCAGCGAGGCCATGTGCTGGACCAGGGCCGGCATGGGGTTGGCCTTGATCGAATAGTGGATGCGCAGCTCCGGCGCCAGCATCTGGCGCAGCAGGGCCACGCGCTCGCCGAGCTTGCTGCGGTCGTAGACGAAGAAGGGCGTCTGACCGGCCCGTTCGGCCAGTCTTGGCAGGGGCAGGCCCCCGATCTCGAGGACGCCCTGGGGGGCCTTGTAACTTTCAAAGATGCTCATGCCGACTCCTTGCCGCTGCTGTACTCGTGCAGCAGGCCTGTGCGATCAAACTTGCCATTGGGGTTGCGGGTGATGGCCTCTCGCACATGCACCGCGTGCGGCACCATGTAGGGCGGGAGGCGCTGCTTGCAGTGCGCGAGGATGGCCTCGGGATCGGCCGCGAGGCCGGGCACCGGCGCCACCACCAGCGCGATGACCTGGCCCAGGCGCTCGTCGGGCAGGCCCAGGGCCACCACCTCGCCCACCAGGCCGCTGGCCAGCACGGCCTCCTCGACCTCTTCGGGACTGACGCGGTAGCCGGAGGTCTTGATCAGGCCGTCGTTGCGACCGACGAAGTAGAGAAAGCCCTCGGCATCGCGGCGCACCAGGTCACCCGACCACACCGCCGTTTCGGGCGGCAGCTCCGGGCAGGGCCGGGGCTCGGGAGACGGGCGAAAGCGCAGGGCCGTTCGCTCCGGGTCGCGCCAGTAGCCCTTGGTCACGAAGGCGCCCACGTGCACCAGCTCGCCGACCTCGTTGGCGGCGCAGGGGCTGCCGTCGGGCCTGACGACCAGGATGCGCGCATTGGGCACGGCCTTGCCGATGGAATCCGGGCGCCGTGCGGCTTCCGCGGGGTCCAGGTAGGTCGAGCGGAAGGCCTCAGTCAGGCCGTACATCAGGAAAGGGCTGGCTTGCGGGAACAGGGCGCGGAGGCGCTCCAGCACGGGGCGGGGCATGCGCCCGCCGGTGTTGGCGAAGTAGCGCAGGTGGCGTGTCGCTGCCGCGGGCCAGGAGGCGCCGCAGAGCTGGATCCACAGCGGCGGCACCGCCGTGATGCCGGTGATGCGCTCACGCTCGCACAGCTGGACCACGTCACCTGGCGCGATGTAGTTGAGCAGCACCACGGCGGCGCCCGCATGGAAGGCCGTGGTGAGCTGGCTCAGGCCGGCATCGAAACTCAGCGGCAGCACCGACAGGATGCGGTCCGTCGGGCCGTTGCCCAGGTAGTGGGCCACGCTCCAGGCCCCCTCCAGGAGGTTGTGGTGGGTCAGCATGACGCCCTTGGGCATGCCGGTGGAGCCTGAGGTGTAGAGAATGGCGGCGAGGTCGCTGTCGATAGTGCCGCTGTCGCCCGGATCGCAGGGGACATGGTCCAGCAGGACGGACCAGCGCACCGTGGCGGCCTGCCCCAGGGTCACGGGCGTGCTGCGGACCTGGTCGACGAGGAAGACCTCGCGCAGCTCGGGCAGCGCGGGCCTGTCGGCGGCCAGCAGGGACACCCGCGTGGCCGAGCTGACGAGGCCACGCGCGCCGCTGTCCCTCAGGATGTGGGCGACCTGGTCCGCCTTCAGCAGGGGATTGATGGGCACGCAGACACCGCCGGCCGCGGTGATCGCGAAGAAGGCTTCGACGGTCTCCTGGCGCTTGTCCAGGAGCAGGCCGATGCGTTCGCCGCGCGCCAGGCCGCGGGCGCGGAGCCCGGCCGCGCCAGCCAGGACCCGGTTGCGCAGCGTGGCGTAGTCGGTCCGGCGTTCGCCGTCGACCAGCGCCTCCGCCTTCGGTGTGCGCGCGGCACTGTTGCAGATGAGTTCAACGAGATTGCGCATGAGCTACCTCCGGTTGGGGGAAGATGTCAGACAGGTTGAGCAGTCGCTGGCGCACGCGACGCAGCAGGAGAACGATGGTCAGGCCGAAGCCCAGGCACATGCCCAGCCAGATGCCGACCGGGCCCAGCACCTCGCCCAGCAGCCAGGCGCTGCCGAGTCCGGCGATCCAGTAGCCGGCGAAGACCTGGAGCAGTGGGGCACGGGTGTCCCGGCAGGCCCGCAGCACGGCGGCGAAGACGACGGCCATGCCGTTGAAGGCCTGCAGCAGGGCGGCCAGCTGCAGCAGGGGCGTCGCGATGTCGAGCAGGGCCTCGCGGTCCTGGTGGCCAGCCGGCAGCAGCCAGCCGGCCAGCGGCGCCGGCGTCAGCACATAGACCAGGGCGATGGCCACGTGGAAAGCCAGCGCGATGCCACAGGACACGCCGACCACGCGCCGCACCTCGTCGGCATCTGTGCGGCCCAGGGCCAGGGACAGCCGGGTGAGCACCGTGTTTGACATGGCCAGCGGGACGATGAAGGCCAGGGTCACCCACTGCAGCGCGATGGCGTGGGCGGCCAGTGCCTGTCCGCCGTGACGGCCCATCAGCAGGGTGGCGCCGGTGAACAGCGTGTACTCGATGGCCATGACCGCGCCGATGGGCAGGCCGATGGCCAGCAGCCGGGGGATCCAGGCCGGTGCGGCCGTGTCCGGCGGGGGCGGCGCTGCAGGTGCTGCAGGTGCCGCCAGCGCTGTCCGTCCGTCCTGCCAGGCGAAACAGAGGGCGGCGAGGCCGTAGCTCAGCAGGTAGCTCCATCCCAGGCCCGCGAGCCCCAAGCCGTCCAGCTCGCCCAGGCCGTGGACCAGCAGGCGGTTGGCGAGGCCATGCAGCAGTGAGCAGGCGATCAGGGTGAGGGCCAGGAGACGTGCCTGACCCAGCAGCGGATAGGCCACGCGCCAGGCGGTGAGCCAGGCGGCCGGGAGCAGGGCCGGGGCCAGCGTGTCCGCATAGCTGCGCAAGGCCTGCACGACCGCAGGGGCCTGCCCGAGCCGCGGCACGGCGAAGGCGAAGAGCTGGGTGGCCATGGCGGCCGCCAGGCCCATGACGGAGGCGAGCAGCAGCCCCTGGGACAGGATCTGCCGCGCCCCCTGCCGGCCATCGGCCCGTGCCAGCGCAGCGCCCGTCAGCGGGGCAATGGCCTGCATCACGCCGAAGCAGAACAGCAGCAGCAGGGCGGTGAAGCTGTTGAGCAGGCCCACCGCCGCGAGTGCGGCCGAGCCCAGCGGCCCCACGGTGAAGAGGTCCATCAAGGGCATCAGCATCAGGGCGACCTGCCCGAGCAGCAGGTGGGCGCTCAGGGAGAGGGCCGTCCGCACTTCGCCAAACCAGGGCATGTGGCCCGCCTGGGCCTTCCAGGAGAATCGTTGCATGGGGTGTCCTGCCTCAGGTTCAGTGCTTCAGGACGAGGGCGCCGAAGCAGCCAGCCAGCCCGCTGCTGAACAGCAGGTAGTGACCGCCCGACGTCTTGCGCTCGTGCAGGAAGTTGATGAAGGGATCGCAGCCGAACACGTGGCCGATGCGAGCGAAGTTGTCGGTGTAGAGCCGCTCGGGCGGCAGGCGCAGCATGGACAGGACCAGTCGCCAGCCCTCCATGTTCACGTGGTTGGGCAGGATGCGTGTGAGGTCTGCGGGTCGCAGGCCGGCCTGCTGCAGCGCCGAGCGCATGGTGGCGAAGCAGGACCAGTGGTACTTCTCGTCCGGCACCAGGTCGTGGTTCTCGTCGGTGCCGCGGAAGAAGCGGCCGTCGGTGAAGAAGTGGTAGCCCAGCACCTGGTTGCGGGGCGCCTCACGCTCGACCAGGAAGGCACTGGCGCCATCGCTGTGCAGCGAGAGGTCCAGGATGCCGCGGATGGCGTCCGCAGCCGTGCCCATCAGGTCCACGGACACGATGATGGCGCGCTGGAGGTGCTCGTGCCGCGCCATCATCTGGCGGGCGATGCGCACCGCCAGCATGGGCGACACGCAGTTCTGCTGCGCGATGGAGAAGCTCAGTGCGTTCTGCAGCCCGCAGGAGGCCTGGATGTGCCCCGCGGTGCTGGTGGGCGGCGGCGCGATGCTGCTCTGCACCGTGTGGGTGTAGATCAGCAGGTCCACGCTGCGCGGCGCGATGTGGGCCTTGGTCATCAACAGTCGCACTGCCTTGATGCCCATGTCCACGGGTGATTGCGACATCGCGTCATGGAAGCAGCGGACGCCATTGGCCAGCATGGCCCGGATGCGCTGCTCGGACTGCCCGGTGCGCTGCCCCCATTCCTCGACCGACACCTTGCGCTCCGGGAGGTAGCAGGCTATGTCGGGGATGCCGACGGCGGGCAAGGTCTCAGTGATTCCCATGGCTCACTCCTTGATCCACATACTCGAGAACCGCGCAGGCCAGCGCACCTTCGAAACCCAGTCCCCACAGCAGCATGCGATCGCCTGGGTGGGCGACGGCTTGCTGCAGCAGCCTGTGCATGCGCACAGGCACCTCTGCGGCGCAGAGATAGCCGCCGTCCAGGATGTCGGCCGGTCCGCACCAGGCCTTGTGCAGTCCGCAGCGGCGGCGCACGCAGTCGGCGAGGTGGCGGCTGATCTGGTGCGGCACGAGGATGGCGATGTCCCGGGGGCTGCAGCCCGCCTCGCGCAGGGTGTCCAGGATCAGGGCGCACAGGCCGTCCAGGTTCAGTGGCAGCGGCTGGCCCTGGATGATGTGGCGGTAGACCTCGGCCGTGGGCGGCGGCGTCTGCACGCGGACGGCGCGCAGCATCCATCCCCGTGTGCAGCCGCGTTCCAGCAGCACCGCGCCGGCGCCGTCGCCCAGCAGCGTGGTGTGCCCGATCACTCGCGTGTAGGGCCAGGACCAGCGCTCGGCCGCGGCGACGACGATCCTGTCGTCCGTGCTCGTGGCCATCAGGTCCGCCGCCAGGGACAGGGCCATGAGGAAGGTCGCCCCCTGCAGCTGCCCGATGGCAAAGGGCACGCGGCCCTGTTGCAGCTCGGACTGCAGCCGGCAGGCGGCCGAGATCGTGACGTCGTTCTCCAGGCAGGTGTGGCAGACCAGAAAGGTCGACACAGGTGGCACCGTCGCCTCCCCGGCAGGCTGCAGCAGGTCCCGCGTCACCCGCAGCAGCAGCTCGGAGGCCTCGAGGGCCGGCTCGCTGGCCACGGCCACCATGCCGGTCACTTCCTGCAGGGTCGGCGCGTCATGCCCGGCCTGCGCGGTGTCCAGCGCCGTTCTTGCGATGCCGTGCATGCGCAGGTTTTCCTCGAAGCAGGCCTGCAGGAAGCGAGCCGTCCGGCCTTCGGCGTGCGGCTGCCTTTCGACCAGGAGCTGCACGAGACCGCGGCTGGCCGCCGGCACGTAGGCCGAGGAGGCGACGATGCCGATCTCATTCATGGGTCAGCTTCCGCTGGACGAAGTCCACCAGGCGGCTGTAGCGTGTGAAGAGGTCCGCCGACAACTCCTCGGGCATCAGCATCAGACCGAAGTGTTCCTCGATGCGCAGCACCAGCTCGGTCATGTTCATCGAGTCGATGCCCACGTCGAACAGATTGGTGTCCTCGTTCACCAGATCGACTTCGGAGCCGCCCTGCGCCAGGCCGCTCAGGCATGCCTTCAAGGTTTGGCTGATTTCAGTGGTGGTCGTGCTCATCAGACGTTTCTCCTATGGATGACTGTTGACGCCATGCGCTCATTGCTGCATTTGGCAGGGCCAGTCTAGGAATGCGTCTGGTGGTGCGTAACCTCTCCAAGCAGGGAGGGGCGACGGTGTGAACGGATGTCACAGGGTCAGGTCTTGCGCGCTGTCTGCGGGTGCTCGTCCGGACAGGGCGTGCGAGAGAGGGGGCCAGAGGGGGGCGAGAGGGGGTGCGACTTGCTAACGTGAAAAGTCAGCGTCCATTGCCGTCCTTCCCAGGATGGCAATGAATGGCCCGCGTGGACGCGGGCCCGGCCTTACTCGATGTTCTGCACTTGCTCGCGCATCTGCTCGATGGCGACCTTCATTTCCACCGACACATTGGTCAGTTCCAGTGCGGCGGACTTCGAGCCCAGCGTGTTGGCCTCGCGGTGCAGCTCCTGGATCAGGAAGTCCAGACGCTTGCCCAGCTCGCCGCCCTTCTTCAGCAGGCGGCTGATCTCGTCCAGGTGAGCGCGCAGGCGGGCCAGCTCCTCGGCCACGTCGATGCGGATGGCGTAGGCCGCGGCCTCGTTGAGCGCCCGCTCGCGCAGGGCCTCCTCGGGCAGCGTCTGGGCGGCGCCGGTGCTGGCCAGGGCTTCCTGCCAGCGTTCCAGGAATCGCTGCTGCTGGCGCTGCACCACGGCCGGTACCAGGGGCTCGGCCTGGTCGGCCAGCTGGCGCAGGGCGCCGATGCGCTCCATCAGGATGGCGACCAGCTTCTCGCCCTCGCGCTCCCGGGCCTCCACTAGGCCCAGCAGGCAGCGGCGGGCGGCGTCGACGGTGGCTTCGTCCAGCTTCTCGCTGGGCGTGCCGCCGCGGCACCATTGCAGGGCTTCATGCACCGTCAGGCCCTGGGCCTTGGGCAGCCAGGTCTGCACCGTGCCCTCCAGCCGGGCCAGGCGGTTGAGCTGCTCGGGCTGGGGTTGGGGCCAGCCACTGTCAGCATCTCGTTGCGTGTTGATACGAATCTCGATCTTGCCGCGCTTGATGTGTTGCCCGACGATGTCACGCAATGCGGGTTCAAGACCGCGCAGGTCTTCTGGCATGCGGAAGCTGAGATCGAGGAAACGCCCATTGACGGATCGGGCCTCCACGCTCACGCTGGCAGCGGATTGGACGCCGGTTTCGGGGTGTGGGACGGGTTGCGCACAGGCGCTGGCGTAACCCGTCATGCTGTAAACTGGCATGAGCTATCGGTGGAGCAAGCAAAACTCGATTATGTCAAAGCCGAAACCGGCCCCTTTGCCTGCGGGAACCGTGGTCGGGGGCTACCAGATCGTCAAGAAACTGGCAGCAGGCGGCTTCGGCGTGGTCTATCTCGCTGAAGATCCTGACCACCACCTCGTTGCCGTCAAGGAGTACCTGCCTGCCTCTCTGGCCGAGCGTTCGCCCGGCGAGTTGACGCCGCGCGTCAAGCCGGAGAAGCAGCCCCTGTACCGCCTCGGCCTGCGCAGCTTCTTCGAGGAAGGGCGCTCGCTGGCGCAGATTTCGCATCCGAGCGTGGTTTCGGTGCTGAACTTCCTGCGCGAGAACGAGACCGTCTACATGGTCATGAACTACCTGCAGGGGGACACCCTGCAGGACTTCATCGTGACCGCCCGGGACCTGAAGCGGGACAAGGTCTTCCGGGAATCCACCATCCGCTCGCTGTTCGACGAGATCCTCAAGGGCCTGCGCATCGTGCACCAGCACAAGATGCTGCACCTGGACATCAAGCCCGCGAACATCTTCATCACCAATGACAACAAGGCCGTGCTGCTGGATTTCGGCGCGGCCCGCGAAGTGCTGTCCAAGGAAGGCAACTTCATCCGGCCCATGTACACCCCGGGCTTTGCTGCGCCGGAGATGTACCGCCGGGACGGTTCCCTGGGTCCCTGGACCGACATCTACGCCATCGGCGCCTGCATCTACGCCTGCATGCAGGGCTATCCGCCCAACGACGCCCCCCAGCGTCTGGAAAAAGACCGACTCAGCCTCAGCCTCTCGCGCCTGCGCAACGTGTATTCGGACAATCTCATCGAAGTCACCGAATGGTGCATGTCTCTGGACCCCCTGTCCCGCCCGCAAAGCGTCTTTGCGTTGCAGAAGGAGTTGGCTCGTGAAACCGAGCGGCGCTACACGAAGCTGAGCTTCAGCGAGCGCCTCAAGCTTCAACTGGAGAACCTGAAGACCGGAGCCAAGGCGTGAAGTTCGGCGTCTACCAGGTGAGTCGCCGCGGCGGTCGCGAGAAGAACGAAGACCGCATGGGCTATTGCTACACCCGCGACGCGGGCCTTTTCGTGCTGGCAGACGGCATGGGCGGGCACCCCGAGGGCGAGGTGGCGGCGCAGATGGCCCTGGTCACCGTGGCCAGCATGTTCCAGCGCGAGGCGCAGCCCGTGCTGAAGAATCCCACCCAGTTCCTGGACGACGCGGTGCAGATCGCCCACCAGCAGCTGCTGCGCTACAGCCAGGAAAAGGGCCTGCCGGACACGCCGCGCACCACCATCGTGGTCTGTGCCATGCAGCGTGGCGTGGCCTACTGGGCCCATTGCGGCGATTCGCGCCTATACATGCTGCGCAACGGCGAGCTGATGGCCCGCACCCGCGACCATTCCTACAGCGAGCTCCAGGAGGCCCTGGGCCGCCATGCGGCGCAAGGCTCGGAGCGCTTCAACCGCAACGTGCTCTTCACCTGCCTGGGCAGCCCCGGCAAGCCCATGGTGGACATCTGCGGCCCCATTCCCCTGGAAGCGGGCGACCGCATCCTGCTGTGCTCCGACGGCTTGTGGAGCACCGTGGCCGACACCAGCATCGCCCAGTGCCTCTCTGCCCGCATCATTTCCGATGCCGTGCCGGAGCTGGTGGAGCAGGCCCTGCGCAATGGCGGTGCCCGCTGTGACAACGTCACCGCGCTGGCCGTCGAGTGGGAAGGTGATGAGGAACAGGAAGCCCTGGATTCCATCTCCACCGAAGGGCTGGACGAAGACTCCTTCGCCTCCACCATCCAGGCACGCGGCGAGGCTGGTGCCGAGCTGAGCGAAGCCGAGATCGAGAACAGCGTGCGCGAGATCCAGGAAGCGATCCGCCGCGCCGGCAAGAAACAAGCCTGAAAGGGTTCCCCATGACTGCGACTTTCCGACGCGCCGAAGAGCGCGCCGCGGATGCCCTGCGCCCTGTGCGCATCACCCGCCACTACACCCGCTACGCCGAAGGTGCCGTGCTGATCGAGTTCGGCAACACCAAGGTGCTGTGCACCGCCTCCGTCGAGGAGCGCGTGCCCCCGCACAAGAAGGGCTCGGGCGAAGGCTGGGTCACTGCCGAGTACGGCATGCTGCCTCGCGCCACCCACACCCGTGGCGACCGTGAGGCGGCCCGCGGCAAGCAGAGTGGTCGCACGCAGGAGATCCAGCGCCTGATCGGCCGCTCGCTGCGTTGCGTCTTCGACCTGGCCGCCCTGGGCGAGCGCACCATCCACCTGGACTGCGACGTGATCCAGGCCGACGGCGGTACCCGCACCGCCGCCATCACCGGCGCCTACGTGGCCGCGCATGATGCCGTCAGCTGGCTCCTGGCCCAGAGCAAGATCTCGCGCTCGCCCATCAAGGACGCCGTGGCGGCCATCTCGGTGGGCATTGTCGAGGGCACGCCCCTGCTGGACCTCGAGTACACCGAGGATTCGGCCTGCGACACCGACATGAACGTGGTCATGACCGGCAGCGGCGGCTTCGTCGAACTGCAGGGCACGGCCGAGGGCGCCGCCTTCAGTCGCGCCGAGATGAATGCGCTGATGGACCTGGCCGACAAGGGCATCCGCGATCTGCTCGCCGCTCAGCGCCAGGCGCTGGGCCTGGCGTGAGCCCGCTCGCGAGGAATCGATCATGAAGCTGGTGCTGGCCTCCAACAACGCCAAGAAGCTGAAGGAACTGCAGACGCTGTTCCAGCCTCTTGGCCTGGCCCTCGTCACACAGGGCGAGCTGGGCATTCCGGAGGCGGAGGAGCCGCATCACACCTTCGTCGAGAACGCCCTGGCCAAGGCTCGCCATGCCGCGGCGGCCAGCGGTCTGCCGGCCCTGGCGGACGATTCCGGCCTCAGCGTCGACGCCCTGGGCGGTGCGCCCGGCGTGCTGTCGGCCCGCTATGCCACGCTCTTCGGCCAGCCCAAGAGCGATGCTGACAACAACCGCGTCCTGCTGGAGCAGCTGGCCCTGGGCGGGCATGCCGCGCCCTTCAGCGCGCGCTTCGTCTGTGCCCTGGTCGCCGTGCGCAGCGCCGATGACTCCGAGCCCCTGATCGCCATGGGCCGCTGGAACGGCGAGATCCGCCGCGAGGCCGCGGGCGAGGGCGGTTTTGGCTACGATCCCCTGATGTTCATCCCGGCACTGGGCCAGTCCGTGGCCCAGCTGGACGCTGACACCAAGAACCGCCTGAGCCACCGCGCGCTGGCCTCCGCCAGCCTGCTGCAGCAGTTCCGCGAGGTCTGGCAGCTGTCTTGAATGTGATGGACGCCGGCCGCTGGGCGGCGCCAGGAGTCTGACCATGTCCCATCCCGATCGGCTGGCCGAGCTGATGCGCCCCGGCACCTTGAACCTGCCGGCCCTGCCGCCGCTCTCGCTGTACGTCCACCTGCCCTGGTGCCTGCGCAAGTGCCCCTACTGCGATTTCAACTCGCACGAATGGCGCGCCGAAGCCGGTGGCAGCGCCAGCCTGCCGGTGGACACCGCGCGCGCCTACCTGGCCGCGCTGCGGGCCGACCTTGAAGCCGCGCTGCCCCTGATCTGGGGCCGACCGGTGGTGAGCCTCTTCATCGGCGGCGGCACGCCCAGCCTCTTCGCACCCGAGCAGATCGCCGAGCTGCTGTCGGACATCCGCGCCCGTCTGCCGCTCGAGCCCGGCTGCGAGATCACGCTGGAGGCCAACCCCGGCACCTTCGAGAAGGACCGCTTTCGCGGTTTCCGCGAGGCCGGGGTGACGCGCCTGTCCATCGGCGTGCAGAGCTTCGACGATGCCAAGCTCAAGCGCCTGGGCCGCGTGCATGATGGGGCACAGTCCCGCGCCGCGGTGGCCGAGGCCGCCGAGGTCTTCGAGACCTTCAACATCGACCTGATGTACGCGCTGCCTGACCAGACCCTCGCCGAGCTGGATCAGGACCTGAGCCAGGCTCTGGCCTTCCGGCCGCCGCACCTCTCGGTCTACCACCTGACCATCGAGCCCAACACGCGCTTCGCCGTCGAGCCGCCGCCCGTGCCCGATGCCGACCTGGCCAGCGACATGCTGGACCTGATCACCGCCCGCACCGGCAGCCAGGGCCTGCAGCGCTACGAGGTCTCGGCCTATGCGCGCGAGGGGCATCGCTGCGCCCACAACCTCAACTACTGGCAGTTCGGTGACTATCTCGGCATCGGGGCCGGGGCGCACAGCAAGCTGTCCTTCCCGCATCGGGTGCTGCGCCAGGTGCGCTGGCGCGAGCCGGCGGCCTATCAGCGCGAGGCACTGGCCGGCAAGGCCGTCTCCAACGAACATGAGGTCAAGCGGGCCGAGCTGCCCTTCGAGTTCATGCTCAACGCACTGCGCCTGAAGGACGGTGTGGGCCTGCAGCAGTACCTGGAGCGCACCGGCCTGCCACCCTCGAGCATCGCGCGCGCCATGGCGGCGGGCCGCGAGAAGGGCCTGCTGCTGGCCGATCCCGCCTGCATCTGCGCCACGCCGCGGGGCTTCGACTTCCTCAGCGATCTCCAGGAACTGTTCCTCGCCGCTTGACCGCGGCTCACTCAGGCGGCCATCACGTAGACGCTCTGCTGCGCATGCTTGGCATGCCTCTTGGCGTTGGCGGCGGCGCTGGCAACGTCCTCCGCCCGGTGCAGGAGACCGGGGCTGATGCACACCACGCCCAGGCTCAGCGTGGTGCAGGGATGGAAGCGCAGATTGCCATGGCGGTCCTCGGCCATGATGCCGCCGGCCGCCAGGGCCTCGGCGTCGAAGAGGCCGCGGGCCAGCTCGTTGAAGCGGGAGCAGATCTGCTCGCAGCGCGCCTCCCAGTCGTCGCTCTGGAACAGGATGACGAAGTCGTCCCCACCCACGTGGCCCAGGAAGTCCCGCTGGCTGTCGCAGTGGCTGCTCATGACGCGGGCCGCCAGGCGGATCATCTCGTCGCCGCGCCAGTAGCCGTAGAGGTCGTTGTAGGGCTTGAAGTGGTTGAGGTCGGCATAGGCCGCGACGAAGCTGCGGCCGCTGGCCAGCAGGCGGCCGATGTGCTGGCTGATGGGGATGTTGCCCGGCAGGAAGGTCAGCGGATTGGCATGACGCGCGGCCTCGATGCGGGCCTCGGTCACCGAGCGCACCAGCTGCTCGCCCGTGCCCAGGCCGAGGTAGCGGCCCTCGCGGGTGATGATGAAGCCCTCGCGCAGGTAGCGCTGGTCGGCCGAGGTCAGCACGCGCGTGAGGGCATCCAGGCCGGTCTGTGCGTCGACGACCAGCGGCGAGGTGTTGGCGAAGAGCGTGCAGGCGTGGCGACCGTAGAGGTCGTTGAAGAAGGGCTTGGCCCAGCGATTCAGGAACTGGCTGCGGTCGACCAGGGCCACCGGCTGCTCCTGCGCATCCAGCACGGCCACGGCCTGCAGGCCTTCCTGCTCATTGAAGAAGCGGTAGAGCTGCTCATGCGTGGTCGACTGTGGCAGCGCGGGCGCCTGCTGGGCCAGGCTCTCCGCCGTGATGCCCGGACCGCCAGCGCGTCGCAGCTCGGGCAGCACGGCGATGTCGGCACTGGCCAGCACCGCACGGGCGGCGGGCAGCAGCTCGCGCGCGCCGCCGTCGCTGGGCCGTCCCAGCAACCAGCCCTGGCCATAGGAGACGCCCAGGTCGCGCAGCACGCGAAGCTCCTCGGGCTGCTCGATGCCTTCCGCCACCAGCTGCGCGCCGAAGGTCTCGGCCAGCTGCAGCAGGGCGCGGAAAGTCTGCAGCTTCTCGGCGTGCGCCGGCAGGTGCTGAGTGAAGTACTTGTCGATCTTGACGAGATTGGGCTGGATCTCCGACCACAGCCGCAGGCTGGAGCGCCCGTCGCCGAAATCATCCAGCGCGATACCCACGCCCAGGCGCCGCAGGCGCACCAGGCCGCGGCGCAGGCTGTCGATGTCGCTCACGCGCTCGTGCTCGGTCAGCTCCACGACCACGTCCGAGGGCGTGATGCCGTAGCGCTCGCACAGCCCCAGGCCGCGCTGCCAGTTCTGCTCGCTGAGCGCCATGCACAGGGCCGAGGCAGAGATGTTGATGAAGAGCTTGCCGGGCAGCCGGGCCTGCGCCCAGTCGCGCATGGCCAGCAGGGCGCAGCGGACCTCCAGCTCGACGCTGAGGCCTTCGCGGCGACCGGCTTCGAAGAGAGCGTCAGGAAACTCAAGCGGGCTGCCCGCCGGTCCGCGGACCAGTGCCTCGTGGCCATGGATGCTGCTGCAGTCCAGGGCGGCGATGGGCTGGAAGACCGTGCGCAGCTGCTCGGTGTCGATCAGGGCGCGAACGCTGACCGGGGCGCAGCGGGTATCAGGAACGGAGAAGGCCAGGGACATGGAAGCCACTGTGGACGCCCTCGATGACAGGGTGACGACCCTGATCCCCAGCTGACACGAATCGCCTCAGACCGTGAACAAGTCCGCAGTCGAAACGCCACCGCCGCGGGCCGGCGGCGGCAGGCAAGATCTGGCCCTCAGACGCGGTTGGTCGAGAAACCCGCCGTACTGCGCAGGCGTTCGATCAGGCGCGGCGCGATCTGGCCCAGGGGCAGGATTTCGTCCGCGGCGCCCGCGTTGATGGCCTCGCGCGGCATGCCGAAGACCACGCAGGTGGCCTCGTCCTGCACGAAGTTGTAGGCGCCGGCGTCCTTCATGACCTTCATGGCTCGGGCGCCGTCAGCGCCCATGCCGGTCAGCATGATGCCCAGGGCATTGGGGCCCACCACGCGCGCCGCCGAGTTGAACAGCACCTCGACGGACGGCTTGTGGCGGTTGACGGGCTCGCCGTCCTGCACCCGGGCGATGTAGTTGGCACCGGAACGCTCGACGCTGAGGTGCATGCCGCCCGGGGCGATGTAGCCGTGGCCGGGCAGGATGCGCTCGCCGTCCTGTGCTTCCTTGACGCGGATCTTGCACAGGCCGTCCAGGCGCGCCGCATAGCTCTTGGTGAAGCCAGGCGGCATGTGCTGGGTGATGACCACGGCCGGGCTGTCCGGGGGGAGGTTGACCAGCACGTCCTTGGTGGCCTCGGTGCCGCCGGTGGAGGCGCCGATGAAGATGATTTTTTCCGTCGACAGGCGGCCGATATTGGCCACGGTGACCGGCTTGGGCGCCACGGGGGCCTCTCCCGGCGCCGCGGCAGGCGCGGGCGCGTGATGGCGGCGGATGTGGGCCTTGGAGGCCACGCGGATCTTGTCGGTGATGTCCTGGGCCAGCTGGCGGATGCCGTCGGCCACGCCGATCTTGGGCTTGGCCACGAAGTCGATGGCACCCAGCTCCAGGGCCTTGAGCGTCACCTCGGCGCCGCGCTCGGTCAGCGTGGACACCATCACCACGGGCATGGGCCGCAGGCGCATCAGGCGGGAGAGGAAGTCCAGCCCGTCCATTTTGGGCATCTCGACGTCCAGGGTGATCACGTCCGGATTGAGGTTGCGGATCATCTCGCGGGCGGCCAGCGGGTCGGCAGCCGCGCCGATGCATTCCATGTCCGGTTGACGGTTGATGATTTCGGTCAGGATGCTGCGCACCAGTGCGGAGTCATCGACCACCACGACTTTGGTCTTGGCCATTTCTCTTTCCCTCGTTGCGCCTCAGAACAGATCGATGGAGCCGCCGGTCGCCACCACGGGCTGAGCCTTCTGGGCGGCGGCGCGATCCTGTTGCAGCAGGGCGTCGGTGTTGGTGGGGGCCAGTCGCTTCACCATGGCCTTGCCGCTGTGCGGCAGGAAGCAGACTTTTCTGGGGTAGACGTCCATGACGTCCTTGGAGACCACGGGAATGCGTTCCAGCTTGAGGTAGTCCAGCACGAAGTTGGTGTTGCGCTCGCCGACGTTGATGGTGTTCATGCCGCTGATCACGGCGCCGCCGCCGAAGATCTTGGCTTCCATGCGGCCCTTGGAGGCGCCGCGCTTCATCATCTCGTTGATCAGCAGTTCCATGGCGAAGGAGCCGTAGCGGCCCGAATCGCCGGCCCCCTCGGGCAGCATGAAGTGGTTCATGCCGCCGACCTGCGCATGGCGGTCCCACAGACAGGCCGCGATGCAGGAACCCAGGGTGGTCATGACCAGCAGGTCTTCGCTGTCGACAAAGTACTCACCGGGCAGGACCTTGACCGCGGCGTTCTTGAAGTGGGCGTCGTAGAAGAAGAAGGAGGCTTCACCCTGCTTGCGGGGCTGTGCCTTCAACTGGGCCACACGCGCGGCGCCGACGCCGCTGGCCTGCAAGGCGCTGACGGCTGATGAGGGGGAAGGCGTGCTCATGATGGTGTATCGGCCTGGGGGCTCGGGAAAATGGAGGGGCGGGCCGAGGCCCGGCTCAGACGCGCTCGTAAATGGTCTTGCCGCGCAGTCGGAACAGATCCTTGGATTCGGTGAAGTTCTCGGAGTGGCCGACGAAGAGCAGGCCGTTGGGACGCATCACCTTGTGGATGCGCTCCAGCACCTTGCGCTGCGTCGGGGCGTCGAAATAGATCATCACGTTGCGGCAGAAGACGATGTGGAAAGGCTCGCCCAGCTGCCACTGGTTGTTCATCAGGTTGAGCGACTTGAAGTCGATCCAGCGCTGCAACTCCGGCTTGACGCGGATGCGCCCTTCGTTGGCCCCCGTGCCCCGCATGAAGAAGCTCTTGAGGCGGGCCGGCGAGAGGCCGCGGGAGTCCGCGTTGTAGACGCCGCGCCGGGCCGTGTTGAGCACGTTGGTGTCGATGTCGCTGGCGACGATCTGCACCTGCGCGCTGCTGCCCAGGGCCTCTGAGCAGGTCATCGCGATGGAGTAGGGCTCCTCGCCGGTGGAGGCCGCGCAGCACCAGATGCGCACGGGTTTGCCCGCCAGCGGCTTCAGGTCGTCGGCCAGCGCATGGAAGTGGTGTTCCTCGCGGAAGAAGGAGGTCAGGTTGGTCGTCAGGCAGTTGACGAACTCCTGCCACTCCTGCTCGCCCTGGGGGCCGGTGGAGGATTCCAGCCACTGCAGGTAGCTGGCGAAGGAGTTGTAGCCGGTGTCCCGCAGCCGGCGGGACAGGCGGCTGTAGACCATGGCGTGCTTGCCGTCATGCAGGCTGATGCCGGCATGCTGGTAGATCAGTTGGCGCACGCGGTCGAAGTCGCTGCGGCTGAAACTGAACTCGTGGTCCACGGACTCGGCAACGGGGGACGCTGGCAGGGTGGGCCGCATGGATATTGCTCGCTGCTCCTGGTTGGTCGGCAAGGGCTTCTATGGCCCTGTCGAGTCGATTCTCGGGTGTTTTCCAGTGTCTGTGAGCCTGCCGTGGCAAGAATGTAAAAACTGGGAGGGGAGAACGGGCCAATTCGTGCCAGTTTGCGCACTTGGGCGCTGCTAGACTGCCCTGGCATCCTCAGGGGACGCTCTTGCCATCCAGTCCATCCCGCCCTCACATCGACATCCAGGACCTCCGCCTGGAGCCCGCGCTGCAGCTGCTGCAGCAGGCCGGCGCCATGCTGCCCGACACCGAACCCCACAGCAGGGCTTGGCTGCAGGCCGTGCTGGATGCCCTGTGCGATCTCTCCAGCAAGGACGCCCTGACCCATCTGGACAACCGCCGCAGCTTCGAGATGGCGCTGTCGCGCGAGGTGGACCGGGTGGCCCGCTCCGGCGAGCCGGCCCTGCTGCTGGTGCTGGACATCGACCATTTCAAGTCGGTCAATGACACCTACGGTCATGCGGCTGGCGACCTGGTGATCCAGGCGGTGGCCAAGGCTCTCATGCAGACCGTGCGCCCCATGGACACCGTGGCCCGCGTGGGCGGCGAGGAGTTCGCCATCATCCTGCCTAACTGCCCGGCCACCTTTGGCGCCACCGTGGCGGAGCGCATCCGCGAGACCGTGGAGGCCCTGCCCATCCAGGTGACGCCGATGCAGTCCCTCAAGATCACCGTCAGCCTGGGCGGCGCCTTTGCGCCGCAATGGGTGCGTTCCTCGGCCCTGCTGTGGATGGAACGCGCCGACCGCCAGCTCTACCGCGCCAAGGCCGAAGGCCGCAACCGCGCCTGTCTGGAGGCCCAGCCGGACTCCCTGGTCAGCGCTGACGAAAAAAGCATGTTGTTTGCACTAACGCAACAGGAAAGCGAATGAGCACCACCCCAGCGCCTGCTGCATCTCCCACCCGGCCCAGCCGAGGCGGCGCCCGGACCCTGGCCGTCACCAGCGGCAAGGGGGGCGTCGGCAAGACCTTTGTGACTGCCAACCTCGCGGCCGCCCTCGCGGCCCGCGGCCTGCGTGTGCTGGTCCTTGACGCTGACCTGGGCCTGGCCAACCTCGACGTGGTGCTGAACCTGCATCCCAAGATCACCCTGCACGACGTCTTCACGGAGAAGGCCACGCTGGAACAGGCCATCCTGCCGGCTCCCGGCGGCTTTCACGTGCTGCTGGCGGGCTCGGGCATGGTCGAGTACTCGCGCCTGACGCCCGAGGTCCGCGAGAAGCTCCTGCACATCATCGAGCTGGTCAAGCCGCGCTTCGACTGGGTGCTGCTGGACACCGGTGCCGGCATCTCCGACGTCGTGCTCTATGCCGTGTCCCTGGCGACCGATGTGCTGGTCGTCGCCACGCCCGAGCCGACTTCCCTGACGGACGCCTATGCCACCATCAAGGTGCTGGTCACGCAGCAGGATCGCCGTCATGTGGGGCTGGTGCTCAACCAGGCCTCGCGACCCGGTGAGGGCAAGCTGATCTGCGGGCAGCTGCAGCAGGTGCTGCAGCGCTTCGTGGGCTCCCTGCCGGGCCAGGGCTTCAAGCTGGAGCTGCTGGGCGAGGTCAAGGCGGACCTGGCCGTGCGGCAGGCCGTGCTCAAGCGCCAACTGCTGCTGGAGCACTTCCCCGGCAGCGATGCCGCGCAGTCCATCAAAGCCCTGGCGACCCGCCTGCTGAGCTGAGGCCAGCAACGCTCCCGCGCTGCTAAGCTGGCGGCATGACTGATTCCGCTTCGAGCAAGGAGCCGCCCCGCAGCGCCTATGAGTGGGTGGGCGGCGAGGACGCCGTACGTGCCCTGGTCGACCGCTTCTACGACCTCATGGACCTGGAACCGGCCTATGCCGAGTTGCGGGCCGTGCATCCCACCGACATGTCCGGCTCGCGGGACAAGCTCTTCTGGTTCCTCTGCGGCTGGCTGGGCGGGCCGGACCATTTCGTCGAGCGCTTCGGCCACCCGCGCCTGCGGGCCCGGCACCTGCCGTTTCGCATCGGCATCCGCGAGCGCGACCAATGGGTGGCCTGCATGCGCCAGGCCATGGCCGAGCTGGCCCTGGACCCGGCCCTGCAGTCCCGCCTGGACGAGGCCTTCATGGGCACGGCGGACTGGATGCGCAATATCGGCGGCTGAGCGGGCACGGGCGCACTGACGCCTGCTTCTCGCCTGTCTGCCTGCGCACGGCGCTGCCGCTGCCGCTGCCGCTGCCGGGCGCCTCAGATCGCCAGCCGTACTTGCCGTACGTCGCCGTACGCGGCGTGCCTGCCGGGGCGGGCGGCGCGCCTGCGCAGCAAGCTTGATCTTGTTCAACTGAATGCGAGTGGTTCGCATTTACATTGCCTCCCACTTTCTCTCGGAGGCATGCATGACGTTCAATCGCCGCTGGCAGACCCAGGCCGCGGAAACGCCCATCGGCGTGCCGCAGAACCCGGCGGGCATGGACATCGCTGCCGTCTGCCTGCAGCCGGTGGACATGGCGCCCGAAGGGCCTGTCAGCAACGGCCCGCACCACGGCGACAGCGTCAAACTCCGCGGCCCCGGCAGGAAGGGCGGGTACTGAGATGCGCCGGACCCTGCATCCGCTGCTGGGCGCGGCCTTGCTGGGCCCGGTGCTGGCGTGCGCCCAGGCCGCCTTGCCCTTGCCGCCCGAGCTCCGGCATCTGCTGCAGCGCATGGAGCGCCTGGAGAGGGAGAACCAGCAGCTGCGCGAGCGGCTGGATGCCCTGGCCCCGGCGACGGACCCGCGGCTCCAGGCCCTGGAGGACGCCCGGCAGCAGACCGACAAGGCCCTGGCCACCGAACGCCTGAGCGAGCAGGAGCCCGAGCTCGTCACCGGGCTCAAGCCGGTGGAACGGCAGATCGAGGCGCTGGAGGGCGTCAGTGTGGCGGCCTCGCTGACGGGCGTGCTGCAGCGGGCGCCGGCGAGGTCTCGGGACGGCAGCAGCGCTCAGTCGCGGCTGAACTACCGGGGCGATGTCTCGGTGGGCGTGCCGGCCGGCCGGCTCAACGACATCGAGGGCCGCCTGTTCGTCCATGTGCGGCTGGGGCAGGGGGAGGGGCTCACGCTGCGCGACAGCCTGGCGGGCGGCACGAATGCCATCGTCTTCCAGACGCAGGCCGGCGCCTCGGACGCCTTCGCCAGCCTGGCCCAGGCCTGGTACCAACTGACCGTGCCCCTGCCGCGTGAGCATGGGCAGGCCCAGGACCGTGAGCAGCTGGAGATCACCGTGGGCAAGATGGACCCCTTCCTGTTCTTCGACCAGAACGCCATCGCAGACGACGAGACAGCGCGCTTCCAGAACAAGGTCTTCGTGCACAACCCTCTGCTGGACGCGGGGGGAGACATTGGCGGCGACGCTTACGGCTTCGCGCCGGGCCTGCGCCTTGCCTATGGCGCCTCGCCTGACCGGGCGACCGGCTGGAACGCCTCCCTGGGCGTGTTCGCCGCGGGCGAGGCGGCGGGCTTCGGCCGGGGCCTGGGCCGGCCGCTGCTGCTGGCCCAGCTGGACACCAGCCGGCGCCTGTGGGGCGGCCTGCCAGGCAACTATCGGGTCTACGCCTGGCGCAACGGCCAGGCCAGCGATCATGAGGGGCGCCCCGCCGCGCATGGGGGCTGGGGCGCCTCCCTGGACCAGCGCCTGGGCAATGACTGGACCGGCTTCCTGCGCTACGGCCACCAGCTGAAGGGCTCGCCGCGCGTGGACCGGGCGCTGACCCTGGGCCTGGAGCTCGACGGCCGGCGCTGGGGGCGCAGTGCCGACGGTCTGGGCCTGGCCGCCGCCTGGCTGCATGCTGCGCAGTCCTGGCGTCAGGCACAGACTTCTGGCGCGCAGGAACAGGTCTGTGAGCTGTTCTACCGCTATCAACTCAACGACAAGGTGCAGATCACACCGGACCTGCAATGGATACGTCGGCCGCTGGCCCAGGCCGGCAGCCCGTCCATCCGCGTCTGGGGCGTGCGGGCCCGGGTGGGGCTGTGATGCCCCGGCCGTTTCCTTGCGCTCTGCGGCGGCCGGGGGGCTGCTCATGGCCTCCGTGGTCGTCTGCCTGGCCTGGGTGGCCGAGAAGCTCGAGGCCGCGCGGCTATTGCATCCCATCGGCCTCGCCACCTGGAGCGGCGCTGGTCGGCGGGGTTGTTGTTGCTGGCCTGCCTGCTGCTGGTCTGCCTGCAGCTGGTGGACGGCCTCTGGTGGCGCCACTTTCGGCAAGCCTGGCGCACCGGGGCAGGGTCTGCCCGCGGGTCAACGGACGATCTTGAAGACGAACTCCTGCTCGAAGCCCTGATTGCCCCGGCACTGGTAGGCGCCCAGCGCGGACTGCACCGAGTCCAGCAAGGCGCGGCGAGTGCGGGCGTCCATGCCGCCGGTGCTGCTGAGCACCTTCACGTCCGCCACATGGCCGGCCTGCAGCCGGGCGTGGATGCGGAACATGGCCTGGCCTTCCCAGTTCACGGCCGGCACGGCCGGCGGGGCCATCACGCTGCAGAGTGCCTCCGGTCGGGCGGCCTCGGACGTCGGGGCGCCGTCCTCCGAAGGCATGGCCGGGTGGCTTCCCTGCGTGAGCGCCGGGCTGGCATCGGCCTCGACCGCCACCGTGATGGGCGAGGGGAGCGACTTGTCGATCTGGATCTCCGGCGCGGGGATGACCGGCGTTTCCGGCGGCGTGAACTCAGGCTTGGCGATCTCGAGCTTGGGCTGCACGAGCTTCTCGGGCTCCACCACCTCGTCGACCCATACCGTGGGGGGGACGACCTTCTTGACGATGTCACGGGCCAGGCCCGAGGACAGTCCCCAGATGATGAGGACGTGGATCAGGATCACCAGGACCAGGCTTCGCAGCCCTCGACGGGGCAGCTGCAGGGCAGGGGTGCTGTTCATGGGCAGGCCTCCTCTGTGAATGCGGCTTGGGCACCACGGGGTGACACCGTCTCGAGAATCGCCAGCCAGTGCCGGGACGACTCCCTCGGCGCACGACGCGAGTCCAGACTAGTGAGGCGGCGGCGGGCCTGTCAATGCGGCTCAATGGCGGCGTCAGGGGCTTGCCCCAGGAGAGACGGCCAAGGGAGTGACAGCTTGGTTCAGATGGATACGTCTGCTCACCGGGAAGCAGGGGCGCAGCCACGCCCCTGCCGTCTCGAGGCAGCGCCTCTAACTCATTGGATGTTGAAGACGAACTCCTGCTCGAAGGCCTGGTTGCCGCGGCACTGGTAGGCGCCCAGGGCCGCCTGCACCGCGCTCTGCAGCGCACGGCGGGTGCGCGCGTCCATGCCGCCGGCCAGGCTCAGGAATTGCACCTCGGCCACGCGGCCGCCTACCAGGCGGGCCTGGACCGTCAGTGAGGCGCGTCCGCTCCAGTTCACGGCCGGCACCTCGGGCATGGCCATCACATCGCACACGGCCTCAGCGCGCAGCGGACCGCTCGTGGGCGGGGTGACGACCTGGGTCTGGCCGTTCTCCACGGGTCTGCTGCCGCTGCCCGGCCTGACGTCGCTGGGCGTGGACGTGGCCTCGGTGACGCCCGTGATGGTGGGCTGGGTCTGCTCGATGGGGATGTCCCGCAGCGGGATCAGATCAGGCTTGACGGCATCGAAGACCGGCTTGGGAGGCTCCAGGGGTGGGGGCTCCAGCTTGACGGTCTTCTCCGGCTTGTCGATGAACACTGCGGGCGGCTGTTCCTTCTTCGTGAAATGGGTGCTCAGGCCGGAGGCCAGCCCCCAGATGATCAAGGCATGGGTCAGGACGACCAGGCCGATGCCTTTGACACTCCTCTTCGGGAGTTGCAGGGTGTGCAAGTCGCTCATGTGCGGTCCTCTCAGGAATGGGGTCAATGAGAACTACACGGTGGCACCGTCCCGGGCGCTTGCCTGGCGGGCCGCCGGGAAACCTCCCGTCGGTGCATGCCGCCGGGCCAGACTAACGAGGGTGCTGAGTGGACGTCAATGGGCGGTGTTGTGGATGACCGTCCTGGCGTTCGACTGTGGTCCGACATCGACAGTTGGCCAGCCTTGCAAGCTGGCGTTCAGCATGGGCCGGGATGCTGGGCGGGTTTGGCCCTCAGCAGCCGTTGAGCAGCACCATCAGGGCCCCCGCGCCGCCGTCGCTGGGGCGGGCCTGCACGAAGGCCAGCACCTCCTGCTTCTGCACCAGCCAGCGCCTCACCCGGGTCTTTAGCACCGGCTCCCGGCCGGGCGATCCGTTGCCTTTGCCATGCACCACCCGCACGCAACGCATGCCGCGGCGCGCGCTGTCATGGATGAAGCCGCCCAGGGCTTCGCGCGCCTGGTCTCGCCGCAGGCCATGGAGGTCAATCTGCGCCTGCAGGGCCCAGTGGCCTCGACGCAGCTTGCGCACCACCTCCAGGCTGACTTCGGGGCGGCGGAAGGACAGGGTCTCGTCGGTTTCCAGCAGGGACTCGACGTCGAAGTCGTCCGACAGGGCCTGGCGCAGCACGGCCTGTTCGTCGAGCTCGCGCTGGCGAGGCTCGGGGAGGGGTGGGGCGGCACTCAGGAGCACGCGGCCGGTGTCGGGCAGCTGGGTGACGGGGCCGACGCTCAGCTCGAACAGCCGTGCCTCGCGCTCCATCAGGCGCCGCTGTGCGGCCTCGCGCTCCAGGCGGACTTCTTCCTCACGCTGACGGCGCTGCAGCTCCTTGTGCAGCTGGCCCAGGTCCTGGAGGCTTTGCAGCGCGGGGGTGGCGGGCTTGCGGCTCATGTCAGATCAGGCCCCGTTCGGCCATGGAGACCGACTGCCCGGGCGCCACGACGAAGTGGTCCAGCACCCGCACGTCTACCAGGGCCAGGGCCTTGATGAGCTGCTGGGTCAGCAGTGCGTCGGACTTGGACGGTTCCGCCACGCCCGAAGGGTGGTTGTGCGCCAGGATCAGCGCCGCCGCGCCCAGGGCCAGGGCACGCTTGGCGACCTCGCGGGGGTAGACGTTGGCCTGGGTGAGGGTGCCGTGAAAGAGGACTTCCATGCGGATGAGGCGGTGCTGGGCATCAAGGAACAGCACGGCAAAGGCTTCGTGGTCGAGGTGGGCCAGCTGCAGCTGCAGATAGGAGCGCACCGCATGGGGGGCCTCGAAGCTGGAGCTGCGCTGCAGCCGGGATTGAAGGGTACGGTCCGCGATCTCGAGGACGGCGGCCAGTTCGGCGCGCCGGGCCGGCCCGAGGCCCTTGACGGACTTGAGGGCCTGGGCGTCGGCGTGCATGAGCCCGGCCAGGCCGCCGAAGCGGTCCAGAAGCTCCTGGGACAGGCTCAGCACGGGCTTGCCCTTGAGCCCGGTGCCCAGCAGCAGGGCCAGCAGTTCGGCATCGGCGAGGGCCGAGGCGCCGCGGGCCAGCAGCTTCTCGCGGGGCCGGGCGGCGGCGGGGAGTTCATGCAGCATGGGAGCAGAAGAAGCAGCGTGGCACCAGGCGCGGCGAGCTTGCGCTGGACCAAGGAATTGAAAGGAATGTGGGTTCGGCCGGGCTCGCATTGTCGTCCAGCCTAAAATCCGCCACAGCGACAAAGAGACCGGCCTGGGCGCCGGGACAGCATGAACCTCATCCAACAAGGGTCCTTTTTAACCCTGCACTACCGTCTGGCCGGTCCTGACGGTGCCGACATTGTCAACACCTTTGACGACAAGCCTGCCACCCTGTCCCTGGGCGCCGGCCAGTTGGCGCCGGCCATCGAGGCCCGCCTGATCGGCCTGGCCGAGGGCACGCACACCCGTTTCGAGCTGGCTGCCGGCGAGGCCTTTGGCGAACGCAACCCGGAGATGCTGCAGCGCGTGAAGCGCGCCCTCCTGGACGAGCTGGGCGATCCCGACCAGACCTACTCGGTGGGCGATGTGATCGAGTTCCCGACGCCGGACGGCACGGGCAGCTACGCCGGCCTGGTGCGCGAGCTCGGCGAGGACTGGCTGCTGTTCGACTTCAACCACCCGCTGGCCGGCCAGCCGGTGAGCTTCGAAGTCCAGATCATCGGGGTGCTGTGATGAGCGAGCAGGCCCTGCAATCCCTGGGAGAAGTTCTGCTGGCCGAGCCCCGCGGCTTCTGTGCCGGCGTGGACCGCGCGATCGAGATCGTCGAGCGCGCCCTGCAGAAGTTCGGCGCACCCATCTATGTGCGCCACGAGATCGTGCACAACACCTTCGTGGTCAACGACCTCAAGGCCAAGGGCGCGATCTTCATCGAGGACCTGGCGGACGTGCCGCCGGGCGCCACCCTGATCTTCAGCGCCCATGGCGTGAGCCAGGCGGTGCGCCAGGAGGCGGCCCAGCGCGGCTTCCAGGTCTATGACGCTACCTGCCCGCTGGTCACCAAGGTGCATGTGGAGGTGGCCAAGCTGCATCGCGAGGGCTATGAGTTCATCATGATCGGCCACAAGGGGCACCCCGAGGTCGAAGGCACCATGGGCCAGCTCAGCGATGGCATCTACCTCGTGGAAGAGGTGGCGGACGTGCCCCATGTGCGCGTGAAGGACCCCGCCCGCCTGGCCGTGGTCACCCAGACCACGCTCAGCGTGGACGACGCCGCCGAGATCCTCGCCGCCGTGAAGCGGCACTTCCCGCAGGTCCGCGAGCCCAAGAAGCAGGACATCTGCTACGCCACCCAGAACCGCCAGGATGCCGTCAAGCTGCTGGCGCCGCAGGTGGACGTGGTGATCGTGGTGGGCAGCCCCACCAGTTCCAACAGCAACCGCCTGCGCGAGCTCGCCGAGCGCCTGGGCACGCCGGCCTATATGGTCGATGGCGCCGAGGACCTGCAGGCCGCCTGGTTCGAAGGCCGCCAGTGCGTGGGCCTCACGGCGGGCGCCTCGGCCCCTGACGTGCTGGTGCAGGCCGTCATCGCCCGCCTGCGCGCGTTGGGTGCCACCACCGTGCGCAGCCTGCCGGGCGTGGAGGAGCATGTGCGCTTCCCGCTGCCCCTGGGCCTGGGCGACAAGTCCATGGCCGAGCACGCCGCGTCCCGATCTTGACGCTGGCCGCTCCCTGACGGCCACACGGCCCCTTTTTCGCCCGGGCGCGCCTGAGTCGGCCGGCCCGCTGCCTAGAATTCCCTCCCTGAGACGAGGACCCCCATGCTTGACCTGACCCTGCTGCGCAAGGACCTGGACGCCGTGATCGCGCGTCTGCAGACCCGCAAGAATCCCCAGACCTTCCTGGATGTCGAACGCTTCAAGGCCCTGGAGGCCGAGCGCAAGGCTGTGCAAACCCGCACCGAAGAGCTGCAGGCACGCCGCAATGCGCTGTCCAAGCAGATCGGCATGAAGAAGGGCAAGGGCGAGGACGCCTCGGCCGAGATGGCGGAAGTCGGCGGCATCGGCGACGAGCAGAAGGCCGGCGCCGAGCGCCTGGACGCCATCCAGCAGGAGCTGCACGCCATGCTGATGAGCGTGCCCAACCTGCCGCATGAGTCGGTGCCCGCGGGCGCCGATGAATCGGGCAATGTCGAGGTGCGCCGCTGGGGCACGCCCAAGACCTTCGACTTCGAGCTGAAGGACCACGTGGACCTGGGCGCTCCCCTGGGCCTGGACTTCGAGACCGGCGCCAAGCTCAGCGGCTCGCGCTTCACCTTCCTGAAGGGCCCGGCGGCCCGTCTGCACCGCGCGCTGGCGCAGTTCATGCTGGACGTGCAGACCGCAGAGCACGGCTACACCGAGTGCTACACGCCCTACATCGTCAACCGCGAGGTGCTGGAGGGGACCGGCCAGCTGCCCAAGTTCAAGGAAGACATGTTCTGGGTGCTGCGCGGCGGTGACGACGAAGCGGCGGAGCAGTACCTGATCTCCACTTCGGAGATCTCGCTGACCAACACCGTGCGCGAGCAGGTGCTGGATGCGGCCCAGCTGCCCATCAAGCTGACGGCCCACAGCCCCTGCTTCCGCTCGGAGGCGGGCAGTGCAGGGCGCGACACCCGCGGCCTGATCCGCCAGCATCAGTTCGACAAGGTCGAGATGGTGCAGATCGTCCATCCCGAGAAGAGCTACGAGGCCCTGGACGAAATGGTGGGCCATGCCGAGGCCATCCTGCAGAAGCTGGGTCTGCCTTACCGCGTGATGAGCCTGTGCACGGGCGACATGGGCTTTGGCGCAGCCAAGACCTTCGACTTGGAAGTCTGGGTGCCGGCGCAGGGCGTGTACCGCGAGATCAGCTCCTGCTCGAACTGCGAGGCCTTCCAGGCGCGCCGCATGCAGGCCCGCTTCAAGAATGCCCAGGGCAAGAACGAGCTGGTGCACACGCTCAACGGCTCCGGCCTGGCCGTCGGCCGCACCCTGGTGGCCGTGCTGGAGAACTACCAGAACGCCGACGGCAGCATCACCGTGCCGGAAGCGCTGCGCCCCTATCTGGGCGGCTTGGCCCTGCTGAAGGCCTGAACTTTTTTCGCCTGCCCGGCTGAAATTGCTTGGTGGGTCGGAAAATGTCGCTATACTAGCGGGCTTACTCGCAAACAACCACGCGAGCACCGAATCAGGAGAGGTGGCAGAGTGGTTGAATGTACCTGACTCGAAATCAGGCGTACGGTATCCCCGTACCGGGGGTTCGAATCCCCCCCTCTCCGCCAGATGCCTTGTGAATCAAGGACCTAGAAGCCGGCCCAGCGCCGGCTTCTTTGCTTTGTGGCCAGCATTTCCGAAATCCGGTTCCGTCAATGATGATGGCCCTTGCTGCCATGCGGCCGCGGGCAGCAAGGGCAGGGCAAGAACGGCGGAAGCGGCGGAAAGCGTATGCCCCGGCGCACCGGGTCTACGGCAATCGTGGCAGCGGTCTTCTGCGCGTCTGGCGTGCAAAACTTGTGTCCTGGTGGGCGTTTGCGCGGGCCCGCTTTGTGGTGCAAGGGACTGTCATCCTCTATCGTCCCTGGGATCTCCCTGCCAGGCGCGCCCGATGGCCTTGAAGTTGTTGTTGCTGCTCGCCCTGGCGTGGCCCGGGCTGCTGTGCCAGGCGGCGGAGCCTCTTGCTGCGCCGGTGGCGGGCAGGGCGTCGAACGGATCGCCGGAGCGGCTGGTCTGGGCGGGGGCGCCCTATGCTCCCATGGTCATCCGGGAAGGATCGCTGCGCGGGCGCGGCTATGTGGACCGCATGCTGGCCGAAGTGCTGCAGCCCGGCCTGCCGCCGTACCGCCACGAGACCCTGCATGTGTCGCCCGCACGCCTGGACCGCGAGCTGCGGGAATCGGATCAGGCGGTCTGCAGCCCGGCCTTCAGCCGCACGGCCTCGCGCATGACGCGCTATGCCTTCACCTCGGCCATCTTCCGCTTCCTGCCCGTGGGCGTGGTCATGCGCAGAGACCATGCGCTGGCGCCGGCACCGCGCATCGACCCGCAGCCGCTGTCCCTGCAGGGGCTGCTGGACCGAGGGGTGCGCCTGGGCCTCGTGGGCTATCGAGCCCATGGCGGGATGGTGGATCTCATGCTGGGTGCCCATGCGGCCCAGGTGCAGCGCTTCGTGCTGAACACCTCCAACCAGTCCGTGCTGGCCATGCTGGCCCGCGCGCATGCCATGGACGCCACCCTGGTCTACGAATTCGAGCTCAGCTACTTCGTGGCCCTGCAGCCCGAGCTCGGCGAGCAGCTGGCCTGGTGGCCGCTGGAGGAGCTGGACGAATCCCAGCTGTCCTACATCGCCTGCTCCGCCAGCCCGGCCGGGCGGCGCGCCGTGCAGGCCATTGATCGCCTGCTGGCGCAGCCCGGAGTGCGCGAACGGCTGCAGGCCCTCTATGAGCAATGGCTGGACGAGGGCAGCCGAAGGCGCCTCAAGGAGTTGCGTCTGCGCATGGGGTCGCTGTTCTGGCGGGATCCGCGGGACTGAGGGGGGCTGGTCTGGCTTATCCCTCCTTCGGGGGCCCCCTAAAGAGTCCCCCTGCTCGCCCCTGCCCGGGAGGACAGTGGGGACTGCGGCCTGAAGCCTGGGCCGCGATGGAGCTGGTCATGCATTTCAAGGAAGTCGACTGCGGGAACTACCGGATCTTCGCTGGCGCCATCGAGCGCACGCGAGCCTACGGCTATGTGGCCGCCGTGGTGGTGATGCGCCTGGAGCAGGGGCGGCCGCAGCACGAAGTTTTCAGGGACGAGAACATGGCGGGTGGCTACGGCTGGCCCTCCCCGGCGGAAGCCCTGCGCCACGCGGTGCGCGAAGGGCAGCGGGCCGTGAGCAGCCGGGCACTGCAGAGACCCTACGGCGCCGTGACGGCCTGAGCACGCCAGACACATCCAGACACCCCTGGGCGCCCCTGGCGCGGGCAAGCGTATTTCAGGCTTGCCATACCGTCGCTCATCGCCTCCTTGGGGCTGGCGCCTTGGTGAGGGCGCGACGGGCGGCTATCGTCTCGCTCCATGCAATCGGAGAAGATGCCCAGCCCGCCCGTGCCCAGCCATGCTGAAGCCCGGCGCGCCTTCTTTGCCGAGCTGAATCCGCGCCGAGTCGGGGTCGCCCTGGCCCTGGGCGCCGTGGCCGCCGGCTTCCTCAATTCCATTTTCATCACGCCTTTTCCGGTCCTGCTGGGCCGGACGCTGTTCGTCGCCATCCTGGCGCTGATCGCCTTTCTTGCGGCCGGGCAATGGCCCAGGCGCCTGCCACGCTGGATCGAGCGCTGGCTGCTGCAGGTGATGGTCGTGGTGCTGGCGGTGCCAGTGGGCACGGCCATCGTCTACCTGGCCGCGGTGGGCGGGGATGTCGACCGGCTGCTGCAGAGCGAGGGCCGCATCCTGGGCTTCCAGTGGATCGTGGGTTCGGGGCTGCTGCTGGGGCCCCTGATCGCACTGGGCGCGCTGTACCGCCAGCGTGACGCCGAGGCGCGCTCCCAGGCCTTGCGCTTCGAGCTGGAGCGCAGCGAGCTGGAGCGCCGCGCGCTGGATGTCCGCCTGCGACTGCTGCAGGCGCAGATCGAACCCCACTTCCTCTTCAATACGCTTGCCAATGTGCGCGCGCTGGTGGAGACGGGCTCGCCGCAGGCCGCGCCGGTGCTGCACAGCCTGATCGCCTATCTGCGTGCGGCCATGCCCCGGCTGCACGATGAGCTGGCCACGCTGGGCGATGAGCTGGGGCTGGTGCGCGCCTACCTGGACCTCATGCACCTGCGCATGCCCGACCGCCTGCAGTTCAGCATCGAGGTGCCCGCCCCGCTGCACAGCCTGCGCTTCCCACCCATGGCCCTGCTGACCCTGGTGGAGAACGCCGTGCGCCATGGCATCGACCCCAGCGAGGACGGCGGCCGCATCGTGATCAGCGGCGAGCACCAGGGGGCACGCGTGGTGCTGGGAGTCACGGATACCGGCGTGGGCCTGGCGCAGTCCATGGGCACGGGCACGGGCCTGCGCAATCTGCGCGAGCGCCTGCAAGTGTTCTACGGACCCTCGGCCTCGCTGGATTTGGCAGAGAATCAACCGCACGGCCTGCGTGCCCAGATCCAGTTCAGCCCATGATTGCCGCCACTGCCCTGATTGCCGACGACGAACCCCTGCTGCGCGAAAGTCTCAGCCGGGCCCTGCTGCAGCACTGGCCCGAGCTGACGGTGGTGGCCACCGCCCGCAACGGGCGCGAGGCGGTGGAGCTCTTCGAGATCCACACGCCGGACGTCGTCTTCCTGGATGTGCACATGCCCGGCGTCAATGGCGTCGAGGCGGCGCGCCAGATCGGCCGCCGCGCGCAGCTGGTCTTTGTCACTGCCTACGAGCAGTACGCGGTGCAGGCCTTCGAGCAGGGGGCCCTGGACTATGTCGTCAAGCCGGTCGACCCGGCGCGCCTGGGTGACACCGTTGAGCGCCTCCAGGAGCGCCTGCGGCAGCAGCGCGCGGGTCAGTCGCCTGTGGCGGCCGGACTGGAGTCCATGATCGAGCAACTGGCCCAGCGCCTGGCGCAGGAGGGCAGCCTGCCAGTGACCGCCCCGCGCGCCGCACCCGCCGCCAGCGGCTATCTGCAGTGGATCCGCGCCTCGGTGGGCAGCACGCTGCGCCTCATCCCGGTCGAGCAGATCCTCTTCATGCGCTCCGACGAGAAGTACACCCTGGTGGTCTGGGAGGAGGGCGAGGCCTTGATCCGCACGCCCATCCGCGAGTTGATCGAGCAGCTCGATCCCCAGAACTTCGTACAGGTGCACCGCTCGGTGGTGGTCAATCTGCACGCGATCAGCCACGTGACGCGCGGCCCCAATGAAACCGCGGACCTGCACCTGAAGAAGCGCAGCGAGGTCTTGCCGGTCAGTCGCAGCTACCTGCACCTGTTCCGGCAGATGTGAGCCCGGCGGATCACGTCACGTGACGCCGTCCGGCAAGCCTCGCTAGCCCCGATGCGGGCGGGGGGCGTCTCAGCGCGGCGCGGACTTGCCGTCCACCACCACGGTCTCGAGCCGCCAGACCACGGGTGTCTTGCCTTCCGGCGTGAAGAAGAGGGCGTCGACGACGCCGACCAGCGCCATCAGCAACAGGACCACCAGTAGTGCCGTGTGCAGGCCGCTGTCGGAGAACTCATGCAGGGACTTGCTGGTCATGATGCGCTCCCGCCCTGCGGTGCAAGGGGCAGGGCTGACCCGACTGTAGGCCATGGCCGGATTCGCTTCCAGTGAAGGCCTGGCGGGCGCATGAAAAACGCGACCCGGAGGTCGCGTCGTCCGGGACCGGAGGCGGTCGCCCGGGTCAGATCGCCTCGGTGCGGGTCATCAGCCAGGCCAGGGCCGGGCCCTGCACCAGGGGGCTGAGGCGGCGGCGCACTTCGGCGTGGTAGCGGTTGAGCCAGCCGGTCTCCTCGGCCGTCAGCAGGCTGGGCTCGATGCAGCGGGTGTCGATGGGGCACAGCGTCAGCGTCTCGAAGGCCAGCATCTCGCCGAAGGCACCGTTCTCCGGCGTGGCCTGGGGCACGTTGAGCACCAGGTTTTCGATGCGCACACCCCACTGGCCGGGGCGGTACACGCCCGGCTCGATGGAGGTGATCATGCCCACCTCCATCGCCATGTTCGGGTCCGGCAGGGCCTTGGAGATGTTCTGCGGACCCTCGTGCACGTTCATGAAATAGCCCACGCCGTGGCCGGTGCCATGGCCGTAGTCCAGACCGTGCGTCCACATCGGCGCGCGGGCGATGGCATCCAGCATGGGGCCCAGGGTGCCTCGGGGGAACACGGCGCGGGACAGCGCGATCGTGCTCTTGAGCACCAGGGTGTAGTCCCGCTTCTGCGCGGCGCTGACCTCGCCAATGGGCCAGACGCGCGTGATGTCGGTGGTGCCGCCGAGGTACTGGCCGCCGGAGTCGATCAGCAGCAGACCCTTGCCCTCGATCACCGCATGGGCGGCGGGCGTGGCACGGTAGTGGGGCAGGGCGCCGTTGGCATTGAAGCCGGCGATGGTGGAGAAGCTCAGGCCCACGAAGCCGGGGCGCTTGGCGCGCTCGGCGCTGAGGCGTTCGTCGATGGTGAGCTCGGTGATGCGCTCGCGTCCCAGGGCCTGCTCGAACCAGGCATAGAACTCGCACATGGCCGCGCCATCCTGCTCCATGCACTCGCGAACGAAGGCGGCTTCGGCCTCAGTCTTGCGGCTCTTGAAAAGGGTGCTGGGATTGATGGCCTCGACCACGGCGCAGCCGGCGGGCACGGCCTCGCGCAGGCCCAGGGTCACGCGGCGGGGGTCCATCAGCACCACCGCGCCGGCCGGAAGCCCGCGCAGGGCCGCGCCGGCTTCCTCGTAGCGGCGCAGCTGCACGCCGTCCGCGGCGAGTCGGGCGGCGATGTCGGCGGGGATCTTGCCTTCGGCGATGAAGATCGTGGCCTGGGTGCTGTCCAGCAGGGCGTGGGCGATGAAGACGGGATTGCACTCGACGTCGCTGCCACGCAGGTTGAAGAGCCAGGCCACGTCGTCGACGCTGGAGATGAAGTGGTGGCTGGCGCCATGGCGGGCCATGGCGGCGCGCACATCGGCCAGCTTGGCGGCGCGGCTCACCGTGGCCTGAGGCGCCAGGTGCTCGTAGACCGGTGCGGCGGGCAGCCCCGGGCGGCTGTCCCAGACGGCCTGAACGATGTCGCGGCCAGTGGCCACCTGGATGCCCTTGGCACCCAGCACGGCGCGCAGCTGGTGTGCCAGGCCCAGGCCCAGCACCTGGCCGTCCACGGCCAGCGTCTGCCCGGCCTGGAGGGCGCTGCCGATCCAGTGCATGAAATCGGGAGACACGGCGCTCATCACCTTGACCAGCTCGATGCCGGAGCCGGCCAGCTCAACCTCGGCCTGTGTCCAGTAACGGCTGTCGGCGAAGAGAGCGGCGCGGTCCAGGCCGATGACCAGGGTGGCGACCGAACCCGTGAAGCCCGACAGCCACTGGCGGGCCTGCCAGCGTTCCGGGAGGTATTCGGAAAGATGCGGATCGGCCGAGGGCACCAGCAGGGCGTGGGCGCCGGCAGCGCGGAGCTCGTCTCGAACGCGCGCGATGCGCAGGCTGATCTCGGAAGTGCGGGTGTCCATGGCTGTCTCCGGAGGCTGGATCGGCGTCATGGGCCGATCCTGGATGGCGCGGGTAGGTCGTCGGCGGCGCGCAGGTCGTGCACGTCGCGCAAGCCAAGCATTCTAGAGATATGCCAGCGTCCGGCTGTTCGTCAGGGGTGAACCGCCCTTCGTATCTGCAGGAAGCGGCCGGAATGCGCACAGGACAGGCCGGCCGGCAGGGCGGCGGCGGGAGGGCGCCCGGTCGGGATGTCAGCCCCGGGCAGTCTGGAACGTGGGGCCGTCGCAAGGGGTGACCGCCGCGGCAGACGCGACCGCCGGGGCCGGTCCGGCTTCGGCGCGCGTGGGGGCCAGGCCGCTCAGGAGGCCGGCCAGGGTGCAGGCGGCGCTGATCAGCAGGGACAGGGTCTTGGCATTCATGGTGCGTTCCTCCTTAGGGGATGAACGTACTGTGCCGGGGCCCGCTCGAGCCCGCCGGTCCGGTGCGGCGAATGGCGGGCTGGGCGGCTCGGTGGCAGGCCAGGGCGGTGAACGGCGCCCCGGCCCCGGGGCGAACGCCAGAGTCAGAGCTCGGTGCGCAGGGCCCACAGCTCGGGGAAGAGCACGGTGTCCAGCATCTTGCGCAGATAGCTCACCCCGCCCGTGCCGCCCGTGCCGCGCTTGAAGCCGATCACCCGCTCCACCGTGGTGACGTGGCGGAAGCGCCAGAGGCGGAAGGCGTCCTCCATGTCGACCAGCTCCTCGCCCATCTGGTAAAGGTCCCAGTGCGCCTTGGGGTCGCGGTAGACCTGCAGCCAGGCCGCCTTGACGGCCTCGCTGGCGGCATAGGGCTGGGTCCAGTCGCGATCGGTGTGGCTGGCGGGGACGTCGATGCCGCGGCGGGCCATCAGGCGCAACACCTCGTCGTACAGCGAGGGCGCCTTGAACGCCTGCTCCACGTCGGCCAGCAGGTCCGGCCGGTGCGCATGGGGGCGCAGCATGGCGGCGTTCTTGTTGCCCATCAGGAATTCGATCTGACGGTACTGCCAGCTCTGGAATCCGCTGCTGTTGGACAGATACGGCCGGATGGCCGTGTACTCGGGCGGCGTCATGGTGGCCAGGACGTCCCAGGCATTGACCAGCTGCTCCATCACCCGCTCGACGCGAGTCAGCATCTTGAACACCGCGGGCAGTTCATCGCGCTTCAGGTGCTCCACCGCCGCATGCAGCTCATGCAGCATCAGCTTCATCCACAGCTCGGAGGTCTGGTGCTGGACGATGAAGAGCATCTCGTCGTGCTCGGGCGACAGCGGATGCTGCGCCGACAGGACCTGGTCGAGCTTCAGGTAATCGCCATAGCTCATGTCAGCGGAGAAGTCGAGCTGGGCGCCTTCTTCCTGGACGACAGCTTCGCCGCGGGGGCCGGCGGAGTGGTAAGGGCAGGTCATGTCACAGAGGCCTTCGAATTGAATTGGGGTTGTCGCCATTCGCTTGTTTCAAGCACCTGACGCAGGTGCTCGACGGCGTCGAAGACGTCCGTGAAGCGGAGGTAAAGAGGGGTGAAGCCGAAGCGCAGGATGTGAGGCGTGGCCTCGAGCTGCTTCGGGTCTCCGGCTCTGAAATCGCCAACTACACCGCGCGAGATGAGAGCTTGGACGACAGCATAACCTGCTTCTTGCAGGGGGGATTCCAGCCGGAGGCAGACCTGGCTGCCGCGATGGGCGGCATCGCGGGGCGAGGCCAGGCGCACGCCCAGGTCGCGGAACCCGCCCTGGGCCCCTGCTGCCTTGATGCCGCAGCGCGTCTCGACCAATTCGATGAAGAGCTCGGTCAGCGCGATGGACTTGCGGCGCAGGGCCGGCATGCCGCCCAGGGGCTCGCTGGCCAGGAAGACGTCGACGCCGCATTCCAGTGCGGCCATGGAGAGAATGGCCGGCGTGCCGCAGATGTAGCGGCCGATGCCCGGCGCCGGCGTGTAGTTGGGCGTGAACTGGAAGGGCGCCGCATGGCCCAGCCAGCCCGACAGCGGCTGCCAGAAGCGGTCCACTTGGCGGGGGTGGGCCCACACGAAGGCCGGGGCGCCGGGGCCGCCGTTGAGGTACTTGTAGCCGCAGCCGATGGCGAAGTCGGCGTCTGCGCCTTTGAGGTCCACCGGCACGGCGCCGGCCGAGTGGGCCAGGTCCCAGATCACCAGCGCACCGGCGGCATGGGCCAGGCGGGTGAGGCCTGCCATGTCGTGCTTGTAGCCGCTGCGGTAGTTGACCTCGGTGAGCATCAGCACGGCCAGCTCGGCGTTGATCAGGCCGGGCAGCTCGTCCACATGGTCGAAGAGCTTCAGCGTGTAGCCGTGCTGGGCGGCCAGGCTCTCGGCGATGTAGAGGTCCGTCGGAAAGTTGCTGCGTTCCGAAAGGATCACGCGACGCTCCGGATGGTCCTCGCCGGCGATGCGCAGGGCGGCGGCCAGCACCTTGTAGAGGTTCAGGGAGGTGGAGTCCGCCACCACGACCTCGTCCTCGCCCGCGCCGATCAGCCAGGCGATCTTGTTGCCGATGCGCCGGGGCAGGTCCATCCAGCCGGCGGTGTTCCAGCTCTTGATGAGGTCCGTGCCCCACTCCTGGCGGATCACCTGCTGCACCCGCGCCTCGGTGGCGGCGGGCAGCACGCCCAGGGAGTTGCCGTCCAGGTAGATCACGCCCTCCGGCAGCACGAAGTGCTCACGCAGGGGGCGCAGGGCATCGGCGGCGTCCAGGGCCTGGCAGTCTTGTCTTTGCTTCATCAAGAGAGCTCCTTCAGAGTTCGCGCAGCACGGCGCGCACGGGTGAGGCACAGGCGCCGGCCAGCTTCAGGGGCAGGGCCAGCAATTCATAGTCGCCCGCAGGCACCTCGTCCAGCACCAGGTTCTCCAGCACGCGCAGGTTGACGCGCAGCAGCTGCTGGTGGCTGTCCAGGGACTTGCTGGTGGCAGGGTCCACGCTGGGGGTGTCCAGGCCGATCAGGCGCACGCCGCGTGCGGCCAGCCAGGCCACGGTTTCCGGTGCGTAGGCCGTGAAGTCCTCGCGCCAGGCGGTGTCCGCCCGTTCGCAGGTGCGCACCAGCACGCGGGCGGGCAGGCCCTCGGCGGCATGGGCGACATGCTCGACGCGGATCAGCGGCCCGCAGCCGATGGCATGGATCACCCGGCAGGGGCCCAGGTAGGCGTCCAGGTCCACCGAGGCGATGTCCGCCGCCTCGTTGGCGTAGTGCAGCGGCGCGTCCGCATGGGCGCCCACATGGGGCGACATGGTCAGCGCGCTGAGGTTCACCGGGCACTGGGGCGAGAGCCGCGCGGTCCATTGCAGGCGGTAGGGCTCGTCGCCGGGGAAGATGGGTGCGTCAGGGTGCACCAGGGGGGAGATGTCCCAAAGCTTTTTCATGGGCGTCTTTCGTCAACGGCGCGCACCTTAAGGGGCTTTGCAGGGGCGTGGTGTCGGTTAATTCCAACAAGGCTTGCGTGGCGATGCGAAGCGGGTCCGCAGTCGTCAGGCGCCCGGGAATGTCCGTAGTCTGGCACATTCCAAAAATAATTGACACCTAAACTATCGATGCCTAAAGTGCGTCGCAGACCAGCTTGAAAGGCGAGGGACATCATGCGCATCACCTGCATCGGCGGCGGCCCCGCGGGCCTCTATTTCGCCCTCCTGATGAAGAAGCAGGACCCGTCCCATCAGGTGCGGGTGCTGGAGCGCAACAAGCCGGGTGACACCTTCGGCTGGGGCGTGGTCTTCTCGGATCAGACCCTGGCCGGCCTGCGCGAGGCCGACCCGCAGACGGCCGAGGAGATCCTCACCGCCTTCAACCACTGGGACGACATCGACGTCCACATCGGCGGCCGCACGATGCGCTCCATCGGCCACGGCTTCTGCGGCATCGGCCGCAAGAAGCTGCTGAACATCCTGCAGGCACGCTGCGAGCAGCTGGGCGTGGAGCTGGTCTACGAACATGAGCAGCCGGACGACGAAGGCATTGACGCCGACCTGATCATTGCCAGCGACGGCCTCAACAGCCGCATCCGCAGCAAGTACGCCGCCACCTACCAGCCAGACATCGACCTGCGCCAGTGCCGCTTCGTCTGGCTGGGCACCGAGAAGCTCTTCGACGCCTTCACCTTCGACTTTCAGAAGACTGAATGGGGCTGGTTCCAGGCCCATGCCTACCAGTTCGACGGCACGCACAGCACTTTCATCGTCGAGGCGCCTGACAGCGTCTGGCAGGCCGCGGGCCTGGACCGCATGGAGAAGGAGGAGGGCATCGCCTTCTGCGAGAAGCTCTTTGCCAAGGTGCTGGATGGCAAGACGCTGATCTCCAATGCCTCTCACCTGCGCGGCTCGGCGCAGTGGATCCGCTTCCCGCGCGTGGTGTGCAGGACCTGGGTGCACCGCCGCGCCGACGGCGTGCCGGTCGTGCTGATGGGCGATGCAGCGCACACCGCGCACTTCTCCATCGGCTCGGGTACCAAGCTGGCCCTGGAAGACGCCATCGCGCTGGCCCGCGACATCGGCGAGGCGAAGGGCGCGCTGGAACCGGCCCTGGCGGCCTACCAGGCGAGCCGCTCCATCGAGGTCCTGCGCATCCAGAACGCCGCGCGCAACAGCACCGAGTGGTTCGAGAACATCGAGCGCCATGCCCAACTGCCGCCCGAGCAGTTCGCCTATTCCCTGCTGACCCGCTCACAGCGCATTTCGCACGAGAACCTGCGCCTGCGCGATGCGGCCTATGTCGGCGGCTACGAGGCCTGGCTGGCCGAGCGATCTGGCCTGCCGAAGCAGGCCGTGCCGCCCATGTTCACGCCCTTCACCTTGCGCGGCCTGACGCTGAAGAACCGCGTGGTGGTCTCACCCATGGCGCAGTACAGCTGCGAGGCCGGCCTGCCGGGCGAGCATCACCTGGTGCACCTCGGCGCGCGCGCCATGGGCGGCGCCGGCCTGGTCTTCGCCGAGATGACGGCGCCCAGCGAGGACGGCCGCATCACGCCCGGCTGCCCGGGTCTCTACACCAACGAGCAGCAGTCGGCCTGGACCCGGATCGTCCGCTACATCCACACACACAGCAGCGCCAAGGTGGCGATGCAGCTGGGCCACGCCGGCGCGAAGGGCGCCACGCGCCTGGCCTGGGACGGCATCGACCAGCCGCTGCAGGAGGGCGCCTGGCCGCTGATCTCGGCCTCGCCGCAGCAGTACCTGGAGGGCGTCAGCGCCTGGTCACGCGCCATGACGCGCGACGACATGAACCGCGTCCGCGAGGACTTCATCTCCTCGGCCCGGCGCGCCGCCGCAGCCGGCTTCGACTGGCTGGAACTGCATTGCGCGCACGGCTATCTGTTGTCCAGCTTCATTTCGCCGCTGACCAACAGGCGCACAGACGCATACGGCGGCTCGCTGCAGAACCGCCTGCGCTTCCCGCTGGAGGTGTTCACCGCCTTGCGCGAGGTCTGGCCGCAGGACCGGCCCCTGTCCGTGCGCATCTCCGCGCATGACTGGGTGGAGGGCGGCATCACGCCGGAGGATGCGGTGCAGATCGCCGCGGCCTTCAAGGCGGCGGGGGCCGACCTGATCGATGTGTCCTCGGGTCAGGTCAGCAAGGCCGAGAAGCCGGTCTACGGCCGCATGTGGCAGACGCCCTTCTCGGAGAGCATCCGCAACCGCGTGGGCATCGCCACCATCGCGGTGGGCGCCATCAGCGAGGCGGACCACGTCAACAGCATCATCGCCGCCGGCCGTGCGGATCTCTGCGCCGTGGCCCGCCCGCACCTCGCCAATCCAGCCTGGACCCTGCATGAAGCCGCGAAGATCGGCTACACGGCCGGCCCGGGCCTGGACTGGCCCAGGCCCTATCTCTCGGGCAAGGGCCAGCTGGAGAAGGAGCACGAACGCCAGCGAGCCCAGGCGGCACAGGGCGCCGGGCTGTCCGCGCTGGAGCAGGCCAACCGGGCGATGGGAGTCTGATCATGGCAGCGTCGAAGGTCCTGGACCTGCATGAACGCCACGCCGTGGTGACCGGCGGCGGCAGCGGCATCGGCCTGGCGATCGCCCGGCAGCTGCTCGCCGCGGGCGCCCGCGTGACCCTGATGGGTCGCGACGGCAGCCGCCTGGCCGCCGCGGCGCAAGACCTGACCCCGCCCGCGCTGGAGCGCCTGCACACCGAGGTCTGCGACGTGGGCGAGGAAGCGAGCGTGCAGTCGGCCTTCGCCCAGGCCGTCGAGCGCATGGGCGCCGTGGACATCCTGGTCAACAACGCCGGCCAGGTTGAGACCGCACCGCTGACCCGCACCAGCCTGGCCCAGTTCCAGCAGATGCTGCAGGTCAACCTCACCGGTACCTTTCTGTGCAGCCGCGAGGTGCTGCCTGCCATGCTGGCGGCGCGCCAGGGGCGCATCATCAACGTGGCCAGCACCGCGGCACTGAAGGGCTACGCCTATGTCGCGGCCTACTGTGCGGCCAAGCACGGTGTGCTGGGCCTGACGCGGGCGCTGGCGGCCGAGGTGGCGCGCAAGGGCGTCACCGTCAACGCCGTCTGCCCCGGCTATACCGAGACGGAAATCGTGCAGCGCGCCGTCGAGAACATCGTCGCGAAGACCGGGCGCAGCGCAGACGAGGCCCGTGCCGAGCTGGCGGCGGCCAATCCGCAGGGGCGCCTGATCCAGCCGGACGAGGTCGCCCTGCAGGTGCTGATGCTGGCCAGCCCGGCCGCCGTCGGCATCAACGGCCAGGCCCTGGCCATTGACGGCGGCGAGTGCGTGACATGAGCCGGCCGCACCACGACGCACCGGCCGAGGCGCTGCCGTCCGAGCAGGCCGGCGAGGCCGCGCTGCTGGGTCCGGACCTCGAGTCCCGCGTGGTCGACGACGACCACCAGGCGCTCAAGCTCTGGCTCCGTCTGCTGGCCTGCACCACACGCGTCGAGGACCAGATCCGCAACCGCCTGCGCCAGCAGTTCGACACCACCTTGCCCCGCTTCGACCTGCTGGCCCAGCTGGAACGCCATCCGGAGGGGCTCAGCATGCGCGAGCTCTCGCAGCGGCTGATGGTGACGGGGGGCAATGTCACCGGCGTGGTGGACCAGCTGGAGGCCGAATCCCTGGTACAACGCCAGCCCCATGCCAGCGACCGCCGCTCCTTCACCGTGACCCTCACGCCCACCGGCCGCCGCCTCTTCCGCCGCATGGCGGCCACGCACGAAGCCTGGGTGGTGGAGCTGCTGGGTGGCTGGAATGCCGCGCAGAAGGGCGAGGTCTACAGTCTGCTGGCCCATCTGAAACTCCATCTGGCGGGGCTCGATCAGGCCCGGCCTTCAGGCAAGGCAGGCAAGCCAGCCAAGGCATCCGCCGCGAGTCCGGCCCCGCGCCGCAAAGGAAGTCCATGAGCAAACCCATCAGTTCCCATCTGGCCAACGGCAACAAGATCAGCCTGGCCGGTTTCACGCCCCAGCACTTCCGCTGGGAGCAGCGCGGCGCCGTCGGCCTGGTCACGCTGAACCGGCCCGAGCGCAAGAACCCGCTGACCTTCGACTCCTACGCCGAGCTGCGCGACCTCTTCCGCAACCTCAGCTACGTGGACGAGATCAAGGCCATCGTGGTGCAGGGCGCGGGCGAGAACTTCTGCTCCGGCGGCGATGTCCACGAGATCATCGGCCCGCTGACCCAGATGAGCATGCCCGACCTGCTCGCCTTCACCCGCATGACGGGCGATCTGGTCAAGGCCATGCGGGCCTGCCCGCAGCCGGTGTTCGCGGCCATCGACGGTGCCTGTGCCGGCGCGGGCGCCATCATGGCGATGGCCTCGGACCTGCGCGTGGCCACGGCCCGTTCCAAGACGGCCTTCCTCTTCACTCGCGTCGGCCTGGCCGGCTGCGACATGGGCGCCTGCGCCATCCTGCCGCGCATCGTGGGCCAGGGCCGTGCCTCGGACCTGCTCTACAGCGGCCGTTCGCTGGGCGGCGAGGAGGGCCTGCAGTGGGGCTTCCACAACCGCCTGGTCGAGCCCGACGACCTGCTGGAGCACACCCTGGCCTGGGCGGCCGAGATCGCCACCGGCCCCAGCTTCGGCCATGCGATGACCAAGCGCATGCTGCATCAGGAATGGAGCATGGGCGTGGACGAGGCCATCGAGGCCGAGGCCCAGGCGCAGGCCATCTGCATGATGACGCAGGACTTCCATCGCGCCTATCACGCCTTCGTGGCCAAGCAGCGACCCGTCTTCGAAGGTGACTAGGACCACCCCGTACCGGCCTCGCCGGCCCCCTCAAGGGGGCGAGGGCGAGGGCCCGGCAAGGCCGGATCCCCGCCCTCCACGCGGTGGGCTGCTGACTGCAGAGGATTGCACGATGAATGAGAGACATGCGGCGTTGAGGCATCTGGCCTGGCCCTTTTTCGAAGAGCGGCATCGGGTGCTGGCCGTGGCGCTGGAGGCCTGGTGCAGCGAGCATCTGCACCCCGGGCATGGGGCGGATGTCGATGCCGAATGCCGGGCGCTCGTGAAGGCGCTGGGGCAGGGCGGCTGGCTGCGACATGCGGTGGCGGGCACGGCCCTGGGCGGCGCGGCGGAGGTGATCGACACGCGATCCATCTGCCTGCTGCGGGAGACGCTGGCGCGGCATCACGGCCTCGCGGACTTCGCGTTTGCGATGCAGGGCCTGGGCAGCGGGGCGATCTCGCTGGCAGGGACGGACGCGCAGCGGGCACGCTACCTGCCACGCGTCGCCTCAGGTGAAGCGCTGGCCGCATTTGCGCTATCTGAACCCGAGGCTGGATCCGATGTGGCGGCCATGCAGTGCAGCGCCATGGCCGATGGCGACGACTACGTGATCAACGGCGAGAAAACCTGGATCTCCAACGGCGGCATCGCCGACTTCTACGTGCTCTTCGCACGCACCGGCGAGGCGCCGGGTGCGCGGGGCATCTCGGCCTTCGTCGTCGATGCGGGGCTGCCGGGCTTCGAGATCGCCGAGCGCATCGAGGTGATCGCGCCGCATCCGCTGGCCCGCCTGCGCTTCACGAACTGCCGCGTGCCGCGCAGCCAGATGATCGGGGCGCCCGGCGAGGGCTTCAAGATCGCGATGCGGACGCTGGACGTGTTCCGCACCTCGGTGGCCGCCGCCGCGCTGGGCTTTGCCCGCCGCGCGCTGCAGGAAGGCCTGAGCCAGGCGCAGTCCCGGCCCATGTTCGGCGGCCATCTGGCCGACCTGCCGCTTGCGCAGGCCAAGCTGGCGGACATGGCTTGCGGCGTGGACAGCTCGGCCCTGCTGGTCTACCGCGCCGCGTGGCAGCGCGACCAGGGTCAGGCCATCACCCGCGAGGCCGCCATGGCCAAGCTGATGGCCACCGAGACGGCGCAGCAGGTCATCGATGCTGCGCTGCAGCTGCACGGCGGGCGCGGCGTGCGCAGCGGGGAGATCGTCGAGTCCCTGTATCGCGAGATCCGTGCCCTGCGCATCTACGAAGGCGCCAGCGAGGTGCAGCAGCTGATCATCGGGCGGGACCTGCTCAAGAACGGCTGATCAGGCACCCGCCCCGCCCACGATTCCGGACGACCACACAAAGATCACGAGGAGACCGTCCATGCATCGCAGTGCCCACACCGACAGCTTTGCCCGGGACCGGCTGCCGCCGACCGAGCAATGGCCCGATCTGCTGTTCGAACTGCCCGCGCTGCAGTTCCCAGAGCGCCTCAACTGCGCCAGCGAGCTGCTGGATGCCTGGGTTGACCAAGGCCTGGGGGACAGGTCTTGCCTGACGGGCGCGCGCCACCGCTGGACCTATGCCCAGCTGCAGGCCGAGGCCAACCGCATTGCCCACGTGCTGGTGCAGGACATGGGCGTGCAACCCGGCAACCGCGTGCTGCTGCGCGGCGGCAATTCGCCCATGCTGGCGGCCTGCTGGTTCGCCCTCCAGAAGGCTGGCGCGATCGCCGTGGCCACCATGCCCCTGCTGCGGGCCAAGGAACTGGGCCAGATCGTCGCCAAGGCCCAGGTCACGCATGCCCTGTGCGATGCGGCCCTGGGCGAGGAGCTGGCGCGGGCGCAGGTGGAGCATCCGGTGCTGCAGCGGATCGTGCACTATCACTCGGAGGCTGAAGACGGGCTGGAGGCGCTCGCGGCAGGCAAGCCCGGGCAGTTCCAGAACGTGGACACCGCCTCGGACGACGTCTGCCTGATCGCCTTCACCTCCGGCACCACGGGCCAGCCCAAGGGCACCCTGCACTTCCATCGTGACGTGATGGCCATCTGCCGCTGCTGGCCGCCGCACTGCCTGAAGGCCACGGCGGAGGACGTCTTCATCGGCTCGCCTCCGCTGGCCTTCACCTTCGGCCTGGGCGGCCTGGTGCTGTTCCCGATGAGCGTGGGCGCCTCCAGCGTGCTCCTGGAGAAGGCGACCCCGGACGTGCTGCTGGGCGCCATCGCCCAGCACCGCGCCACCGTGTGCTTCACCGCACCCACCAGCTACCGGGCGATGGCGGGGCAGGTGGGCCAGCATGACCTGACGTCGCTGCGCAAGTGCGTCAGCGCCGGCGAGGCGCTGCCGGCGGCCACGCGGGCGCTGTGGAAGGAGGCGACGGGCATCGAGCTGATCGATGGCATCGGCGCCACGGAGATGCTGCATATCTTCATCTCGCATGGCGAATCGGACGCCCGCCCAGGCGCCACCGGCCGCGTGGTGCCGGGCTACCAGGCCTGCGTGCTGGACGAAGAGGGTCAGGTCTTGCCGCCCGGCTCCATCGGTCGCCTGGCGGTCAAGGGTCCCACGGGCTGCCGCTACCTGGATGACGAGCGCCAGCGCAACTACGTGCTCAAGGGCTGGAACCTCACCGGCGATGCCTACCTGCAGGACGCCGACGGCTACTTCGTCTACCAGGCCCGCACCGACGACATGATCATCTCCGGCGGCTACAACATCGCCGGTCCCGAGGTGGAGTCGGCCCTGCTGGCGCATCCGGCCGTGGCTGAATGCGGCGTGATCGGCCAGGCGGACGAGGAGCGCGGGCAGATCGTCAAGGCCTTCGTGGTGCTGCGCCCCGGCCACAAGGCGGGCCCCGAGCTGGTGCGCCAGTTGCAGGACTACGTCAAGGCGACGATCGCTCCCTACAAGTATCCCCGTGCGATAGAGTTCCTGCCCAGCCTGCCGCGCACCGAGACCGGCAAGCTGCAGCGTTTCAAGCTGCGCCAGCCCTGAGCTTCTTTCCCCCAAATGACCGGATGGAGACCCGCATGAGCCTGCCCCGCCTGTTCCGAAAGCAAGACCTGACCCCCACGCGCGCTGTCGCTGCAGCCCTGGCCCTGACGGCGCTGGCGCCGGCTGCGCAGGCCGCCGACAAGATCAAGGTCGGCATGCTGAGCACCCTGTCCGGCGCCGGTGCCGGCCTGGGCGTGGACATCCGTGACGGCTTCAATCTTGCGCTCAAGCACAAGGGCGGCAAGCTGGGCGGGCTGCCGGCCGAGGTGGTGATCGCGGACGACCAGCAGAACCCCGACGTCGCCAAGCAGGCCACCGACCGCCTGCTCAAGCGCGACAAGGTCGACGTGATGACCGGCGTGGTCTTCTCCAACATCATGCTGGCCGTGGGCCCCACGGTGTTCGACAGCAAGACGCCCTATGTGTCCGCCAACGCCGGCCCCTCGCAGTACGCGGGCGAGCAGTGCAATCCCTTCTTCTTCAACGTGGCCTGGCAGAACGACAACCTGCACGAGGCCGTGGGCAAGGTCGTCACGGACAAGGGCTTCAAGAAGGTGGTGCTGATCGCCCCCAACTACCCCGCGGGCAAGGACGCCATCACCGGCTTCAAGCGCTTTTACAAGGGCGCGGTGGCCGAGGAGATCTACACCAAGCTGGGTCAGCTGGACTACGCCGCCGAGCTGGCGCAGGCCCGCGCGGCCAAGCCGGACGCCCTGTACATCTTCCTGCCCGGTGGCATGGGCATCAACTTCATCAAGCAGTTCGTGGGCGCCGGCCTCTCGCGCGACATCACGCTCTTCGGCCCCGGCTTCTCGGCGGACGAGGACGTGATCAAGGCCGTGGGCGAGCCCATGCTGGGCATGTTCAACAGCTCGCACTGGGCGCATGACATGGACAACGCGGCCAACAAGCAGTTCGTGGCCGACTTCCAGAAGGAGTACGGCCGCCTGCCTTCGCTCTATGCCAGCCAGGGCTACGACGCCGCGCTGCTGATCGACGGCGCGGTGGCCGATGTGAAGGGCCGGATCGAAGACAAGCCCGCCCTGCTCAAGGCCCTGAAGGCCGCGCACTTCACCTCCGTGCGCGGGGCCTTCAAGTTCAACAACAACCAGTACCCCATCCAGGACTACTACTTGCGCATCATCGGCAAGGACGGCCAGGGTCGGGTCACCAACAAGACCCTGGGCAAGATCTTCAGCCAGCATGCAGACGCCTACGCGCCGCTCTGCAAGATGAAATAGCCCGCCCCCCCTACCGGCTTCGCCGGCCCCCCAGGGGGGCGCGCATGCAGGACCGGCAGAGCCGGATCCTCATGCGCTGTGCGGGCGGCCGGCTTGGGGAAGGGGATCTCTTCTTGCCAACTGCGCTGGACCCGCGATCCCCGCTGGGGACACCTTCTTGATCGTGCCTGCCTCTGATGGACCTCGTACTCATTGCTGAACAGTTGCTGAACGGCCTGCAGTTCGGGCTGATGCTCTTCCTGCTGGCCGCCGGGCTGACGCTGGTGTTCGGGATCATGGACATGATCAACCTGGCTCATGGCTCGCTGTACATGGTCGGCGCCTACCTGGCGGCGGCGGTGGGGGCGGCCACGGGCAGCTTCGTGCTGGGGCTGCTGGCGGCGGTGGCGGGCACGGCGGTGCTGGGCATGCTGCTGGAGGTGAGCCTGCTGCGCCGGCTCTACCAACGCGACCACCTCTCGCAGGTGCTGGCCACCTTCGCGCTGATCCTGATGATCAACGAAGGGGTGCGCATCCTCTGGGGCGAGCAGCCGCTGATGCTCAACACGCCGGCCGCACTGTCGGGGCCGGTGGAGCTGCTGCCTGGGCTGTTCTATCCGGCCTACCGGCTGCTGATCATCGGCGTGGGCCTGGTGGTGGCGCTGGGGCTGTGGTGGGGCGTCACGCGGACGCGCGTGGGCATGTGGGTGCGGGCGGGGGCGTCCAACCGCGCCATGGCCCAGGCCCTGGGGGTGGACATCCGCAAGCTCTTCACCCTGGTCTTCGGCCTGGGCGCCGCCCTGTGTGCGCTGGCCGGCGGCCTGCTGGGCCCGCTGCTGGCGGTGCAGGTGGGCATGGGGGAGAGCATCCTGATCCTGGCCTTCGTGGTGATCGTCATCGGCGGCATTGGTTCCATCCGCGGCGCGCTGATCGGCTCGCTGCTGGTGGGGCTGGTGGATACCGCCAGCCGCACGCTGCTGCCGGCCCTGCTGCGCGCGCTGGCCTCGCCGGAGCTGGCCTCGAGCCTGGGCCCGGCGCTGGCATCCATCCTGATCTATGTGTTGATGGCTGCGGTGCTGTTCTGGCGTCCGCAAGGCCTCTTTCCTGCTCGGCGCTGAATGTCTGTCTCCACCACTTCCACCGCTGCGTCTTCCTCCACGCCCCTGAGGCTGGACCACCCGGGCCTGGGCCTGTGGGGTCAGGTCTTGCTGCTGCTGGCGCTGGCCGGCCTGCCCTGGCTGCTGCAGCTGATGGGCCAGGAGTTCTACACCGGTGTGGCCACCCGCGTGCTGATCTTCGCCATCGCGGCCAGCAGCCTCAACCTCATCCTGGGATTCGGCGGCCTGGTGAGCTTCGGCCATGCGGCCTTCATGGGCCTGGGCGGCTACACGGTGGGCGCGCTGATGAACGGCGGCGGCCTGGGCCAGCAAGCCCTGGTCGCCTGGCCGCTGGCCATGGCGGTGAGCGCCTGTGCCTCGGGCCTGGTGGCCCTGGTGGCGCTGCGCACGCGCGGGGTCTACTTCATCATGATCACGCTGGCCTTCGCGCAGATGTTCTATTACCTGGCCGTGTCCCTCAAGGCCTATGGCGGGGATGACGGGCTCCCGCTGCCGCAGCGCTCCCTGCTGCCGGGCGTGGATCTCAAGGACGACACGAGCTTCTACCTCTGCGTGCTGGCCTGCTTTGCCGGTTGCATGGCCCTGCTGCAGCGCCTGCTGAACTCGCCCTTCGGCCTGCTGCTGCAGGGCGTGCGCGAGAACGAGGGCCGCATGCGCGCCCTGGGTGCGCCCGTCTTCGGTCTGCAGTGCAGCGCTTTCATCCTGGCCGGTGCACAGGCCGGCCTGGCGGGCGCGCTGCTGGCCAACCTCAACGGCCTGGTGAGCCCGCAGATGCTGCACTGGGCACAGTCAGGCCAGCTGATGGTGATGGTGATCCTCGGCGGTGCGGGGGCGCTGTGGGGCGGTCCGCTGGGCGCTGCGGTGTTCCTGCTGCTGGAGGAGCTGCTGTCGGCCTACACCCTGCACTGGCAGCTGGCCCTGGGCCTGCTGCTGCTGACGGTGGTGATGGTGGCGCCCAAGGGTCTGGCGGGCCTGCTGGCCGGCCTGCGCATCCGCCGGGCGCAGCGGGGGGAGGGCGCCCATGGCTGAGCTCCTGCGCGTGCAAGGCCTGGTCAAGCGCTTCGGCGCGCTGCGGGCCACGGACGAGGCCAGCTTCGAGGTGCTGGAGGGCGAGGTCCATGCCCTCATCGGGCCCAACGGCGCGGGCAAGACCACGCTGATCCATCAGATCGCGGGCAGCCTGCGGCCTGACGGCGGCTGCATCCGCTTCCGGGGGCAAGACCTGGCCCCCTTCGACATGGCCGCGCGTGTGCAGGCCGGCCTGGTGCGCAGCCACCAGATCACCAGCGTCTTCCCGCGTTGCAGCGTGCTGGACAACCTCGTGCTCGCGGTGCAGACCCGCCGCGGCGGCGCCCGGCAGTGGTGGCAGGCGCGCCGCACCCAGATCGTGGTGATGGCCGAGGCCGAGGCTCTGGCGCAGAAGGTGGGCCTGAGCTCGCAGCTGGAGCGCGCGGCCGGCAGCCTCTCGCATGCCGAGCAGCGCCAGCTGGAGATCGGCCTGGCCCTGGCCGCCAAGCCGCGCCTGCTGCTGCTGGACGAGCCCATGGCCGGCATGGGACCTGACGAATCCGAACACATGCTGGAGCTGCTGCAGCTGCTGCGCCTGAACATGACCCTGCTGCTGGTGGAGCACGACATGGACGCCGTCTTCCGCCTGGCCACGCGCATCTCGGTGCTGGTGGGCGGGCGGGTGATCGCGAGCGGCACGCCCGAGCACATCCGTGCCCATGCAGGCGTGCGCGAGGCCTACCTGGGCGACGAGATGCCCGCAGCGGAGGACGCGGCATGAGCGAGACGGTGCTGGAAGTCCGCGGCCTGGAGGCTGCCTATGGTCGCAGCCCTGTGCTCTTCGGCCTGGATCTGGACGTGCGCCAGGGCGAGGTGCGCTCCCTGCTGGGCCGCAATGGCATGGGCAAGAGCAGCCTGATCAAGTGCCTGGTGGGCTGGCTGAAACCCGCCGCCGGCCGGATCCGCCTGTGTGGCGAGGACGTCACCGGCTGGTCGCCCGAGCGCATCGCCCGGCAAGGCCTGGCCCTGGTGCCGGAAGGGCGGCAGATCTTCCCCAATCTCAGCGTCGAGGAGAACCTCGTCGCCTTCGCCGCCAACCGGCGTGGCCTGCCCCGGCCCTGGACCCTGGCCCGCGTCTACGAAGCCTTCCCGCGCCTGGCCGAGCGGCGCCATCATGGCGGGGCACAGCTGTCCGGGGGCGAACAGCAGATGCTGGCCATCGCCCGCGCGCTGATGACCAACCCGCAGCTGCTGATCCTGGACGAGGCCACCGAGGGCCTGGCTCCCCTGGTGCGCGAGGAGATCTGGCGCGTGCTCGCCGAGCTGCGAGCCCAGGGCCAGACCATCCTGGTGGTCGACAAATACGTGCAGCGCCTGCTGCGCCTGGGCGATGCGCACCACATCATGGAGCGCGGCCGCATGGTGTGGCAGGGCGACTCGGCGGCGCTGGAGGCCGATCCGGCCCTGTGGCAGCGCTACCTGGGTGTCTGAGGAGCAAGGCATGAGCGAGACGGACATCAGCAGGGCACCGGCCCCCCGATTCATCTTCGAGCGCGAGGAGCGCGTGCGCTTCGGCCATTGCGACCCGGCCGGCATCGTGTTCTACCCGCGCTATTACGAGATGCTCAATGCCGTGGTGGAGGACTTCTTCACCTTCGGCCTGGGCATTCCCTTTGATCACCTGCTCGGCGCGCGCCGCGTGGGCCTGCCCACGGTGCAGCTGGACAGCGGCTTCGAGCGCATCAGCCGCATGGGCGATGTGCTGCGCCAGCGTGTGGCCCTCGAGCACCTGGGACGCAGCTCGCTGCGCCTCTTCCATCACTACGAAGGCCCCGACGGACGACGGGCCTGGTTCCGCCAGTCGCTGGTGTGCACGTCCCTGGAGACCCACCGTGCCCAGCCCCTGCCCGACGACATTCGCAGCGCCCTGCTCGCCTTGAGCAGCCCGGGCGGCCTGCAGGAAAGCACCCCATGACCACGACTCCCAAGACCGTTCTGCAGCCCGCCGACTGGGCCGCACCCAAGGGCTATGCCAACGGCGTGGCCGCCACCGGCCGCCAGCTCTTCGTGGCGGGCCAGATCGGCTGGAACGCGCAGTGCCAGTTCGAGAGCGACGACTTCGTCGACCAGGTCCGCCAGGCCCTGCAGAACATCAAGGCCGTGCTCGCCGAGGGCGGTGCCGGGCCCGAGCACATCTGCCGCATGACCTGGTATGTGCTGGACAAGCGCGAGTACTTGGCCCGCGGCCGGGAGGTGGGGCAGGTCTACCGCGAGGTGCTGGGCCGCGAGTACGGCGTGGCCATGAGCGCGGTGCAGGTCGCGGCGCTGATGGAGGACCGGGCCAAGGTGGAGATCGAGGTGACGGCGGTGCTGGGCTGAGGGCGCTGATCGCCCATCGCTCATCGCCCGCCGTCGAGCCGGCATGAGGGGCCTGGCGGCATGACCCGCCCAAGCAGGGGGTGGCTTACAAACCATTACCTCTCCCGGCATGCCGGGGCTGGCCCGGGCGGCAGAATCCGCGGCGACATCAGGCGGCCCCCTGCGCGGCCCGGCGTGCCCGCGTGCGGGCAGGTCCGGGGCGATGCAGGCCGCTGATCCTTAGCAATCTTGTCCTGGACGGACGGGCTGGTCCACAGCGTGCCGCAGAGCGCGTGCAGCCCCGCAGCTGACGTTGGGTCGAGCTGCCCAAGTCCAGGCGCCTCGGGAGGAATCTCATGCGAAATCATGGCTGGCGCCTGCGCTTTGGCGCGTGCCTCGTGAGTCTGGCCGCCGCGCTGAGCGGCTGCGGCGGCGACTCGTCAACACCCACCCCCACACCCGAACCCCCGATCCCGCCGGTCGTGGTGAAGACGGGCTCCGTCAGCGGCTTCGTCTATGAGGCCGGCACCGGCTTGCCGATCGCGGCCGCCACGGTGCGCAGTGGCACGCTGAGCGCCACCACCGATGCCAAGGGCGCCTTCACGCTGGCCGAGCTGCCGGTGGGCGACGCGCTGCTGGCCATCAGCCATGCCGGTCACGCCGGTCACCAGACCAAGACGCAGGTGCAGCAGGGCGTGGCCAGCGCCGTGAGCGCCAGCCTGGTGCGTGTGGGTGCCACGGCCAGCGTGAACGCTGTCAGCGGTGGCTCGGCCCAGGTGCCGAACTCGACGGCCCGGGTCACCCTGCCCGCCAATGCCGTGGTGGACGCCAAGGGCGCCGCCTACACCGGCACCATCGCCGTGGAGATCACGCCCATCGATCCCGCGACCGATGCGGCCCGCATGCCCGGCGGCTACATGGCGCAGCCGGCCACCGCAGGCGCCGCCCCGCAGCCCATGGAGAGCCTGGGCGCCCTGACCGTCATGCTGCGCGACAGCGCCGGCCAGGACCTTCAGCTGGCCAAGGGCGTCAACGCCGTCATCCGCATCCCGCTGGCCACGCGCTCGGCCGAGGTGCCCGCGACCATCCCGCTCTTCTACCTGAACGAGACCACCGGCCTCTGGGTGCAGGAAGGCGAAGCGCGCCTGGTGGGTGAGGGCAGCCAGCGTTACTACGAAGGCCAGGTCAGCCACTTCACGACCTGGAACGCGGACCGCGTCTATGACTCCATCCGGGTGCACGGTTGCGTGCAGGACGACAAGGGTCAGCGCAAGTCCGGCGTCCCCGTGTTCGCCGACGGCGTGGACTACAGCGCCCGCACGACGGCCTACACCGGCAGCACCGGCGAATTCGATGTGGTGATGCGCCGCGGCAGCGTGGCCACCCTCTTCGCCCAGACGGGCGACCTGCTGTCCAATTTCGTCAAGGTCGGCCCTTCGTCGACCGACATCACCCTGCCCAGCTGCCTGGTGCTCAGCGCCAGCACGTCGGCCCCCGTCATCCTGCAGCAGCCGCAGGACGCCAACAGCATGGTGGCCTGGCCGACCCCGTTCACCGTCTACGCGGCCGGGGCTCGCACCCTGAGCTACCAGTGGAGCCGCGACGGCGTGCCCATCGCCGGCGCCACCCAGAGCACCTTCGAGTTCGTGCCCACGGGCGCGGCCGACGACAACGCCCGCTTCACCGTCAAGGTCAGCAACGAGTTCGGCAGCGTCACCAGCCTGCCGGCCACTCTGCACCTGACGAGCGCCGCATCGCCGGTGATCTACCAGCAGCCGGCGAGCCAGAAGGCCGCCGTCGGGGCCACCGTGACCTTCCGCGTCGACGCCAATGCCGCCGGCTTCCCGATGAGCTACCAGTGGCAGCAGCTGCGTGCCGGCGCCTGGACCGACATCGCAGGCGCCACCGCCGCCAGCTACACCACGCCCAAGCTCACCGCGGCCGACAACGGCGTCGGCTTCCGTGTCGTGGTGACGGCCAACAAGAAGTCGGTGAACTCCGACACGGCCCTGCTCAGCGTGGCCGTGCCCCTTGCCCCCGTCATCACCACGCAGCCGCGTGACCTGACGGTCAGCGTGGGCCAGAACGCCTCGCTGTCCGTGGTGGCCGAGGCCAACGAGATCGCGCCGGTGAGCTACCAGTGGCAGCGCAATGGCGTGGACATCGCCGGGGCCACCTCGGCGAGCTACGTCACGCCCGTGCTGGAGCTGAAGGACAGCGGCAGCCGCTACCAGGTCGTGCTCAGCAACAGCGTGGGCAAGGTCACCAGCAGCAGCGCTACGGTGACGGTCAATGCAGGCAGCTCGGGCGGCTCCGGCTATTACCTGCTGTCCTACGCCGGCCCCTCGGTGAACGTCACCACCACCTTCGCTGACGGTCCTGAAACCTCGGGCACGCCGGCCTTGGTGGCCGTCAAGGCCGACAACCCTGGCCTGGGCACCAGCACGGTCGAGGCCGGTGGCCAGATGTCCTTCTGGAACCACAGCGTCATCCAGGCCAGCGTGTCGGGTGGCCAGGTGAGCAATGTCCAGCAGCGCTACTACGCCTACTTCAAGGGCAACCGCCTGTACAAGGTGGACCAGTCCATCAGCAGTGGCGTGCCGGTGCCGGCGCTGTTGTCCAGCCTGAAGAGCAGCGAGGTCTGCGGTCGCTCCAGCGTCACCATGGACCTGGCAATGCTGGATGGCATGGGCAGTGACTTCGCCGATCCGTCGCGCTCGTGGATGTTCATGGTCGCACCCGGCCCGGACGGCCGCTGCGACACCAGCGCCGACAACCAGGCCTGGGCCGTGCGCCTCAACATGGATGGCGGCAGCTCCGCCCGTCTGATCGACATGCCCGTGGCGGAGATCCGCAACAACGACGGCACCCTGGCCGGCTTCGTGCTGCGCAAGGGCACGCAGCTCAGCCGGGTGGACGCCGACCTGGGCTCGCCCACGGCCCTGTTCAAGCTGGGCAGCGCCGATTTCAACAACCTCAGCGACGGCAACATCGGCTCCTCGGGCCCGGGCATCTGGCTGTTCATCGAAGGCGGCAAGCTCTACGGCGTGGACCTGGCCAAGCTCGATGGCGCCAAGCTGCTGGCCACCCTCGCGGCCGACGAGAGCCACCAGGGCACGGTGGTCAGCGATGGCCCCCACGGCTACCTGGCACTGACGTCCCTGAGCGGCACCCGCATCCTGCACATCACCGACACCCTGGCCGTCGACACCCTGGCCACGCTGGACGTGCAGGCCAGCGACGTGCAGCTGACCTCCAGCCATGTCGTGGTGCAGAGCCTCGGCCTGAGCGGCAAGAAGGGCCAGGTCATCGGCATCGCCCGTGCGGGCGGCGCGAAGAGCGTGCTGTACACCCTGGCTGATGGCGAAGCCTTCGGCCAGTCCCAGACCTCGGGCGGCAATGTGTACGTGAATGTGCTGGGCATCGGCCCCAGCCCCTCCGTGCGCACCCTGATCAGTGCCCCCGACGGCGGCTCGCAGCAATGGCTGCCGGGCAGCATGGTGGTGGGCTGGATGGGCGCCAAGACGTGGCCGGTGCGTTCCTGGCTGGGAGGCTCGGCCAGCTGGGCCCTGTTCCTGGTCGATGGCGCCGTGGGTCCCTTCAACATGTCCGGTGGCACCCTGCGCAGCGTCCAGGGCGACACCCGCCAGACCCTGGTCACCTACGGCAAGCTGCCCACCGGCCCGATGGCGACCAGCTATGCCTATGTGTTCAACTACGGCCAGGCCAGCCTGCTGCCCGTCTTCAGCGTGGACGGCAGCGGCAGCGGCAGCAGCTTCATCATGGATCTGCTCTACCTCAAGACCGATGCCCCGGGCCTGACGCGCATGACGAACTTCCTGCCCAGCGCGGCCAGTCCTTCCGCCAAGGCCACCCAGGCGGCAGAGGGGCGCCTCAAGCGCTTCAGCGCCGCGGCGGCCAGGCCGGCCGCCCTGCGTCGCGCCCAGCGCGCCGCCCGCTGAGCACGGCGGACTCTCCAGCGAAGCGCCCCTCACCGGGGCGCTTTTTTCTTCCGGGCGGCCGCTAGGGCAGGGCGGGGATGGCCTCGTCGATGCGTTGGCGGACCTGGGCGGACATGGAGCGCTTGCACAGGATGTAGCGGTACTCCTCGGCCGGCACATCCGGGAACTGCACGACCAGGAACTCGCTCATGGGATAGCCGGCCTGGCGAACGAAGATGCCGGCCTCCTCGGCCGTGGTGATGATGGCGTCCGCGCGGTTGCGCTTGAGCATCTGCACCATGGCCGGCACCTCCAGGGATACCTGCTGCACCTGTGCCGGCGGCATGCGGGCGATCAGCGCGTTCATGTAGGCGCCCTGCGAGAAGTTCTGCTTGAGCAGCAGCCTCACCTTGGGGCTCTGGAAGAAGTCCCGGGCCGTGGTGCCGGGCTCCAGCGGGAAGTCCGCACGCAGCAGAGCGATGAGCGGCTTGTCGCGCAATATGGGCTTGCTGAACCAGAAGTCGGCCTGCCGCTGTGGCGTGGCATACCAGGCGGGCGAGCAGGCCACCTCCGGTTCCTTGCGCAGCGCCAGCAGGATGCGGTTGGCGGGCATGCGCACCCACTCGAAGCGCAGGCCGGCACGGTGCAGGATCTGCTCGGTGGTGTCCGCGAACAGGCCGGTGACGCGGCCCTGATCATCGGTGTAGTGGAACGGCGGGCGCTCGTAGTAGTAGAGGCGCAGCGGGGGCTCCCCGGCGTCGGCGGGTTCCCCGAAGGCGGGCCCGGCGCGAAGCGCCAGCAGCGGTGCCAGCGCCGTCGCCAGGGCAAGGACAGCTCTCATGCCACACCTCCCTGTCATGACCGCCGGCCAGCGCCCTGAGCGTGGCCGGCAGCCTGGATGTGGGCGATCATAGTCAGCTTCATGGATGAGGAGCCCGGACAATTGACACGGACAAGAAACACAGGAACAGGCATGCAATTGAACAGAACGCTCGTGGCCACCACTCTGCTGGCCCTCATGGGGACACCCCAGGCATGGGCGCAGGATTGCGCCGGCACGCGCACCGCCACACCGGCAGATCTGGCGCGCGGGGAGGGCGTCGCCTTGCTCAACAGCATGGGGGCGGCCTGCCGCTCCCAGCAGCCGGAGCGCTTCTTCCGCCTCCAGACCAGTCAGGCCCGGGCATCCGCCGAGCGCGCTGGTGACAAGGCCGGCCTGTTCAGGAACTACTGCGAGTTCACCGACCGCGCCCTCAAGGCGCTGGGTGGCGATGCGGCAGCAGGCGTGCATACGATCGGGCCGCACAAGGGCCGGACCCGCTGCGGCGTGCCGGCGTCCTTCTGGTTCGTGCACACGAAGGATGGCGAGCTGGCCCTGAGGCTGGAGGTCGCCGTGGAGTCCGGGCAGCTGAGGATGGACACGCATTGAGCGCCCCTGCCGCCCGCTGATGCAGAATGGCCCGTCACCACCAGACGGGGAATGCGGGCATGGCTGAACCTCCTTCGCGCCGCGGGCATCCGGTGCGCGGCCTCGTGAAGCTCACGGCCAGCGCCACGCTGGCCCTGGCAGACCTGGTCGAAGCCGTGCATGCCCGCGTGCTGAACGGCCCGCTGGCGGCCGGACGTGAGGCCCCGGACCGCGCCGGCGGGCTGACGGGGCTGGTCTATCGCAGCATCCGAGGCGTGACGCGGGTCGCGGGTGCGGGGGCCGACGAACTGCTGGCCTTGCTGGAGCCCGCGCTGGGCCGCAGCACCGGCCTGCCGCAGGGTGATGCCCTGGTCTCGGCCCTCAACGGCGTGCTGGGGGATCACCTCGAGCGGACTCACAACCCCTTGGCCATTCCCATGGCGATTCACCACGGCGGGCATCCGCTGGACCTCCAGTCCGGCGCGCTGCCTGAAGGGGGGGATGCGCCCCTGGTGATGCTCCATGGCCTGTGCATGAACGAGCAGCAGTGGCTGTACGGCGGCCATGACCACGGCGCCGTGCTGGCCCGGGATCTCGGCTATACGCCGCTCTACCTCCGCTACAACACCGGACTGCACATCGCCCGCAACGGCCAGGCCCTGGCGACCCTTCTGGAACGCCTGGTGGCGCAATGGCCCGGCGAGCTGCGCCGCCTGACCCTGCTGGGCCACAGCATGGGCGGCCTGGTGGCGCGCAGCGCGCTGCACCAAGGCGCCGTTGCAGGGCACCGCTGGCCTTCGCTGGTGAGCGATCTGCTGTTCCTGGGCACGCCCCACCACGGCGCGCCGCTGGAACGCCTGGGTCACTGGTTCGAGCGCTTGCTGGAGCAGACGCCCTATGCCACGCCCTTTGCACGCCTGGGCCGCGTGCGCAGCGAGGGCATCACGGATCTGCGCCACGGCAGCCTGCTCGAGGAGGACTGGCAGGGACGCGATCGCTTCAGCCCCGGGCCGGCGCTGCCCCGGCACCTGCCGCTGCCGGCTCAGATCCGCTGCTACACGGTCGCCGGCAGCATCGGCGCCCGCCGCGACGACCTCAAGGACCGCCTGCTGGGCGACGGTCTGGTGCCCCTGGACAGCGCCCTGGGCCGCCACCCGGACCCTCAGCGCACCCTGGCTTTCGCGCCCGAGCGGCAGTGGATCGGCTACGGCCTGGGCCATCTGGCCCTGCTGGGCGATGCCGAGGTGTATGCGAAGCTGCTGCAGTGGCTGAGGCCAGTCCGTGACAAGGCCCTGCGCCGCTGAGGGCTCAACGCCCCAGCCGGGCCGCCAGAAAGGCCTGCCGCAGGGCGGGTGACGAGTCCTGCCGCAAGGCCGCGAACACCCGGCTGCGCTCCATGGCCTCGGCCAAGGGGCTTGAACACGGCGCCCTCAAGTGCAGCACCGCTGACCGGGGCATTTCTGCACAGCCAGGGCTGACGGACAGGGCAGGGACGGCTTCGTCAATGCGGCGCTGGATCGGGCCGCTCCAGGCAGAGCCCGGGGCATTCAGGCTGCCTGGGCGCCCGCCCGGTGCTCGCGATTCAGCGCAGGCCGGCTCTTGCGGCCCAGCCAGCCGAGTGCCGCGACGCCTGCCAGCAGGAGGCTGGGGGTGCCCGGCTCGGGCACTTCCTCGCGAAACTGCACCTGAGTCACGTCATTGAAGGCGACGTCGCGTATGGTGGCCGATGCCTCGACCAGGTCGACGGAGCCCCACAACGCCGTGATGCGGTAGGAGCCCTTGAAGCTCGTCATGATGGGCTCCAGCGGGCGGTCCGTCTCCGACGAGCGATACATCTGCAAGCCCCAGGCGGATGTCGGTCCGAAGTTCCACTCGGTGATCGTCGTCCAGATGACCGGGATGGAGGACCGAGAGGCGTCGTTCGCATAGAAGACCTCGAGCTTGACCTTGTCGTACCCAGAGAGAATGTCGCCACGGTAACGCTGCAGGATCAGCAGGCCGCGGGCAGGGGCGGACGTGTCGACCAGACCGGAGAGATCGAAGTCGTACTGCACGTAGTCGCCATTGGCCAGCACCAGTGCCTGGGCAGGCGCCATGAAGCAGGCGGCAGCCAGGGCTGCGGCGCCCAGGCGCATGGCCGGTCGATTGAGGAAGCTCATTATTGAACCTTGCTGTTCTATGCCCTGGCGCGCATCTCGCTGGATCGCGGCCTGGACATTTTTGTTTTCGTTATTGCCGGGCTGCCTCGGAGCCGGTCCGAAACGCCCGGATGATTTGCGAGAGTGGCGAGGCATGGCACTGACTTGCGCCCGCTCGCACTCTGCCCGAATCCACGCCGGTCACTCGGTGACCCTCCCCGGATTGGGGCGCAAATTATGTCATGCCCCTTGTGAGGGCCTCCAGGGGGCGTTCTGGGCCGGTCATTCGCTGGCAAGACCAAGGTCAGGTCTTGCCCGTTGAAACATTGAGTCAGCCGGCACGCGGCCGCAGGGCCGGGCGCCGTGTCGGCGGGTACCGCTTCAGCCGTGCCGGAGCGCATCGAGGGCATCGACAGCAGGCTCGGCGCCGGTCTCAAGCGCTCCGGCACTCCTCCAGAAAAGCGACCCGCAAGGCCGGCGCCGAGTCCTGCCGCCAGGCCGCGAACACCCGGCTGCGCTCCATGGTCTCCGCCAGCGGCTTGAACACCGCACCCTGGATGCCGGCGTCCCGGAAGGCCGCGGGCACGATGGACACGCCCAGCCCCCGCGCTACCAGGGACACCACCGACAGCCAGTGCCGCCCCTCGTGCTGCAGGCGCGGGTAGAAGCCCTGCTGGCGGCACATCTCGACGATGCGGGCGTGGTAGTCCGGCGAGCCGCGGCGGGAGAAGAGGATGAAGGGCTGGTCGCTCAGGGAGGCCAGGGCCACACGGCGCTTGCCCGCGGCCGCGTGCGAGGCGGGCAGGCAGGCCAGGAAGGGTTCGTCGTACAGCGGCTCGCAGGTGAGGGCAGGGGGCAGGCGGTCGGTGTGCAGCAGGGCCAGGTCCAGCTCCTCCTGGAGCAAGGCCTGGATCTGGTCCTGCGAGTTCAGCTCGATCACCACCACCTCCACCCGGGGATGGGAGTCCTGGAAGGTGGCCAGCCAGTCGGGCAGGCCATGGAAGACCGTGGAGCCCACGAAACCCAGGCGCAGGCGGCCGACCTCGCCGGCCTGCACCTCGCGGGCCTGGGCGCAGGCCTCCTCGAAGCGGCCCAGCAGGGCCTGCGCGCTGGCGCGGAAGCTCTCGCCGGCGGGGGTGAGGCGCACGCCCTTGCTGTCGCGGTCCAGCAGCCGCGCGCCCACGGCCGACTCCAGCTGCTGCAGCGCCACGGACAGCGGCGGTTGCGACATCGCCAGGCGCTGTGCCGCCCGCCCGAAGTGCAGCTCCTCGGCCAGGGCCAGGAAGTAGCGCAGATGGCGCAGTTCCACGCGGGAGAGGGCGGCGGTCGCCAGTGAGCTTGCCATATTCGCTGCCTATCGTTGAATGGCTTATTCGTATTGGACACGAATCGTCTCACAAGGAATACTTGTCGCCCATCAAGGTGCAGCAAAGCCGCCCCGCAGCGATCGAGACAAGACTGGACAGGAGATCATCATGGCCACCAAGGCAAGCTTTCACTGGGACGACCCCCTGCTGCTGGACCAGCAGCTGACGGCCGACGAGCGCGCCGTGCGCGACGCCGCCCGCGACTATTGCAGCGAGCGGCTGATGCCCCGCGTGCTGGAGGCCTTCCGCCATGAGCAGACGGACCCGGCCATCTTCCGCGAGATGGGCGCCCTGGGCCTGCTGGGCCCCACCATCCCTGAGGCCTACGGCGGTGCCGGCCTCAACTACGTCTGCTATGGCCTGGTGGCGCGCGAGGTGGAGCGCGTGGACTCCGGCTACCGCTCCATGATGAGCGTGCAGAGCTCCCTGGTGATGGTGCCCATCCACGAATTCGGCAACGAAGCCACCAAGCAGAAGTACCTGCCCAGGCTGGCCACCGGTGAATGGATCGGCTGCTTCGGCCTGACCGAGCCCAACCACGGCTCCGACCCCGGCTCCATGATCACCCGGGCCAAGAAGGTGCCGGGCGGCTACAGCCTCACCGGCTCGAAGATGTGGATCACCAACAGCCCCATCGCCGACGTCTTCGTGGTCTGGGCCAAGGACGATGAAGGCGCCATCCGTGGCTTCGTGTTGGAGAAGGGCTGGAAGGGCCTGACGGCGCCGGCCATCCACGGCAAGGTGGGCCTGCGTGCCTCCATCACCGGCGAGATCGTGATGGACGAGGTCTTCTGCCCCGAGGAGAACGCCTTCCCCGAAGTGCGCGGCCTCAAGGGCCCCTTCACTTGCCTCAACAGCGCCCGCTACGGCATCGCCTGGGGCGCTCTGGGTGCGGCCGAGTTCTGTTGGCACATGGCGCGCCAGTACACGATGGACCGCAAGCAGTTCGGCAAGCCCCTGGCGGCCAACCAGCTGGTTCAGAAGAAGCTGGCCGACATGCAGACCGAGATCACCCTTGCGCTGCAGGGCTGCCTGCGCCTGGGCCGCATGAAGGACGAGGGCACGGCCGCGGTGGAGATCACTTCCATCATGAAGCGCAACAGCTGCGGCAAGAGCCTGGACATCGCCCGTACCGCGCGCGACATGCTGGGGGGCAACGGCATCTCCGACGAGTTCGGCATCGCCCGCCACCTGGTGAACCTGGAGGTGGTCAACACCTACGAGGGCACGCATGACATCCACGCCCTGATCCTGGGCCGCGCGCAGACGGGCATCCCCGCCTTCTGAGTGCCGCGCGGCACCCGCATGGGCCGCCGCGCCTCCCGTCTCCATCGACCGGCGCCGGCCGTCCCGCCCCGGCAGCGCGGCCGGATCCTTCCTGCACCCCGACGCAGGCGCACCGCGGTGCGAGCGATGCAGTCAATGGCTCCAGAGAGGGGTGTTGCGGCGCGCGACTGGCCGTGAATTGGTCACCTCCTGGACGTTTAGGGTTTCCTGGAATTCACGCGGTTTCAAATTGAGGGGTTCGGGGCGCGAAAGGGATTGTTTTCATCGCTGACCGCGGTCGTGGCCGCGGGTGGTGTGCTGGTCGGGTGTGGCGGCGGGACCGCGTCGCGCGAGGACGCGCCAGGCCCGTCGCGAGCCTCGGTGGCGGTGAACGCTGAGCCTGCCGAGGCTGCTGACGTCCTGAGCACGCCGCCTCGATTGCTGCTGCGCCTGCGCCCCTCGGCGCTCAAGACCCAGGCCCTGCGCATGTCCCAGGAAGCCCTGGTGAGGCTCAATGCCCAGGGCGGGCAGCGCATCGAGTGGGCGCGCCAGGCGGCCCTGGACACCCGGGTCGTCTCCGCCCCCGAGGTCCGCACGAAGGCCGGGCTGAGCCAGCTGGCTCAGAAGCTGAGCCAGCTCAAGGAGGTCGAGTTCGCCGAGCCGGACCACCGGGCGCAGATCGCCGCCACGGCGAACGACCCGGGCTTCGCCCAGCAGTGGTTCCTGGCAGAGCCCGAGCGCGTTGCCGGCGGAATCAATGCGAACTATGGCTCGGGCGTCACGCTCTCCGCACCGGGGGGCGACGACGATGCGCTCATCCTCTCTCTCGGTGACGGCGGCAGCACGACGCCCCGCAACGACGGCACCACGCTGTACGCGGCCGGCACCAGCATGGCGGCGCCGGTGGTGTCCGCCACGGCGGCGCTGGTGCTCTCGCTGAATCCGGCGCTGACGCCGGACCAGGTCAAGCAGATCCTGACCAATACCGTCAGTGCCTTCAAGCGAGGCACCGGCCGTGACTGCTCGCTGAGCCTGTGTGGCGCCGGGCAGGTCAACGCCCTGTCCGCCGTGCGGGCGGCGGCGGCGGGCGAGGTGGGCGCCACGCTGGCGGCTCCTCAGTCGGGCTGGTGGTGGAACGCGGGCGAGGGCGGCCGGGGCTATGCCATCGAGATCCGCAACGGCGGCCTTTTCATGGCCGGCTTCCTCTATGAACGCAATGGTGATCCCACCTGGTTCGTCGTTAACGGCCCGATGAGCGATGCCCGCACCTTCTCCGGCCAGATGCTGCGCTACGAGGCGGGCCAGACCCTGACCGGCAGCTACAAGTCCCCGAACTACCTCGGGGAGGTGGGGGCCATCCGGCTCGAGTTCAGCAGCGCCACGGCCGGACGCATCTTCTGGCCGGACGGCAGCAGTACCAGCATCCAGCGCTACGACATCGTCAGCGGCGGCTCGCGCCTGCCGCAGGGGGGCTTTGCACCCGAGGCCGGTTGGTGGTGGAACGCCTCCGAGGGCGGGCGCGGCTTTGCGCTGGAGGTGCAGGGCGACCAGATCTTCATGGGCGCCTTCATGTATGACGGCAACGGCCGCCCGACCTGGTACGTGACTGGCGGCAAGATGAAGAGCGCCACGAGCTACGAGGGCAGCTGGCTGGCCTATCGCGGAGGGCAGGCCATCGGGCAGCCCTACCAGGCGCCTTCGCTGGTGCCGGTTCCGCAGTCCATGGTGCGCCTGAGCTTCTCCGATGCACGCAACGCCCAGCTCACGCTGCCGGATGGACGGCAGCTGGCCCTCAGCCGCTATCTGGGCTTCGGCACGGACACGCCCCTGCTGGGCGAGCCCGAGGGCGTGCGCATGCTCAAGCCGGTGCTGGGGGACTGGTTCTTCCAGTACAGCATCCTCACGTCCTGGACGGAGGACTTCACCTTCTCGCAGATCATCTCGGGGGTCTCCGACGAATTCGAGTACTTCGCGCAAGGCCTGGACAAGTACGACAGCCTCACGCTGGCCACCTACAGCAGCAGTGCCAAGTCCTACTACATGTACACGCTGAATCCGAGCTGGTCGAGCTTCGACAGCTTCTATGAATTCACCTGGAACGGTCCGGGCACCATCGCCAGCGGCTGCTACTACCTGGTCTACCGCTCGACCAAGGACCTCTCCAGCTGCTACACGCTCACCGGCATGCGGCTCCGCAGCGGCGGCGTGCAGTCACGGCCGCCGAGCTTGAGCGAGGGCCAGCTGGCGCAGGCACTGCAGATGCGCCTGGCGGAGGTGCAGAGCCTCGGGATGCCGGGTCCGAAGGCCGCCCAGGCCTTTGGGCAGACCCAGCGGCGAGCCATGGGCGCTGCTGTTCCTGAGAGCCCGGGCGAGATCGCTCGCAAGCTGCGTGACAAGGCGCAGCTGATGCAGCTCCAGCCCTGAGCACCGTCCGGGGCCGGACTGGCGCCCGAGCCGTCCGGCCGCTGACGGGATGGTATGTTCGCGGGCATGAGTCCACGTATCGCATTCATTGGAGCCGGGCGTCTGGCGCAGTGCCTGGCGCCCGCGCTGGCGGAGCAGGGCGAGGCGGTGACGGCCATTGCGAGCCGTGATCCGGCGGCGGCCCAGCGGCTGGCGGATCAGTTGCCCGGGGTGCACGCCCTGCCGGCTGCCGACTGCCTGGCTGTCGCGGACATCGTCTTCCTGAGCACCCCGGACGACGCCATCGAGGCCCTGGCCGCCAGTCTGCCCTGGCGGCGCGGGCAGGCTGCCGTGCACTGCAGCGGTGCCACCGGCCTGGACGTGCTGGACACGGCGCACCGCGCCGGCGCCATGGTCGGGGGCTTCCATCCCCTGCAGATCTTTTCCGATCCCCGGACGGCCCGCGAGCGCCTGAAGGGCTCGGTGGTGGCCATCGAGACACCGGACGGATCGCTGGGCGAGCAGCTGCATCGCCTTGCCGGACGCCTGGGCCTGCGCCCGCTGGCCCTCAGCGGCAGGCAGCGGGCGGCCTACCATGCCGCGGCCAACATCGCGGCGAGCGGCGTGCTGTCGGTGCTCAGCGAGGCCTGCAGCCTGTTCGAACAGCTCGGGCTGGCCGCCGACCAGGCCCTGGCGGCCCTGATGCCGCTGGCCCGCGGAGCCCTGGACGCCGCCTCGCAGCGCGGCCTGCCAGGGGCCATCGCCGGCCCGGTGGCCCGGGGCGATGCGCGGGTCCTGGCCGCCCATCTGCAGGTGATGGCGGCGCGCGACGACGAAGCCCTGCAGCTCTATCGCTGGCTCAGCCAGCGCCAGCTGGATCTGCTGGCTGACAGCGGGAAGCCCGAGCCGGCGGCGCGCTCGGCGCTGGCCGCGCTGCTGGCGGCCAGCGCCGAGCGGCCTGCGCCGATTGGCAAGACCTGACCCCCTCTGGCGATCCGGCCGTCACTCGTCATCCCCGCCTGCATCTGGTCCCCCTGGCGCAGCAGCAGGTCATCTGGGCGATCCGCGACGGCCAGGCCTTGCCTACACTGCGGACCCGGATGACAGGGACCGGCGAGGGCCGGAACAGAGGAACAATCGATGAGCAAGAACAAGAGCAGCTGCGGTGGGCGCCGCAGCCTTGGCGTGGCGGGCCTGGCGATGTGCGCGCTGGCCCTGAATGCACAGGCCAACGAGAGCGCGGCCGCCGTGCCTGCAAGCCCGGCCTCCGCCGCACCGGACCTGGTCCTGGCTCCCGTGGCGGTGCAGGGCAAGCGCGCGCCCGATCCCGCCATCATGCCCGCCAAGTTCATCTACCTGATCGACGGCGTGGCCCGCAAGCACGCCAGCGAGCTGATCCGCCTGGACTTCAAGGCCCATGCCAGCAAGCAGAAGCTGCCGGCCCCGGGCACCCGGCTGGTGGTGGAGCTGGACAGCGAGCAGGAGCTGCCAGTGGGCATGGCGGAGGACGGCACCCTGAGCCTGCCCCCGCTGACGCCGGCGCAGGCCGAGACGGCCAAGCTCATTCCCAACCAACCCAAGGGCAGCATGGGCCTGCGCCTGAGCCTCGAGGTGGTCCCCAAGGTGGCCAGCCTGACGCCGGAGCAGGTGGGGCGCGCGGACGTGCAGCTGCGCAATCTCGTGGGCGACATCAAGGGCTTGCTGCCCTGGGCCTTCCGCTGGATGCTGCCAGGCGTCTCGGGCGTGGCCCTGTGCCAGCCGGCCGGTGAAGCGCCGGCCGTGTGGGTCTCGTCCAGCGGCACGCACCGCATCACCTTCCTCTACGAGACCAAGGACGGCAAGCAGAGCTGCGCCGTGCTGGACCCCGCAGGCCTGCCTGCGGATGCGCGCCTGCAGGCCGCGGCCGGGGCGACCCTGGGGCCGTGGATCAACGGCCTGACGGGCAGCAAGAGCCGCTGAAGCGCGGGAGCTCGGGGCCGGCGCATGTGCTGGCGGGGAGCCCGCGTGCGGTGCTTCAGCGGGTATGCGAAGTCAGCCTGGCCAGCGGCGCCGCCACGCCTACGCCGGGCGCGGCACGGCGGGCACCGGCATCGCGCTGTTGTTCCAGGGCCGCCTTGTCGTCGTCGTCCATCAGCTGCATGGCCTCGGGATTGCGGCGCAGGGCCACGCCCACGGCCAGGATGTCGATCACCAGCAGGTGCAGGATGCGGCTCACCATGGGCAGATGGGTGCTGACGTCCTCCACGTGGTCGATGATCAGCGCCGCATCGGCCTTGCGCGCCAGCGGTGACTGGCTGGCGGTGATGGCAATCACCGTGGCCCCGCGGGCATGGGCGCGTTCCACCACGTCCATCAGCTGCGGCAGGCGGCCCGAGCTGCTGATGACCACGGCGACATCGCCAGGGCGCAGCACATCGGCGGCCAGCTGCTGCAGGCGTGGATCGGTGTAGGCCGCGCAGGAGACGCCGAAGCGCAGGAACTTGAACTGGGCGTCCTGCGCCACCACGCCGTAGTGGCCGGCGGCATAGAACTCGATGCGGCCCGCCTGCAGCATCAGCTGGATGGCGCGGTCGATCATCTCGCGGTTGAGCTGGCTGCGCACCTGCAGGATGGCCGAAGCCGTGTTGCCCAGCACCTTGGCGCCCAGCTCCACCATGGAGTCGTCCATGTTGACCTGGGTGTGGGTGACGGGAACGGTGCCGGTGAGCCCGGAGGCCAGGCGCAGCTTGAAGTCGGACAGGCCCTCGCAGCCCAGGGAGCGGCAGAAGCGGATCACCGTGGGCTGGCTGACCTGGGCGGCGCGGGCGATGTCGGCGATGGGAGCGTTGAGCACGTCGCGCGGATGGGCCAGCACATGCTCGGCCACGCGCAGCTCCGCCGGCGAGAGCTCGCTGCGGGCGCGCCGGATCTGGCCCAGGATGGCCGCGCCGGCGCTGCTGTGCAGGCTCTTGAGCTGGGATTCCAGGATGGCGGAAGCGCCCTTGAAGGTGGCGTTCTCCGCCGTGATCACGAAGGTGGGGATGCCCGCCACATAGCTGCTGAACCGGCCCTTGTCCTCGAAGCGGCTGCGGAAGGGGGAGCGGGCGAAGTACTCGCCCAGGCGCGGCACGATGCCGCCGCCGATGTAGATGCCGCCCAAAGCGCCCAGCGTGACTGCCAGATTGGCGGCGGCCGTGCCCAGCAGGGCGCAGAACACCTCCAGGGCCTCGGCGCAGACGGCGTCGCGGCCATCCAGCGCGGCCTGGGTGATGTCAGGGGCGCTGAGCGGCTTGGCGGCCTCCCCGGCGCGGTCGGCCAGGGCACGGTAGATCAGCTCCAGGCCGGGGCCCGAGACCAGGCGCTCGAAGGAGACGTGGTCGAACTGCCGCCAGGCGAAGCGCAGGATGGCCAGCTCGCGCTCGTCACGCGGGGCGAAGCTGGTGTGGCCACCTTCGGAGCCCAGGGAGATCCAGGCGTCCCCCGCCGGGATCAGGCCCGACACGCCCAGGCCCGAGCCGGAGCCCAATACGCCGACCACGCTCTGGCGCCGGGCCTCGCCGCCACCGATCTGGTGCAGTTCGCCGGGCCCCAGGCGCGGGATGGCCATGGCCAGGGCGGTGAAGTCGTTCACCACCACCAGGGTGTCCAGGCCCAGGCGCTGGCGCATCTCCTCGATGGAGAACTGCCAGTGGTAGTTGGTCATGCGGACCTGGTCGCCCTCCACTGGATTGGCGATGGCGATGGCAGCGTGCTCGATGTGGGCGCCGCCCAGCCCGTCCAGGTAGGCCGAGACCGCGGCGTGGAAGTCGCTGTAGTCGGCACAACGCAGCGAGGCGCTGTGGCTGAACTCACCCGGGCTGGCTTCCAGGGCGAAACGCGCATAGGTGCCGCCGATGTCGGCGATCAGTCGGGGGCTGTCGAAGGAGCTCATGGGATGGGTCAGGGTGTAACGCAACTACAGCAGGTGGGCATCGGTACATGCCCAGGGCCGGGCCGTGGGCCTGACCAGCAGGGGCGCCCGCAGTGCCAGCGCTTGCCATATTGTGGAACGAAAGCTCGACAGATCAGGGACTTGCCCGGCATTTCTTCCTCAATACCGGCCATGAATTGAAGGCGTCCTGCAGACAGCTTGCGGGCGGGGCTAGCGAGAGCTTGTCAGCGGCATGTAGTTTTGCTACCTTTCGCTGCATGTAATGCGCTTGTAAAACTACAGGCGCCACGGCTGGCCGGACCGCGGCAGGCCGAGCGAGGAAAGATCATCCATGCAAGACAAGTTGAAGTGGCTCCGGGTGTCCGGCCCACCGGTGCCGGTTCCCGCAGCCCTGATGTGCCACGAGGGGCGGGCATGAGCGGCCCGCAGGATCTGTATCCGTGGCTGGTGGCCGACGTCGGCGGCAGCAACGCCCGCTTCGGCTGGGTGGAAGGCCCCGGCGCGCCGGTGGCCCGGCTGCGCAGTTACGCCGTCCAGGACTTCCCAGGCCTGGAGGAGGCCGTCCGCCGCTATCTCCAGGACCTGGCTGTGGAGTTGCGGGCGCAGGGACGCGGCTGCCCGGCGCCTCGCCATGCCGCCGTCGCGGTGGCCACCGCCGTCGCGGGCGACGAGGTGGTGCTGACGAACAGCCGCTGGCGCTTCTCCCGCCAGGCCTTGCAGGCGGCGCTGCAGCTGCAAAGCCTGCGGGTGCTGAACGACTTCGAGGCCCTGGCGCTGTCGCTGCCGCGCCTGCGCGCTGACCAGGTCCGCGCCTGGGGCGGGCAGCTGCCCGCGGCGGCCGGCTGCCTGGCGGTGATCGGCCCGGGCACCGGGCTGGGGGTCGCGGCGGTGCTGCAGACGGGGCAGGGCTGGCAGGCCTTGCCGGGGGAGGGCGGGCACGCCACCCTGGCGCCTGCTGATGACTTCGAGAGCGCCCTGCTGACCCATGTGCGGGGGCGCCATGCGCACGTCTCCGCCGAGCGCCTGCTCTCCGGCATCGGCCTGCCGACCCTGCATGAGGCGGTGTGCGCCGTGCTCGGCGGCCAGGCCGCGCCGGAAGCGCTGACACCGGAGTTGATCCTGGAGCGCGGCCTGGCCGGGCAGGACGCCCTGTGCGAGCGCACGCTGGACAGCTTCTGCGCCATGCTAGGCGGTTTTGCCGGCAGCGTGGCCCTGACCCTGGGTGCCCGTGGCGGTGTCTATGTGGGCGGCGGCATCGTGCCGCGCCTGGGCGAGGCCTTCTTCCAGTCCCGTTTCCGCGAGCGCTTCGAGGCCAAGGGGCGCTTCCAGTCTTACCTGGCGGGCATTCCCACGGTGCTGATCACCGACACCCTGGCCGCCATGGGTGGTGTGTCCCTGGCGATCGAGCAATCACTGCCGGGAGCGGCTGTAGTCAAGTTCTGATTGTGTGTAGTTGACCTACATACAGGTGACGAAGGTCACAGGCGCTTGATTCAGTTTTGGGTCGAATTATTGGTGATTACCCTTGGTGTTTGGGCCAAATCTGATGCTTTTCGGCATCGTTCGGGGCTGGTAAGGGTTTTCTTCGTGTTGTGTGCGAATCTAGTTTTAGTACAGAATTGTTTCAGTCAAAGGGTTCCATGGCGCCGCAGTCCCAGCCGTCCTGAGGGGCGCGGCAGCAGTTGTTCAAAGAGCTACAGGAGACAAGGATGAAGACAGTGCAAGTCCATCGCGACACATTCCGTTTGAGCCCCGTCGTGGCGGGTTGCGCGCTGCTGATGCTGGCGGCAGGCGCCCAGGCACAGCAGGCGCCCGCGGCGCAGGGTGACAACAAGCTGGATACCGTCACCGTGACCGGCATCCGCAAGGGCATCGAAGACGCGATCTCAGTCAAGAAGAACGCCACGTCGGTGGTGGAGTCCATCTCCGCCGAAGACATTGGCAAGCTGCCTGACATCAGCATCGCCGAGTCCATCTCGCGCCTGCCCGGCCTGGCTGCCCAGCGCGTCAATGGCCAGGCGCAGCAGATCAGCATCCGCGGCACGGCGCCGGACCTGTCGTCCGCTCTGCTCAACGGCCGCGAACAGGTCAGCACCAGTGGCGACCGCTACGTCGAATACGACCAGTACCCGTCCGAGCTGATCAGTGCGGTCACCGTCTACAAGACTGGCGACGCCTCCCTGGTCGGCCAGGGCCTGGCCGGCACGGTCAACCTGCAGACCGTCAAGCCGCTGAACTTCGGCAAGCGCACCGTGGCCTTCAACGTGCGCGGCGAAAAGAACTCCAACGGCGCAATCTCCGACGGTGCCCCCTCGACGGGCAACCGCGTCAGCGCCTCCTACATCGACCAGTTCGCCGACAAGACCCTGGGTCTGGCCGTGGGCTTCGCCCACAGCGACCACCCGGTCAGCCGCTATCAGTTCGAGACCTGGAACTGGGTCAAGAACGGTGGCAACCTCAGCGGCGCCGGCGTGGCTGACAAGGATGCGCTGTATCCCCAGGGCTTCAAGGGCCTGTACTACACCGGCCGCGAGAAGCGTGACGGCGTGATGGGCGTGCTGGAATACCGTCCGAGCACCAGCTTCAGCTCGACGCTGGACGTCTACCACTCCAAGTTCTCGTATGACGAGACCCGTCGCGGCATGGAAGTGCCCTTCGAGAACTGGTCCGGCGCCAACTTCAACTCGACCACCATCACCAACGGTCTGGCCCTGGCCGGCACGGTGCAGGCCACCCCGGTGGTGCGCAACAACATCCTGACGCGCGAAGACAAGCTCAGCGCCATCGGCTGGAACAACAAGTGGGTCGTCGACAAGTGGACCGCGGTGCTGGACCTGAGCCACTCCACCGCCGACCACGACGAGACCCTGATCGAGATGAACTCGGGCCTCGGCGCCGACACCATCACCTACAACTACGCCGGTCCGGTGCCGACCTTCAAGTTCGGCAAGGTTTACGACAGCAATGCCGCCGTCAAGCTGGGCGGCCCCTTCGGCAACGGCTATGTCAATGTGCCGAGCTTCCGCGACAAGCTGGACGCCGTGCGCCTGGACTTCACGCGTGACTTCGACGCCGGCATCATCACCAGCGTCGACTTCGGCCTGAACTACTCGCGCCGCGAGAAGAGCCGCCAGCATCTGGAGACCGGCTTCAACGCGCTGAAGTCCGACTTCGCGAGCGCCGACCTGCTGTCACCCACCGACCTCTCGCGCGTCGGCCTGCCCGCCATCCTGGCCTGGGACATCGACAAGGCGCTGGCCAGCAACTTCGGTCCCTACACCCCCGCCGTGCTGAACCCCTGGGGCGCCACCAAGAACTGGGCGATCAAGGAGAACGTGAGCACGGTCTACGCCAAGGCCAACCTCGAGACCGAGTTGCTGGGTCGCCCGGTGCGCGGCAATGTCGGCCTGCAGGTGGTCAACACCGACCAGAGCTCGACCTCCAACACCCTGCTGCAGTGGCCGCTGGCCTCTCTGGTGCCGGTGCAGGATGGCAAGAAGTACACCGACGTGCTGCCCACCCTCAACCTCTCCTGGAGCCTGCCCGACCAGCAGCAGCTGCGCCTCGGCGCCGGCCAGGCGATCGCCCGCCCCAAGCTGGATGACCTGAACGCCTCCTTCCAGGTGGGCCTGTCTGCCGGCAATACCGGCACGCCCAGCGGCAGCGGTGGCAACCCCAGGCTGGATCCCTGGAAGTCCGACTATCTGGACCTGTCCTGGGAGAAGTACTTCGGCAGCAAGGGCTATGTGGCCGTGGCCGGCTTCTACAAGCGCCTGAAGTCCTACATCTACAACGTCACCACGCCCTTCGACTTCAAGGACTATCCGCTGACCGGCACCGCCCCCGATGGCACGCCGATCAAGCCCAGCACCACCATCGGCACCATCACCCACCCGGAGAACGGCCAGGGCGGCTCGCTGCGTGGCCTGGAGTTCTCGCTGTCGGTGCCGCTGGAGATGGTCAGCCCCTCGCTGAAGGGCTTTGGCGTGCAGGGCAACCTGTCGCTGACGGACAGCTCCATCAACGTCAAGGACTCGCGCTTCGGTGACCAGAACCTGCCGCTGCCCGGCCTGTCCAAGAGCGTGCTGAACCTGACGGCCTACTACGAGAACAACGGCTACTCCCTGCGGGTGAGCCAGCGCCATCGCTCCAACTTCCTGGGCTCCATCGGCGGCCCCGGCGGCACCAGCGAGAAGACCTTCATCAAGGCGGACACCGTGGTGGATCTGCAGCTGGGCTACGAGATCCAGGAGGGCACGTACAAGGGGCTGTCCTTCCTGCTGCAGGTCAACAACCTGACGAACTCGGCCTTCCAGACCTTCTCCGGCAGCGAGGACCGCTACCGCGGCTGGGAGAAGTACGGCCGCCAGACCCTGCTGGGTGTGAACTACAAGCTCTGATCTCTCGCTTCAATCACCAATGCCTTTGCAACGGCCGGGTCTCCCCGGCCGTTTTTTTTTGGTGCCTGCAGAGATCACCCAGGGGCGGTGCGGGCTTGCAGTTCGCCGGCAGCTGGTTAGCATGCGCGGGAACCTGCGAGAGGAGCCGCCATGCCCGAGACCCATACCGTCCATCTTCAGCGCATCCTGCGCGCGCCGCCCGAGCGGGTCTACCGCGCCTTCCTGGAGGCCGGTGCGCTGTGCAAGTGGCTGCCGCCGCATGGCTTCACCTGCACGGTCCATGAGCTGGATGCGCGGGTTGGCGGCCGCTTTCGCATGTCCTTCACGAACTTCGGCAGCGGCAACAGCCACAGCTTCCATGGTGAGTACCTGGAGCTGGTGCCGTCCTCGCTGATCCGCCACACGGACCAGTTCGAGGACCCGAACCTGCCTGGTGTGCTGACGGTCACCATCCGGCTGCGTCAGGTCTTCTGCGGCACCGAGCTGGAGGTGGTGCAGGAAGGCATCCCCGCCGTGATTCCCAAGGAGGCCTGCCTGATGGGCTGGCAGGAGTCCCTGCTGCTGCTGGCGCAGCTGGTGGAACCTGACATCCCGGGCTGAGGCCGGGGCCCCGCGCGACCGTGGCCACCGTGAAGACCCGGTGGCCGGCGGCCCGTCCACCGTCTACAAAGGCGGCTTCCCAGCCCGGAGACCGACATGCCCTACCTGCCCCCTGGATTGACTGCGCGATGGCTCCTGATCCTGGCCGCCACCGCCTGGCTGCAGGCCTGCCAGCCCGCGGGCCAGGCGCCGGCCACCGCTCCCGGCGCCGACAAGCCGGCGGCTGCCGCCTCCGGGGCCGTTCAGCCCAGCCTGGCCAGCTATCACGACGCCAGCGGCGAGGATGCGCTGACCGGTGGCGTCCGGCTGATCCCCATCACCACGCCCAAGGGCACGTTCAAGGTCTGGACCAAGCGGGTGGGGCACAACCCGCGCATCAAGGTGCTGCTGCTGCACGGCGGCCCCGGCGCCACGCACGAGTACTTCGAGGCCTTCGACAGCTACTTCCCCGGCGAGGGCATCGAGTACTACTACTACGACCAGCTCGGCTCCGCCTACAGCGATCAGCCCAAGGACGGCAGCCTGTGGGAGCTGGACCGCTTCGTGGATGAGGTCGAGCAGGTCCGCCAGGCCCTGAAGCTGGACAAGGACAACTTCTACCTGCTGGGCCACTCCTGGGGCGGCATGCTGGCCATCGAGTACGCGCTGAAGTACCAGCAGCACCTCAAGGGCCTGGTGATCTCCAACATGATGGCCAGCATTCCCGAGTACGTGCGCTACGCCGAGACCACGCTGATGCCCGCCATGGACCCGCAGGCCCTCAAGGAGATCCTCAAGCTGGAGGCGAGGAAGGACTACGACAACCCGCGCTACATGGAGCTGCTGATCCCTCACTACTACGTGCACCACATCCTGCGCATGCCGCCGGACCAGTGGCCGGATCCGGTGAAGCGGGGCTTCGACAAGACCAACCGCGAGGTCTATGTGCCCATGCAGGGCCCCAGCGAGATGAGCTCCAGCGGCAAGCTGGCCAAGTGGGACCGGATGGCGGACCTCGGCAAGATCGCCGTCCCCACCCTGACCATCGGCGGCCAGTACGACACCATGGATCCCAAGCACATGGAGAAGATGGCCTCGCTGATGCCCAAGGGCCGCTACCTGCATTGCGCCCAGGGCTCGCACATGTCGATGTACGACGACCAGAAGACCTGGTTCCAGGGCCTGATCCGCTTCATCAAGGACGTGGACCAGGGTGCGAAATGACGATCGTGAGCATGCCATGAAGGTGCTGGCCGTCGCCGGCAGCCTGCGCCGGGCCTCGATCAACGCAGCCTTCTGCCGTGCGTTGGCCCAGCTGGGGCCGCAGCAGGTCCACGTCAGCGAGCATGCGGGGCGCCTGCCGCTGTTCAATCCGGACCTCGAAAGCGAGCCACCGGCCGCCGTGCAGGCGTGGCGTGCGGCGGTGCAGGCGGCGGATGTGCTGCTGATCGCCAGCCCGGAGTACGCCCACGGCATCTCCGGCGTGATGAAGAACGCCCTGGACTGGCTGGTGAGCTTCGAGGGCTTCGTGGACAAGCCGGTCGCGCTGGTCAACACCTCGCCCCGCGCCCACCATGCCTTCGAGAGCCTGCAGGAGGTGCTGCGCACCATGAATGCGCGGCTGCTGCGCCGGTCCAGCCTCAGCCTGCCCCTGTTGGGCGCCTGCGTGACGGAAGCCGCCATGCTGGCCGATGCCCCGCTGCGGGCCTCGATGAGGGGTCTGCTGGCCACCCTGCAGGCCGAGCTGGCCGGCGGGGTGGATGCCGGTCCCAGCGTACAGTGGTGAGCCACCCCACCGGAGCTGCTGCCATGCCTGCCCTGCAAAGACGACGCTGCGTGCTCGGCCTTTCGTCCGCCGTCCTGACGCTGCTGCTGCCGCCGGCGGTGCGCGCCCAGGCGGGCACGGGCTGGCTGCTGCTGGGCCTGGGCACCGCGGCCGAGCGGCCCTACCGGTCCTGCGCCCTGGGCTTGCGCGGCGTGCCGGCGCAGGGGGGCGCAAAGGCGGCGCAGGTCCTGCAGTACCCCTCAGAACCTGGCTGGGGAGGCAAGACCTGGCCCTGGCGCACGCCCCAATCCCAGGGCGAGCTGATGCTGCTGGCATTGCCTGCGGGGGACTACGAGATCGAGGACTTCGAGCTGGTCCAGCAGGCCGGTGAGACTGCCCGTGTGGACCGCTCGCTGCGCCCGCTGCAGGTCCGCTTGCGCATCCAGGAGGGAGACATCGTCTACGCCGGCCACTACGAGGCGCTGGATCGCGGCATCAGCGCGTCCAGGGAAGGACCTCAGGGCGTGCTGGTGCTGAACGACCGCACCCTGGCCGTGCAGGCCCAGCTGGCGGCGGAAGAAATCCCGGCCCTGCGCGGAGCCGCCTTGCGGCGCCAGCTGCCGGACCCGGCGCGGCTCAAGCATCCGCAGCTGCTGCTCTCGGCAGGCGAGCGCTGAGCGCGCCAGCAGGAAAGGAGACACCCCATGGCCTTGCGCATCGTCAGGCTGGGCAGCCCCCGGGCGCCCGATGAAGGGCTTCGCATCGGCACCGTGCGGCGCCCGCCGCGGGGCGTGCCCAAGAGCGAGTTCGCCTCCGGCAACTGGTACGACGTCTGGTACCCCAATCTGGCCCCCTCGGTCGAGACCATGAAGCTGGGCCAGGCGGCCGAGACGCCAGCGCAATGGGCGCAGTTCATGCGCAGGTACAAGGCCGAGATGGCCGAGCCCGAGGCCGAGCGCAGCCTGCAGCTGCTGGCCGCGCTGTCGCTGCACAGTGCCTTCTCCATGGGCTGCTACTGCGAGGACGAGGCCCGCTGCCACCGCTCGGTGCTGCGCGAGCTGATGCGCCAGCACGGCGCGGCCCTCGTCGAGGGCTAGCCCATCCGCGGGGCAGGGCCCGCGCGTTCAGAGGTAGTTCTCGAAGCCCGCCAGCATCTGGCTGAGCGTGAACTCCAGCAACTCGTAGCGGGCGACGCCGGCCTGGTGGAAAGGGTCCTGCTCCAGGATCTGGGTGACCAGCGCCCGCGGATGCTCGCGGATCAGGATGACGCCTCCGGTGCGCGGCTCCAGCCGGCCCGAGGCCACGAAGAAGCCCGCGGCGTACTGCTGCTCCAGGTAGGCGCGATGGGCATTGATCAGTGCATCCACTTCCTCCAGCGGGCGGACATAGCTCAGCAGGGCGATGTACATGGCGGTCTCGGGTGCTAGGGGCTAGGGGCGGGAAGGGGCGGCTGGCGCGCGCAGGTCCTGCAGCCAGTCGCCTGCGGCCTGGGCCTCGGCTTCATGCGCGGGATCGCGCCAGGGCTCCAGCAGGGCGGCCTGGTACCAGTCCTGCAGCGGCGGCAGGTCCAGCAGGCGCTGGGCGTAGGCTTGGGCGGTGGGAGACAGCGGCGGACTGTAGCTCTGCACCCGCAGGGCCACCGGCGCGAAGAAGGCGTCAACCGCGGTGAAGGCCGGGCCCGCGAGGAAGGGGCCGCCGAAGCGCTGCAGGCCTTCGCACCACAGGGCATCCATGCGGGCCCACTCGGCGAGCAGGGCAGGGCTCCAGTCCCGCACCTTCACGCGCAGACCACAGTTCATGGTGCAGACGTCGCGGATGCGGCCAAAGCCCGCATGCATCTCGGCGCAGGCGCTGCGGGCCCAGGCGCGGGCGGCACGGTCTCCCGGCCAGGCGCCCGGGGCCAGCTCGGCGATGTACTCCACGATGGCCAGGGAGTCCCAGACCACCAGCTCGCCGTCTTCCAGGCAGGGCACCCGACCATTGGGCGTGCGGCCCGCATAGGCCAGGCCGCCGGCGGAGGTGGCAAAGGGCAGCAGGCGTTCCTCGAAGGGCAGGCCCAGCATCTGCAGCAGCAGCCAGGGGCGCAAAGACCAGGAGGAGTAGTTCTTGTTGGCAATGGTGAGGCGCATGCCTCAGTTTCTCATGCCCATGAGCCCGGGATGCTCCGGGAGGGCTGCAGGAGCCCTGTCCGGGACTCACCGGGGAACGGGGCACCAAGGCTCGCCCCGGCACTGTGGGCAGAAAATTAAGCATAAGAGGCCGGCAAATGACAAAAGTAATGAGGCGGATAGTGGCGAAATAATTTGTAATAGATGTGGGAATTGATTCTGTTGCCTAACAAAAGACCAAATTCGAGTCAATTAATTTACTGAAAATCTCTATGGCAATACGAATGTCTTACAGGGTGTCGACGCTAAGTGTTTACCCTTGGCTTGGCGGTCTGGGGGTGGGGGTCATAATTCCGCCTTTGAGTGGGGGTACGCTGCGGGCTGCTTTCCCGTTGAAGATGCGGCTGGGTTTGCCTGGGCAATTCGTGCGCATCTTGGGGAGGTGGAGGCCCGATGGGTCTTCTGTTTCGGGCTGGTATTGATTTGGCCTGTCTCTTGCCATCAGCGGATGGCAGCCTTATTGCGCAGCGTTGATTCCAAGAATAAAGCGGGTGGTATGAAATCCAAATCCTTGGCAGGCGGCCGCATTGATCATGTGGCCATCGCAGTCCACGATCTTGATGCGGCGATCAGTCTTTATCGAGATGTGTTCGGCTTCCATCTCATGGCGGAGCGTGTGACCCGTGGCCAGTACTCCGGCATGCGCTCGGCAGAACTGGACGCCGGCGGTTTTTCCATCGTGCTGCTTCAGAGCAATGCGGAAGATTCGCAGGTGAGCCGTTACCTTTCAGAATATGGCCCCGGCGTTCAGCATATTGCCATAGAGGTGGACGACGTTGCTCGTGCCTCCGAGGCCTTGGCGAAGAACGGCATGAAATTCTCCACCAGCGTTATTCGGGGTGAGGGGCTTGTCCAGATATTCACTTCGCGTGATGCAAATTCGGGGATGATGTTTGAATTCATCTCCCGCGTTTCGGGTGCTCAGGGTTTTGAACAGGGTAATGTTCAGCAGCTTTTCGAGCAGCTCGAGGAAAGCGGCGCCTACTGAGGTGTCTCGGCGGCGCGCGAGCGCCGGCTGAGCGCGGGCCGGGCGCCCTCCGAGGGCGTGCCGCCGGCGCCGCCAGGGCGATGGGCGGCAGGCAGGGTCTTGCGAAGACTGTGCCGGGTTATTTCTTCATCCCAATTGAATTTCAAACTCCACCTGGCTGGGGTTGATGCACAGCTATGGGCGCCTCACAAGGGCGCCTGGGAGGGTACGCATGAAGACGATCGTGGAGCGGCTGCGTCAGCATGCCCAATCGCAACCTGACGCCGTGGCATTCCGGTTCCTCTCCGACATGTCCACCGAGCCGCAGGTGCTCAGCTACGCAGGGCTCTGGGACGAGGCGCAGCGCCTCGCCGGCTTCCTGCAGGAGCGAGGCCCCGCCGGAAGCCGGGCATTGCTGCTGTTCCCGCCGGGCCTGGACTATGTGCGTGCGTTCTTCGCCTGCCTGATGGCGCGCTGGGTGGCCGTACCGCTCTATCTGCCGCGCCGCGGCATCAAGCAGGAGCGCATCGACAAGGTGGCCCAGAGTTGCGATGCAAGGCTGGCGCTGACCACCCGTGCTGAACTCGACTGGCTGAGCAGTCCCGAGACCATCGGACCGCTGGCGTCGCGCCTGCAGTTTCACGCGGTGGACCAGGACTTGCTGGCCGGCGCCGGCCCCCTGGCGCAGCCCGGGCCCGCACTCACGGACCTGGCCTTTCTGCAATACACCTCCGGCTCGACCGGCATGCCCAAGGGCGTGATGATCTCGCATGCCAACATCATGGGCAATGTCGAGCATCTCTCCCTGATGTCCACCGGCAACCCGGCAGACCGCTTCGTCAACTGGCTGCCGCTGTTCCATGACCTCGGGCTGGTCACGACCGTGCTGTGGCCTGCCGCCATGGGGGCGGAATCCACCCTGATGGCGCCGGCAGCCTTTGTGCGCGATCCGGAAATGTGGCTGCGCGCCATCACCGAGTACCGCGGCACCATGTGCGGCGCGCCCAATTTCGCTTACCAGCTGTGCGTGGACAAGATCCGGCCGGAGCGTCTGGCGGGCCTGGATCTCTCCAGCTGGCGGGTGGCCTACAACGCCGCGGAGCCGGTGCGGGCGTCGACGCTGGATCAGTTCGCCCGCCATTTCGCGGCGTGCGGATTCCGGTCCACGGCCTTCTACCCGAGCTACGGCATGGCCGAAGCCACAGTGTTCATCAGTGGCGGCGACGCGGCGGCCGAGCCCATCACGCAGTGCGCGGACCGCTTCGCCCTGGCCGATCGCCAGCTGAGCCTGCTGCCGCCCGATTCGCCGCGGGCGACGCAGATCGTGGCCTGCGGTGCAGCGCTGGGACCGCACGACCTTCGCATCGTTGATCCCGACAGCCGCAAAGCCCTGCCGGAAGGCCAGGTGGGCGAGATCTGGTTTGCCGGGCCCAGCGTGGCCGGCGGCTATTGGGAAATGCCGGAGCTCTCGCTGGCCACCTTCGGCCAGGCCATCGTCGACGAGCCGGACAACGCCCATCGCTACCTGCGGACCGGGGACCTGGGCGTGATGCATCAGGGCCAGGTGTACATCACGGGGCGCATCAAGGATCTGGTCATCGTGCATGGCCGCAACCTGTACCCGCAAGACATCGAGCTGAGCGCAGCGCGCGCGCATGAAGCCGTGCGCGAGGGCCATGTGGCGGCCTTCGCGCAGGCCGGCGAGGAGGGCGAACAGCTGGTCGTGGTGGCCGAGATCGAGCGTGCCCATTTCCGCAGCATGGACGCACAGGCCGTCGTCGACGCCATCCGGTCGGCCGTGATGGAGCAGTACGAGGCGGTGGTGAATCGCGTGGTGCTGGTCAAGCCCTACAAGGTGCCCATGACGTCCAGCGGCAAGATCCAGCGCCGCCAGACGCGGGCGATGCTGCAGGACGGCACCCTTGAGATCCTGGCCGACACCGGCGTGCTGCACGAGGCCGCGGCGGGCGGCCGGGCGCCTGACTCGGCCACGGAGCGGGCCCTGGCTGCCATCTGGTGCGCGGCGCTGAACCGCAGCCACGTGTCCGCGCAGGACCATTTCCTGGCGCTGGGAGGCGATTCGCTGTCGGCCGCGGAAGTGGTGGCAGCCATCGGGCGCCAGTACGGGCTGCCCGACCTGCAGGTCGCCCAGTTGTTCGAGACGCCTCGCCTGGAAGACATGGCCCGCTGGATCGATGCCCGGCAGCAGGCCCGTCCGACGGTGCAGGCAGCCCCGAAGCGGACGGTCACCGTATGAGCCCCAACGGTATGAGCCCCTACGAATTGCTGGACCTGCTTCGCGCCCGCGGTGCGGAGCTCGGGGTGGAGGGCGCCGACCTCTCCATTCACGCCACGGACGAGGTGCTGGAGGCGCTGCTGCCGCTGGTGCGCCAGCACAAGGCGGAGCTGGTGCGCCTGCTGTCGCCCAAGCGGGCGCCCTATCGCTGGCGGGTCTCGCCGGCGCAGGCGCGCATGCTGCTGCTGGAGGAGCTGGCCGAGGGCCGGTCCTACTACAACATCCCGGCGGCGCTCCGCCTGTGCGGCCCGCTGGACGTGGAAGCCTTGCGGCGCGGGCTGGACTGGGTGGTGTCCGCCCATGACATCCTGCGCACCCGCTACCTGCGGGGCGAGCAAGGCATCGAGCAATGCGTCGACGCCCCCGGCCCCGTGCAGTGGGAAAGCCGGGACCTCACACAGGCGGGCGCCGAACCCGCCGCGCTGGAGACCCTGCTGGCCGCCCATGCCGACCATCGCTTCCAGCTCGCCGATGAATGGCCGCTGCGGGCCCTGCTGGTGAAGCTGGCCGATGGCGAGCATGTGCTGGCCCTGACGCTCCACCACATCGCCGCTGACGGCCTCAGTGCGCGCCGGCTCTATCGGGACCTGGAACAGGCCTATGCCCATGCCCTCGGGCAGGGCCAGGCACCGCAGCGTCCCGCGCTGCAATACGCGGACCTCATGGAGCACCAGGAGCGCCTCGGGGCCGCGAACCGCGGCGCTGACCTGGCCTACTGGACCGAGCTCCTGCACGAGGCGCCGCAGTTGCACGGGCTGATGCCGGACATGCCCCGGGCGCCCGTGCGCGACGTGGCCGGCGCGGTGCATCGCCAGGCGCTGCCTGAAGGGCTCGCTGCCGCCGTCCAGCAGTTCGCCCTCCAGCGGGGCGTGACGCCGTTCACCGTGTACCAGGCCGTGTTCGCCGCCACGCTCGCGCGGCACGGTGGCGAGGATGACGTGGTGTTCGGTGTGGCCGCCGCCAACCGGCTGCACCCCGAGGCGGCCCAGGCCATCGGCCTGTTCGTCAACACCCTGGCCCTGCGCTTCCAGCTGGGGCCGGACAGCACGCTGGCCAGCCTGCTGGAGGTGTCACAGCGCCTGTCCGTCGCCGGCCTGCGGCACCAGGCCTTGCCCTTTGACGCCCTGGTGGAGGCCCTGAACCCGGGCCGGTCTGCCGCCTACAACCCGCTGCTGCAGATCATGCTCACGCAGCAGGACGGCGATCCCCAGGCGCTGCGTCTGCATGGCCTGAGCGTGCGCCCCATCATCCAGTCGCAGCCGGTGGCCAAGTTCGACATCGCCCTGCACCTGCACATGCATGGCGATCACACGGTGCTGGCGTGGGAGTACGCGTCGGCGCTGTTCCTGCCTGCCACCATCGAGGCCCTCAGCCACAGCTTCGTGCGCCTCCTGCAAGGCGGCCTGGCGGAACCCGAGCGGCCGCTGGCCAGCTTCGCCGTCGTGCCGGTGGCGCCTGCGTCCGGCGGTCCGGCCGAAGCCGCCGCGCGTGTGGAAGACAGCGCGGGCGGTGAGGGCGGCGCCGCGTTGCCCACGGCCATCGAGGCCTTCGCCGCGCTGGTGCGCAGCCAGCCTCACGCCCTGGCGGTGTCCGACGAGGGGCAGCGTGTCAGCTACGCGCAGCTGGACGAACTCAGCAGCGCCTACGCCGCGCACCTGGCCCGGCTCGGCGTGGGGGACGGCTGCGTGGTGGCCGTCGGGCTGGCCCGCTCGGTGCACTGGGTCGCATCGCTGCTGGCCCTGTTCAAGCTGGGCGCCGCCTACCTGCCCATCGATCCGCGCTATCCCGCCGAACGGATCGGGACCATGCTGCTGACCTCGCAGGCGCGCGGCGTGCTGCTGAGCGAGGCGCAGGCCGAGTCCTTCCCGCCGGCGCCCGGCGTGGCGCGGTGGTGGGTGGAGTCCCTGGGCACGGATGGGCAGCCGCCCCTCGCGCCGCTGACCCCAGATCCGCAGCGCGTGGCCTACGTGCTCTTCACCTCGGGCTCCACGGGCGAGCCCAAGGGCGTGGAGGTCACGCAGGTCAACCTGGCGCATTCACTGCTGGCGAACCGCGAGGTGACCTGCTTCGGCCCGTCCGACAGCATGCCGACCATCGGCTCGCAGGCCTTCGGTGCCTCGCTGCTGGAACTGCTGCTGCCCTTGACCAGCGGCGGCTCGGTCAAGATCGTCCGGGGCGAAGACGTGGCCGACATCGACCGCCTGGCGGCCTTGAGCTCCGACGTGACGGTGCTGCATGCCGTGCCCAGCCTGGCCCAGCGCTGGCTGGACGCCGCCATGGCCCTGGGGCCAGGCTCCCATGCCCCCCTGCGCCTGATGCTGGTCGGTGGCGAGCCCGTGACTGGCACGCTGCTGCGCAAGATCAGGCGCTGGCGTCCGGACCTCCGTGTGCTGGCCCTGTACGGGATGACCGAGTCCACCATCGTCTGCGCCAGCCACGAGCCGCAGTCCGATGACGACGAGCAGCGCTGCATGCTGGGCCGCCCCTATCGCCATGCCCGCTTCCACGTGCTGGGCCCTGGCGGGCAGGAGCAGCCGGCAGGCGCGCCCGGCGAGCTCTACATCGGCGGGGCCAGCATTGCCAAGGGCTACCTGAACCGCCCCGAGCTGACCGCCGAGCGCTTTGTGCCGGATCGCCTGCGCGGCTCGGGGCGCCTGTACCGCACCGGCGACCGGGTCCGGCGGCTGGCCGATGGACGCTTCGAGTTCCTGGGGCGGACCGACCACCAGATCAAGCTGCGCGGCGTGCGCATCGAGCTGGGCGAGATCGAGGCCCTGGCCCAGTCCGTGGACGGCGTCAGCCAGGCCGCCGCCTGGGTGCCGTCGCTGCCGGACGACGAAGAGGCCACGCTGACCCTGTACTACGTGACGGCGCCGCAGCATCCCGAGCTGGCCCTGCTGGAGGCCGCCCTGCATGCCACCTTCCGCACCCACCTGCCGGAACCCATGAGACCGGCCGTGCTGATGCGCCTGGACCGCCTGCCGCAAAGCCCGAACGGCAAGGTCGACCGGCGGCGCCTGCCGGCGCCCCGCCTGAGCGACGCCATGGTGGCCCCGGCGACCGAGACCGAGCGCCAGCTGCTGGCCCTGTGCCAGACCGTGCTGCGCCGCGAGGACTTTGGCGTGACGGCGAACTTCTTCGAGGTCGGCGGCAACTCGCTGCAGGCCTCGCGCCTGGTGACGCAGATCCGCGAAGGCTTTGGCGTGGACTTTCCGATCGCCCGGTTCTACGGCAACTCGTCCGTGCGGGCCTGTGCCGCAGTGATCGAGGCCGCCGTGATGCAACGCATGGCGCAGTCGCTGACCCAGCCTGCGCCGACGGAAGACGACGATCTTGAGGAGGTGCTGCTATGAGTGCAGGGCCCATGCAGCAGGCCCTGGCGGCCGAGCTCACGCCCTCGGCGCCGACCCCGCCGACGAGCGAGGCGACCGACTTCTCCGGCCCCCCGCCCAGCGGGCTGTCCGTGGGGCGGATGCTCTTCCGGCAGGCGCCGGCCAGGCTGGTCCTGGGCATCGCGCTGGGCGCCCTGGCCGGAGCGCTGTACAGCGCGGCGGTGCCCATGATCATGAAGGGCCTGGGCAGCCAGGGCGCGGGCGAGGCGGGCGGACTGTCCAGCGCGTGGCTGTTCTTCGGCCTGTGCTCGCTGATCATGCTGACCAAGGCCGGCTCGGTGATCCTGATCAACCACATTGCCAAGTCGGCCGCCGCGGACCTGCGCGTGTCGATCACCGCGCATGTGAACCGCCTGGAGGTCGATGCGCTGGAGGCGGTCGGCTTCGCCAAGCTGATCAATGTGGTGGTCGATGACGTGAACCGGATCGCCAACGCCGCCGCGGCGATCCCGATGATCATGGTCTCTGCCGTCACCGTGATGGGCATGCTGGCCTACCTGGCCTATCTCAACCTCACGGTGCTGGGGATGGTGCTGCTGGCCATCTTCGTGGGCGTCGTCGCCTTCCAGCTGCCGCTGGGCATCTCGGAGCGCTTCTACCGGCGCTCCACCCAGCTGCGCGACGTGACGCTGGAGGGCGTGCGGGGCGTCATCCTCGGGGCCTACGAACTGCGGCTGGACCGGCCCAAGTCCCGACGCTTCATGGACGAAGAGGTCGTCCAGAGCCAGCAGGCCGCCGTTCGCTGGGAAAAGCATGGCGACGCCCTGCTGCATTCGGCCGGCGTGTTCAGCGACTTGCTGGCCTTCTTCGTGATCGGGCTGACCGTGTTCGTGCTGCCCCGCCTGCTGAGTCTGCCGACGGACACCGTGTCCGGGACCGTCATGGTGCTGCTGTGCATTGCTGCGCCGGTCGGCAACATCCTGGCCATGCTGCCGCAGCTGCAGGCCGGCAAGATCTCGGCGGAGCGCGTGACCGAGCTGTTCCGTCGTCTGGCCGATGTGCGGGAGGAGCAGGCCGCTGCCTCGCACGAGCCGTGGCAGCACCTGACGGTGCGCGGCCTGCGCTATCACTACGTCATCGCGGAGGACGGCGGCTCCGAGAAGGCCTTCTCGGTCGGCCCCATTGACCTGGACCTGGAGCGCGGCAAGGTCTATTTCCTGGTTGGCGGCAATGGATCGGGCAAGACCACGCTGTCCAAGCTGCTGACGCTGCACTACCGCCCGCAGGACGGTCAGCTGGCCTTCGATGGCACCGTGGTCCATGACGGCAACCGGCAGTCGCTGCGCCGTCGGATCTCGGCGATCTATTCCAACTACTACCTGTTCCGCAAGCTCTATGTGGCGACGCCGGTCGACACCCAGGAAGTGGACCGGCTGATCGCCATGCTGGGCCTGCAGGGCAAGACCCAGTACCGCGACGGCGAGTTCACCGCGACCAAGCTCTCCGACGGCCAGCGGCGGCGCCTGGCCCTGCTGGTCGCCCTGCTGCAGGACCGGGACATGTACGTCTTCGATGAATGGGCCGCCGACCAGGATCCCGAGTTCAAGCGCGCCTTCTACGAAGTGATCCTCCCGGAGCTGAGCAGGCGGAACAAGCTGGTGCTGGCGATCACGCACGACGACCGCTATTTCCACTGCGCGGATGCCGTCATCAAGATGGAAGGCGGCCAGCGCGTCAGCGCTGACATCGCCGACTCCGGGCCTCCCTCCCGAGGCGACGCCGGCAGCGCTCCTTCCGCCGTCCAGAGCCCAGCGCGCCAGGCCCCGCAAGCGGTCTGACGGCATCCCTCCCGGCCACGGGAGCTGCGCGGGGCAGGCCACGGCGCCTGCTGCCTTGCGGCGTCCACGGCTTGTCACAACCAACGAACGCAATGATGAAACTGAACACAGTCCCTGGATTCAAGATGGCGCGCTGGCTGGCTGCAGTGGCGGCCGCAATGGCGCTCGCGGCTTGCGGCGGCGGCTCTGACTCGCAGCAGGCGCCTGTGCGCCTGGAGGCTGACAAGCTGCTGGGCGGCTGGCGGACCGAGACGCCGGGTGAGGTGGAGTACGAGTTCTCCCCCTCCAGCATCAATGTCAGCGCGGAGCTGGAAGCGGTGAAGACCGGCCGCATCGTCGTGGGCGGCGAGGTCCAGTCACGCTTCCATTGGTCGGTGAACAGCAATGGCGAGGCCATGCTGACCAAGGTGGACCCCATCTGCAATCTGCCCGATCTGCGCCAATGTCCGGCGGTGGGGACGGAGCGGATCAAGGTGGCACTGCGGGTCGGTCCCCAGGATTACGCCTGGACCATCGAGTCGACGCCGGCAGGTGCGAGTGCGCCGTCGACGCGCGAGCTGAACTTCCGCCCCGCCACGCTGAGCAGCTCGACGGTGCCCGGCGGGCGCTTCCTGATGACCAAGGCCGCGCAGTTCTCCTACGCGAATCCCGCGGGAAGCGACGGCCAGTTCATGCAGATGGGCCTGCTCGACACCAGCGTGCCCCACGTGCTGACCATCCCGCTGCCGCCCACGCCCATGCGTGCCATGCCCGTGCTGACGGGCAAGGACGAGGCGGTGGACACACAGCTGACCGTGCCCCATCCGGTGACCGGTGAGCCGATCACCGTGAAGGTGAAGGAGTGGCTGGAGAACGCGGTGCTCATGGCCGGCGCATCCAACAACCTCCTGGTGAGCTACGAGCTGCACCGCAAGGTGGACCTGCCGGCCGGCATGGACCGGGCCGCGCTGGGCGTCGACGTGTACGAGAAGCCGCACAAGGCCACCAGCGCCTTCTCCATCGTGAACCAGTTCGTGCGCGGACCCGAGGTGAAGGCGGGTGACCGCTTCTTCGGGACCTTCCCCGGCGCCTTCGATGCGCAGTTCACCATCGACGGCATCGGCAACACCCTGGAGTTCAGCTCGGCGACGCGCGGGGTGATGAAGTATGTCGATGTCATCCAGGGCCGCCACAGCGAGTCCCGCGGCTTCAGCTGGTCGCGCGACGACAGCGGCGCGATCAGCCTTCAGCTGGACGACATGCCGGGACGGGTGTCCAAGTACCGCCTGCGCTTCGTCAAGGAGATCAAGGGCGGCTACAGCGCCGTGCTCAGCTTCGTCGCAGCGGATGGCTCCGACCTGGACCTCATGACCGATGTCATCCGTGATGCCAAGCCCGTGCTGGACCCCAAGACCTTCCCCGGCAGCTACTACATGCCCAGCGTCGACGGCGTCAGCCTGGTCAAGGTCAACTTCCGCCCCGATGGAAACCTGGACGGCGGCACGGTCGGTGGTCACTGGTTCATCGACACCGATGGCGAGCTGGTCAGCTTCGAGTGCATTTCCAAGCAGGGCGTCTCCGAGCCGAGCTACCAGGTCTGTCACGACGCCTTCACCGACCCGGCCAAGCTGGATACCTACCGCTTCGCCCACGTCCGTCGGCTGCGCTTCGTCTGGGGCGACGGTGCGAACTACCAGGTCAAGTACAGCGCCGTGATCTACGGCGAAGACGCCGGCATCGTGGGGCGCGACTACTACGGCATCAACTGGACCTATCGCATCCGCAAGGCCGGAGCGAACTGAGGGCGTCCGCGGGCGGGAGCGATCCCGGCCCGCGCCAAGCCAGCAATGAACGCGGCAGCGCCCCCCGCGGGGGAGCGCTGCGCGCGACGCGCATGCCGCCGGTTTGCACTCAGCACCGGCGGCAGCGTCTTGTCATCAGGCCGCGATGCCGGGCTGGCAGCCTGCGCACAGGGGCCGCACATGGGTGATACGTCTGGGACAACCCAGCATCAGGAGCAGAGGGAATGGACACATCGTGGATCAGCTTTCTTGGCCGCTGCGAGCAGCTCGGGATCCGCTTCCAGCTGGAGCAGGGGCAGCTCAAGACGAGTGCGCCGCGTGGTGTCCTGCAGGGCGAGCTGCTGGCTGAACTGAGGGAGCGCAAGGCGCAGATCCAGTCCTGGCTGGAGAGGCTGGCCTCCGACGGCGCCTCGCCGTCATCGGCCTTCACGGGGACAGAGGCGCAGCTGAGGCCTGTGGTGCTCACCGGCGAGGCCGCGCCGCTGTCCTTTGGCCAGGAGGCCCTCTGGCTGGCCTACGAGGCACAGGGCCGGCACCCCGGCCTGCACTTCTGCGCACGCATCGAGTGCGCTGGCGCGCTGGATGAGCAGGCCCTGGAGACGGCGCTGCGCGCCTTGTGCGCGCGGCACCAGGTGCTGGAGTCGTCGATGGAGGTCAGCGCGACGGGCCTCGTGCAGCGGGCCGGCCAGGCCCCCTTCAAGGCCTTGGCCCGCCTCTGCACGCAGGGTCAGGAACCCGTGCTGCGCGACGCTGCACTGCAAGGCTTGCGTGAGCAGGTCTTCCTCGCTCCCTTTGACCTGGCGAAGGACTGCAAGCTGCGAGGAGCGCTGGTCCGCCTGGACGCGCAGACCCATGAGCTCTGGCTGGCCTTCCACCATGCGGCGAGCGACGGCTGGTCGCTGGGTGTCTTCGTGCAGGAGCTGGGGCGGCTCTATGAGCTGACGCATGCGGGGCACAGCGCCGTGCTGGAGCCCTTGCCCCTTCAGTACGCCGACTTCGCGGTCTGGGAGCGTTCCGAGCTGCACCAGGCACAGCGCACCCAGGACCTCGCCTACTGGCAGGAGGCCCTGGCCGATGCCCCCGAGGTCCACGGCCTGCGCGTGAACCGCGAACGGGCGCTGGGCGCTGAGGGTCAGGTCTTGACCTTCCAGCGCCTGCTGCCGGCTGGGCGGCTCGAGCAGGTGCGTGCCATGGGGCGGCAGGCCGGCACGACGGAATTCGTCGTCCTGCACACCTTGCTGGCGCTGGCCGTGGGCATGCATTCGAATGCGAGGGACGTGGTGATCGGCACGCCGCTGGCTGTGCGGCCCTCGTCCAGGCTCGATGGGCTGGTGGGCTACTTCGTGAACCTGCTGCCCTTGCGGCTGCGGTTCGACCTGAAGAACAGCTTCATCCATGAGCTGAAGCTGGCGACCGCTGGCTTCCAGCAGGCGGTGGCTCACGCGGCACTGCCCTTCGCCCAGATCGTGGAGCGCCTGATGCCGGCCCGCAGTGCCGGCATCGCACCGCTCGTGCAGATCTGCCTGTCCTACCAGAACCAGGAGATGCCGGCGTTCTCGCTGCCGGGCCTGGCCTGCCGCGCCGCGCAGCTGGAGCAGGGCTTCAGCCAGTACGAGCTCGAACTGGACATCCGCGCTGCGGAGCAGGGCCTGGCGCTGAACTGGCGCTTTGCACAAGGGCTCTTTGATGCCGACGTCGTGCATCGGCTGGCCGATACCTTCGAGCTGGCCCTCCAGACCCTGCTGGATCGACCCGCTGACGCCATGGGCGCGCTGCGGTGGGTGAGCCCGGCCGAGCAGGCCCGGCTGCAAGGCTTCAACGCCACGACGCGGGCCTTCCCGCAGCACGTGCGCATCCACGAGCTCTTCGAGGCCCAGGCACAGCAGGCCCCGCAGGCGCTGGCGCTGAGCTTCGAAGGCCGCAGCCTGAGCTACGCGGAGCTGGACGAACAGGCCAACCGCGTGGCGCAGTACCTGGTGCACACGTGCGGGGTGCAGCGCAACGAGCTGGTGGGCCTGTGCATGGAGCGCTCGCTGGAGATGGTGGTGGGCCTGCTGGGCATCCTGAAGGCCGGTGGCGCGTATGTGCCGCTGGACCCGAGCTACCCGGCGCAGCGCCTGGAACACATGGTGAAGGACTCCGGGGCGCGGACGGTGCTGATGCAGCAGCGGCTGCTGGGCCAGGTGCCGGTGGAGGAAGCGCAG